>NZ_JBQQBY010000032.1:0-99410 GCF_052246385.1 Streptomyces sp. 8N616 | reverse complement strand
ACACAGCGGCCCGGGAAAAGGCCGTCCCCCAGGGCCTCCGGCGCCGGTTCACCACAGGCCGAAGTCCTGTGGCACCCATGGGTCAGTTACAGGTGGTGACACTCAGGCTGCTGTCACCGCAGAGCAGCAGGCTCGCGCGGCTGCCGCCTGTCGCGAGCTCGCCGGTGGCCTCGGACTTGGGGGTTTCCATCGTCTGCAGGTCGAGAAGTGTCATGGTGGTGTTCCTCTCCATTGGGGACGGATCTTGCCCAGGTCCCCCCGAGTAAGGGGACCGGCTTCAGGGCCGCCGTGGCGGCGGGAGGAAGGGCAGGTGCACGGGCTGGTCGTGCAGCGCGCTGCCCAGTGCGAGCAGGCAGCCGGCTGTGCCGGTGCTGAGGTCCATGGACAGGCGCATCATCTGCTCGCCGGCGAAGGCGAGATGCCCCTGGTAGGGGATCGCGCCCCACGAGAGTGAGTCGATCTGGCGGCGCAGATCGGCGGCGTGGGTGCCCGGGCCTCCGGTCGTGGTGCGGCTCAAGTGCAGCACCATGCCCGCGGCACCGCGGAACAGGCCGGGCTGGGCATAGAACCTGGCCTGCGCCGCCTGAACGATTTCGCCCCTGGCCTTCTCGAACTCTTCGTCGGTGCGGTGGACGAGGTAGTCGTCGAGCACCATGCCGATGCCGACGCTGCCGGCGCCCAGATAGGGCATGGTCCGCCAGCCCTCGTCGACCTGGAGGGCTCCGCCCACGCCTCGTACACAACGGGCGAGGTCGCCGCGGAGCGCGTCTGCGGCCAGGTCCAGCAGGACGTGGTCGCCGGTCGCCTCGTACAGGCGCAGGTGGAGCAGCGCCGTTCCGGTGGCTCCGTGGAGGAGTCCGGCCCGCGGGGTCCCGGCGCTGACTTGCCCGGATGAGGGAGCGCCGGCCTTGTCGGCGGCGAGTCGGGCGCACTGGAGCGCCTTGTCGCGCAGGGCACTCTCGCCCGTGGAGGTGGCCAGGGAATCGAGCGCCAGGCCGATTCCGGCCAGTCCGCTGTGCAGGTCGGGGGCCATGTCCTCCCAGCTCTGGGAGGTGATCGTGTCGACGAGGTCCAGGGCGCGTTCGCGGTGCCCGAGCCGGTCCAGGACCCAGGCGATGCCGGACAGGCCGTCATAGAAACCAAGTGGGCTGCCGGAAGCGGGGGTCTTCGCGGCCCTCAGTAGCCATTCTTCCGCTTCCCGAGCCGGTTCGGCGCCGGTCTCGGCCAGGGCGTAGAGGACGCCGGCCGCTCCGTAGGCGAAGCATGCGCCGCCGACCGGCATGAACTGGGCTATGTCTCCGGGGAAGATACGATCCTCCCGTTCCGGAGAGGCGGAGGCCAGGATCGCCCGGACCATGGAGTCGCGGCTGCGTGGCCAGTCGGCGAGCTCCACGGGTAAGTAGGGGTCCGCTGCGCCGCGACTCCTGCCCTCTGGCAGGTCCGCGCCACGATGGCCGCGAAGGATCTCGGCGACCGCTTCCTGGAGGAAATCGCGCGGCACCGGAAACTGCTCGGCGGCGATCTCCGCCACATGCGCGGCTTTTGCCCGGTCCACGGCGAACAGACTGGTGAGGGGCAGGAACAAGGCAAGGCGCAGGCACGCCAGGGCGTACCGGTCGACGTCGAAGCCTTTGCGGTCGGCAGGTGCGACGAACCCCGGATTGGCGATCACCTGCCGCCGGTTCACGTCATCGACCGCGGCGGCCTCGAAGTCCAGCAGCACCACCGAGCGTTCGTCCTCGGACAGCATGATGTTGAAAAGGTGCAGGTCGTTGAAGGCCACGCCCCGCGCGTGGATCGCCGATACGGCGTCCTCCACCAGGCGGTGCACCCGCATAGCCCACTGGGTGTACTCGGCGAGCCGCTCCGGGCTGGGATCCGCTTCGATCAGCGGGTGCCGGTGTGCGAAGAAGCTGTTGAGCGGGCGGCCCTCGATGAACTCCATGACGAGGAAGGAGTGGTCGCCCAGGGTGAACCAGTCGCGCACCTCGGGGGTGCAGCCAAGCCCGGACAGCCGCCGCAGTGCATCCCTCTCGCGCTCCAGCCGGGTCACCGCGTCGGCCTCGTCCGCGGCCAGGCCGGCGTGTGGCCGGGCCTCCTTCAGGACCACTTGCTCATCGGTGCGCAGGTCCCGGCCGACGAACACGCCGCCGCCGTTGGAGAAATGCAGCGCGCGCTCGAACCGGTACGGGATGTCGTTGAGCGTGGTGGCGGAGCGGGCGGCCAGATGCGGTTCGAGAAACGCGGGGAGGGTGACCCAGTCCGGGACGTGGAACGTCGGGTCCCTCCGGTCGGGAACAAGCCGTCCATGGTTGTCCTCGACCGCGGGGCACAGCTCACCCCGGTCGTCGTAACAATGCCGCTCTGTAAAACTCCCGTAGCGCACATGGACCGGACCCGCGCCCCAGCGCAAGTCGCTGAGTATGTACGGACCGGGCTCGCCTCCGAGCAGACGGTCCAGGTCTTCCGCAATGGTGCGGCACTGGTCGTCGTCGGCGGGGTAGACGGTGAGGAACTTCCCACTGGCGGCGCGGTCGGCGTATTTGGCGTTGCGGGTGTGCAGCAAGTACCGGCTCGGCATGCACTTGAAGGCGACGGATCGAGGGACGCAGTAGTCCCAGACCTGGGCGAGCACCTTCTCCGCGTTGTCCAGGCAGGCCGAAACGTGGATCTTCCATCCCTGGCTGGGCAGGGCACTGTCGAGCGGTCGGAACGCCAGCCAGTCGCCCGACCGGTGGCGCTGCCAGCCGTCCGGAAGCTCGCGCCGCACGGTCTCGTAGAGAGCGGCAGAACCGCTGCGTTCCTCGTGCGACCGATGCGGAGCGTCGTAGAACTGCCGGTTCGCGTCGCAGAAGACGGCGTACCCCTTGTTCATCGCACTCCTTCGGCCGGTGTCGTTCAGACGTTTTCACGCCACCAGCGTTTGCAACAGTTGCGATTGTCATGAACCACCCGTGAAGAAATCCATGGGTGGCAGAGAGGTGCAGCGCAGCCGGAGCCCCGCCCGGCAACGACGCATTCCTGAGAGCACCGGTACCGAGCCGGCAGTGATCCACTGCCACCGCTGTCGCATCGAGGGCCCTGCGCACCAAGGGCCCCTGCGCACCAAGGGCCTCTGCGCATCGAGGGCCTCTGCTCATCGAGGGCCCTGCGCATCAAGGGCGCGTGCGAACCACGCCAGGTGCAGCGTCAGACTGATGGTGCCGTGGGCCGGGCCGGTGAGCTCCGAGAACTCGGTGGGGAGCCGCCGGGCGAACGCGGTGCGGCGGAGCTCGGAGACGGTGGTGTCCGTGTGCGAGAACACCAGACTCATGGCGTATCCCCAGCGCGGGGCGAGGCCCAGTACACGAGTGCAGGTCACACGCGGGGGAGGGCGGCTCTCTATCTCTCCCCCGTGCTACGGCTGCCCGTCAAGGACCGTGCGCTCTGCGTACCCCATTTGCGGCGCACGTAAAGGGCAAGTCGGCACTTGTGAAGGCGGGCGGCCTGGGCAACAAACAAGCTCCAGGCCGCTGACCTGGAGCTTTCGCCTGGAGCGGGTGACGGGAACGAACCCGCGCTCTGAGCTTGGGAATCACCGCGCGGCAGAGCTAAGAAGCTCTTTGACCTGCCTGATCGGCCAGATCGCGGGAGGGTGGCGCGCCCCGTTCAAGACCCCGGTTGACCGTGGTTCACCACTCGATCGGGCACGGATCGGGCACGGCCTGAAGGTGTCTGTCAAAGCGGAGCAAGCTCGGGGTTCCTGCACCTCCGATGGCACGGACGTCAGCGGACGACGATGTCGTCCCTCGTGCTCTCGACGATGTCTGTGAGCTCCTGCTCCTCCTGAGGGGGCACCTGGAACTTGACGAGCGTTCGATGCAGGTCGTCCATGAAGGCGTCCCACTCGTCCTGGGTGATACCGAGGTCCCGGTGGGTGTCGACCATGGTTCGCCCCGAGTAGCGCTGAGGTCCGCCCGAGGCCCAGCACACCATCTCCGTGACGAGGTACTTGAACCCCGGCGGGGAGACTTGATGGTGCGCCTCGTTCACCGCAGGGTTCTTGTTCAGCCGGCCGTCGGTCATGATCCGATCGATGAAGTCATCGACCACGGTCGCGATGTTGTAGACGCCGCCGAGGCGCTCGTACAGAGATGGGGACTGATCAGGCTGCATTACGCACTCCCTGTGCTCGTGCGAACTACAGGCTGTGTCTATTAGATCAAGTAGTGACATTTCAGGCAAACGGTCGAAGCCGCATACCTCTGTCGTCCCACACAGGCCCGGCAGGCACCGGTTGCCCGCACGCCATGCCCACACATCCAGGGACGCGCGGCCGGGCACCCGGACAGTGGACGCGAGAGAAGCCTCCGCCTCGGGGCGAACTACAGGCTGACCACGGCTTTACAAGTTCGATCCGGCGTGTGGCCCTGCCGCAGCTCGGCGGACTGTGCCTAGCCTTGCCGACTCCACGGAAGGACGCCCGCGTCCGGCCCTGTTCGCCCTCGTTGATGTCAGACGTGGATGTCAGCGGATTGTGTCCTGACCTCAACGATCATGAACTCCGGTGCACAGCGCACGCCTATCGCATGCATCGACGAGCTGGAACGCTCGCGGGCGTTATCGTGGCCATGTGGATGAAAACCGGGCGCTTCGAGTCGTGGACGCGTTGCGGCAGCGTGGCATAAGGGCTCACCTGGCCCGCGAAGACGTCTACCAGATCGGCGTGCGCGTGGTCCTGCACGACGGCCGCGAGGCAGTCTGGGACACCGACGACACCGCCGGCCTCGAAGCGCAGGTCATGCGGGATGGGATCCTGGTCGGCTTCGTGCCGTCTATCGAGGGCTCCGAGAGCTTCGACCTCAACCAGACCGTCGACGCGATCGCACGAGCCGACTACGACCAGCCGATCGGCCGCGAGCGGCTCACCGCTCCGCCGCCGTCCGCCCCGCTGACCCCGGAGGGCGGCGTGTTCCGTCGCTTCCTTGGTGGCTTCCGCGAACGCTGAGCGCCATATATGCGGAGTAAGCCCTCGCAATGGCGGTCAGAGTCTGTAAATCTGTCGGCTTACGCCTACGCAGGTTCGAACCCTGCACCCGCCACACTGAGGGAAACAGCCCCTGACCAGCATGTCTGGTCGGGGGCCGCTCTCGTTCCCTTCAACCGGGATACCCCGTGGTTCCCCGGGCTTTCCCGTCTCGTCGGGCACGCGGCGGGCACGGGCACCATAAGGACCAGATCTGTAAAGATCGTGTCGAATCCGCTTCGAAGCATGAGACCCATCGCGAGACTTCCCTGCCATGGATGCTGGCTTTGCGGCGTTGCTGGAGCGACTGTGGGCGCGATTGGTACTGGAAGGGCTGGAGTTACGGCGGCCTTACTTGCCCGGTCACAGGTGCGCATGCAGGAGCGCGAACAAGCCCCGCGAAATCACTGATGTTGCCTAGGCCCACCGTCAACCATCACCTGGGACAGAAACGTCGGGCATCAGGTGGGACTAGACATGTGCGAGGTGCTTGTGTCCGTCACCAGACGCTGCCGCGGTGGTGTGGCTGCCCCGCGGTCGGAGCCGGAACGGTGGCAGCACTTCCCGTACTTCGCTTGCCGACGCAACAGGCGGTGCGGTGGGGCAGGTGGTTCAGATGCCGAATTCTTGCGGGGACAGGCCGAGCACCGAACACGCCTCTCGCAGGACCTGCTCCTCGGCCGGTGCGACGAATCCGTCCGCACCGGCGACGACGAAGCCGGTCTGCACGACCGCCCTGGCCTCCGTCGGCTTCTTCGCCGCCTTGGCGATCTCCTGCATGACCTCAGCCTTGCCCTGCTGGAAGTTGAACGCCAGCTGGTCGACGTGCTTGTTGAACCGCTGCCGCAGCTGGTCGGACGGGAAGTTCTGCAGGACGTCGTTGTTCAGAATCAGCGACTCCACATGCTGCCGCTCGGCCGGGTCGACATGCCCGTCGGCGGCCGCGACCAGGGCGCACATAGCCATGCTGGCGTCCCGGTAGGCGCCGCTCTTCAGCTCCGCCTTGAGGGAGGTGAGCTGGGACTTGAGCGTGTTCACCAGCTGAGCCCGCGATCCGCCGGCGGACCCCGCACCCGGCCGCCCGTGTCCGCCAGAGCGCCGCGTCCCCTGCGACTGCTGCTGCAGGTTCTTGGCCTGGTCCTTGATCCGATCCCACATCGCCACTCGTGCCACCTCGGCTTCTGCCACATCGTTTCGGCCGTCCGCGCGCTTTCCGCGCGTCCTCCTGCCAACGCCTGCCGGCCCCCGGAAGTTCCGCGGCCGACCTGTCGGCTCCTGGTGCGCGAAAGACAGACGTCAAGCATCACCCGACGCCGAATCGTCAACCATCACCTGAGACTCGACAGGTGCGAGGGCGGTCGCAACGGCCTGCGCCATCTTGCCGTCGTGGCTCCGGACACAGGGGCCGTCCTCTGCGAGGGCGTCCAGGAGCCGAACTGCGTAGACCTGGGACATGCGCTCGGCGACCTCTTCGGGCGTGAGCCAGTCCACCGCGATGGATTCGGCGGAGGTGCGCTCGGTGCCTCCAGAGGGCTTGCAGCGGAAGACCAGGGCGATGACACCGCGCGCCGTGTTCTTGTAGACGCCGGTGAGCTGGTCGACCTCAACGTGGATGCCGGTCTCCTCCAACACCTCGCGTCGCACCCCTGCTTCGGGGGTTTTGCTCAGTATTACGGCATGGCGTCTGCGCGTTCGGCGAGTGCTCGCAACTCAGGTGATGCGGAGCGGCCGGCCACGAGCATGAGTTCGCGGATTGTGTCGCGTGCCGCGATGTGACTGCGGATCATCTCCGGCGCGATCTCTTCGGCCTGGAGCAGGTAGTCCAGGGCGTCTCCGAAGTGCCTCCGTTGCGCGTGCGCCCGGCCGAGATCCATGAGGAGCCGGGCTTGACGCTCGATCGACAGACCTGTCGTGTCGAGATCCGTGCCGATATCGAGGACTTCGCCGGCGTCGCTTAGCTCCACGGCCGTCGATACTGCCTGGATCTCTACGTTCGTTGGTCCGAACTCCAAGTTGAAGTCGTTGCGGTCCTCGTTGAGTTGCTGCGCGACTGCCCGGGCTTCTGCGATCTGTTGCCGGGCGGCTGCCCGTTCGCCTGCTCGGGCGTGCACCAACGCGAGGGTGAGGTGGGGCGAGCCGAGGACGGAGAGTTCCTGTGGGCGCGGGTCGGTCTGCTCGATGTGTCGCTGGAGTGCGCTGATTGCTGTGGCGGCAGCATGCTCGGCTTGGTCGAGGTGCTTGAGCCGAACGAATGCGTGGGCCAGGCGGTAGATGCCGGCGAACATGCCGAGTGGCTCATCCGACTGCTCGGCTTCTCGGATAGCGCGGTCGGCCGCGACCCATGCGGCGTCGGCCTCGTTCTGCCGGACGAATGCGGAGGCGAGTGCCTGGTAGGTCCGGGCGAGGAGAAGATGCAGCTCGGAGCGGTGTTCGTCGGCGGCTGTTCGTGAGGCTCGTTCAAGGCGTGGCATGAGTGGGCCGAGAGCGGCGCTGAGTTCGGCGAACTGATCGCCGTGAGTCAGGTCCCAGACGCGGTCCACCCCTGCCCGGAGCTCGGACAGCGTCTCGGGACGGAAGTCCTCGCGCGGACTGAGCAGCACATCCAACGCAGGATGGCCGGAGATCACCAACCGAGCCTGATCAAGGTCATTGGGAGTGATGTCCTCGACGGGGCCTGGTTCGGGTGCGATGGGTGCGTCTGGCTGGAGGACTTGCAGCGGCACGCCCAGGCCGTCGGCGAGCAGGCGCATAACGTCGAGCCGATTCACCGGCTGGATCCCGCGCTCGACCTGCGAAAGCCAGCTCGACGTTCGGCCGATCGCCGCAGCCAGTTCGTTCTGTGTCAGCCCGCGCTGCTTGCGTACGCCTCTGCCTTGGTGCCTTCCAAGGTCTGGGCGCAGAGGTCGTCAAACGTGGTCGAGCGCCGCTTCGGGGGGCGCTGCGGCCGGTGTCATCGGAGAGGGTGTGGGCGCGAGCGCCGGGACCATCGCACGGCGATGTAGGCCACGTTGGCCACGACGAGCACGAGGGGCGCCGGAACCAGCCCGCATGCCGCGTCAGTCGCGTTCCTCCTCCTCCGCCTCCATCGACACCCGCAGCGACACGCCACGTCCGCCGACCTGATGCCTCCGTCGCCACACACGCACATCCAGACGTGACGGACACGCCGAGGCTGGAGCGCCCGCCACGCGCGAGCGAGGACCCTAGGCTAGATGCGGGCGAACCTTTCGCTCTGGTCGGCGAACTCCTGGGCCATGGCGCTGCTGACCGTGGGTTGGGTCTCGCGGATCGAGTCCAGGTAGTCGTCCGTGGTGGGGCGGGCCCGGGTTCCGGTGTCGAAGGTGCGCTCGAACTGGGCCTGGGAGACGGTACGCGCGACGTGGGCGATGTCGGCGGGGGTGAACCCCTCGCTGGTGGACGCAAGTGTCGCGCTGTCGGCCCGAGCGCCCGCACGTGCCAGGTAGCTTTCCCACAGCGCGGCCCGGGCGCTGTGATCGGGAGGACCGATGGGCAGTACGTAATCGAAGCGACCGTGCCGAAGGAAGGCCGAGTCCAGCGTGGTCACGTTGTTGGTGGCGCAGACGAGCAGCCGCCCATCCTGGTTTCGGAACCGTACGATCGCCTTGAGCAGCTCGTTGACGACGCCGACCGCGGTCGCGTCCGCGCCGCTGCGTGCGCCTGCGACCTCCTCGACCTCGTCGATGAAGACCAGGACGTGGTCGAGCTGGGCGATCTCGTCGAAGCGTCGGTTCAGACCGGTCGCCAGCCCGTATTCGGCGGCGAGGCGAGCGGGAAACAGTTCGAGAAAGGGCCATGCCAAGCGGCTGGCGATCGCGTGCGCGAAGGTGCTCTTGCCCGTCCCCGGCGGACCGAACAGCATGACCGCGCGCGGCAGCTCCACCCCGTGCTGGGCGGCCATTTCGGGATGGGCCAGCGGCAGGACCAAGCGGCGCTCGATGAGCTGTTTCTCCCGTTGCATGCCCGCGACCTTCTGCCACAGCCCTCCGGGCGGCAGCTCCGCTCCGAGCGAGGACAGCATGCTGATCGCCTGAGGAGTCACCGGCCCGCGCTTCTCGAAGAAGACCAGGCCCGAACGGGCGTCGAAGTCACAGTTGCGCAGTGCGGCGGCACCGGTCTCGCCCTCGGGCAGGACCGCGTGCACCGTGCGGACGCCGGCGGCGAAGAGCCGGTTCTCCAGGACCGTGATCAGGGCACTGCCCAGCCCCATCTGCCGCCAGGCGGGCGCCATGCAGATGCGCAGGATCCACGCCCTGTCGCCTTCCACTCTGCTCACCGCAGCTCCGACCATGACATCGTCCGCCATGGCCACCACGGCCGGATGAAGGGCTTGGAGAGCGGCCACGGCGTCGGAGAGCTGGAAGAGGGGAGGCTCTCCGGTCGTGCCGCTCTCCGTGTCGACGCGGATCACCGCCTCGAGATCGTCCTGGGAGTAGTCCCTGATAAGCCAACCCGTCATGATGAGCTCCGCGTGCTTAGCCGTACTCCCATCATCAGCCGCCACCCGTGGTGCGACGACCGGAGCGCGGGCACCCGGCCACCCACGGGGAAACCTGCTCAATCACGAGGTCGTCAGAGGTCCCCTCCCTCACGATTCCTACCGCATGAAAGGACGCGAAATCGGACGCGTCCCCACCCGCCAACGGCAAAGACTGTCGCGGAGGTTCACGCAGCGGCCTAAGCGTTTGGGAGCCAGTTCGTTGAAGGCGCTCCCCCAGACTCGTCCTCGCCGAAGGACAGCGCGATGTTGGTCGAGATCGAATCGGGACAGGCCGGACCACGCGAGGTGCAGCGGCAGGTCGACTACGCCGTGGCCGGGGCTGTCGAGCTCCGAGAGCTCAACGGAAGCCGCCGTGCGTACTTGGCGCGACGGATCTCATCCCGCACGAGGAAGGCCGGGCTCAGGGCCCCGGCGGGGTAGCGGCGACGGCATTGATGGCGTAGGTGCAGGTCAGAGGGTTTATGCGGACCTCCGGCGGGACGCACCGCAAGGCTCGTGCCGTCCGCGTGCCCCATCCCGGGGGCGAGAAGGGCGCTATTCGGTGCCCATACAGCGAGTCCGCTCTCCAGGCAACAACAATGCCCCGGGCCGCTGGCCTGGGGCTTTCGCGTGGAGCGGGTGACGGGAATCGAACCCGCGCTCTGAGCTTGGGAATCACTGGCGCTCGCGCCCCTTCCCTCCGTCCTGACCTGCGAGAATGCCTCTCGCGGGGTGCGGATCGCCTGGCTCTTTCGGGCTCTGATTGACCGCTGTGTACCGAACTGAAGGGCACGGCTGGGGCACGAGCCGCGGTAGGTGCCAAATTGCCGTGTGGCCCCGCAGCGAGTTCCCGCGCCTGTGGCGACCGGAGCCATGGAACATCAGCCCGAACTTCGGCTCATTTGTTCGATCAATAAAGGGCGGCCAGGTGAAGAAACAAGCCAGATGTCTCCTACTCACTTGCTGTCTCGCACCCCGACGGCACCATGGTCTGGCCACTTGAAAGGGCGCGTCACACGCCGCAGCGCGAGATGGTTGGGGGGACTGGTGAATTACGCGTGGCCGCATGCCACCTTCCTCGGCCGGTTGCGGAGCAGCACCCTGGAAAGCCTCATGAGCCAGGGGACGCCGATGGCGTATCCCGCCCATCGGCCGCTTCTGCAACAAGGCGACGAAAGCCGACATGTCCTGCTGATCACCCATGGTGTCGTCAAGGTCGTCGCTAGTTCGGAGAGCGGCTACGAGATGCTGCTCGCCGTCCGTATAGCAGGTGATCTCGTGGGCGAGATGGCAGCCTTTGAAGAGCGTCCCCGTTCCGGCACTGTGATCGCATGCAGCGATGTGACCGCACGCATCATCCAGATGAAAACGCTGGAGACCTTTCTCACTCGCCACCCTGACGCGATGAAGGCCATGCTGCGCATGCTATGCGCCCGGCTGCGGTGGGCCAACCAGCGCCGTATCGACTTTCGCGCCTATGACTCGCTCACCAGGCTGGCGCGGGTACTCGCGGAACTAGCCCAGGCGTACGGGCACCCGGTGCCGGACAGCGCAGGCAGGCGGAGCGTACTCGGCATGACGCTTACTCAGGCTGAACTGGCCTCGCTCGCTGGGCTGGCGCTGCCGACGGCGGAGAAGGCACTCGCGACGCTTTCACAGCTCGGGCTTGTGGAACGCAGCTACAGACAGATAACGATCTGTGACGTTCCGAAGTTGCTCGAACTTGGCAGAGTAGTTGACGACAACCCGTACTGATACGGGATCGGTTCTCACCAGTCCTTCTAGCCTCTCTGACGGCACTTCGCGGGAAGTGCCGTCAGAGAAAGGAATGGCCGGGTGGCGGAGTGGTCCGGGTTCTACCCCTGTACATGCATAGCCGTCGACGCACAGGCGTACGGAAGCAACAACGACCGTAGGCAGTCCGAGATACAACACGACCTGCCGCGGCTCCTTTCCCGAGCGGCCGGGGGCACCGGACTGGACCGCTCGCGATGGCAGATCCAGCGCAAGGGCGACGAGGAGCTGGCCGTACATCCCATGGACGGCACGGAGCCGCGCCTGGTCGACGACTTCATCCGGCACCTCGTATCCGAGCTGCATGAGTACAACGGACTGCGGGCCCCCGCCGCTCGAATGAGGCTGCGGGCCGCCATTCACCACGGTCCCGTAGAGCTGGCCGACAACGGGTTCGCCGGCGCGACGGTCGTGACCACCGCACGGTTGCTCAGCTCCCGCCACCTCTACGACGCCCTGAAGGCGAACGACGGCGCCGACCTCGCGCTGCTGCTGTCCGACGATGTCTACCGGTCCACGGTGGCCGGCGGCCACACCACCCTGTCCGCCATGGACTTCCGACGCGTCACTGTCCAGGAGAAGGAGTACGAGGCCCCCGCCTGGCTCCGGGTCCCGGGGCGCAATGTGCACGGCCCGGGTCCCGGGGGACCCGGAGCGGACCAGCCGCAGACGCCCGTCGGCGACGGCCTTGACGGCGGCTCCAGGGTCCGTAACGACTACCGGGGCGAGCGGATTAACGTCAACAACTTCGCCGCCCCCGTGGACCTGCGTGGTGGTGTCGTGGGCTTCGGGAGCACCGGTGGCTGACGACGCCGAGGGCCTGCCGGATGGGCTCAGCGAACCACCCGTCCCCGGCCCCGAGGAGGAGTTCCCCCAGCAGCAGCAGGAGGACCCCGTTCCGACGGAACAGCCGGGCGACGGCTCCGACCCATATCCCCGTGCCGGGCGCGAGGGGCGGACGGAACTGGAAGAGCGGGAGGAGGACGGCAGGGGTTATGACGACCTCCGCCGTGTCCTGGGCCAGCGGGTTTACAACAACTTCTACGGATCTGTGGAGGCGTCCGGGGCAGCGTTCGGCTTCGGTACCGCCGCCGCTCCCGGGCTGGCTCCCGGCTCCGTGGAGCCCGAGGAGATCGACAGGGCGCTGCGGTTCTACCTCCCCCCTCAGCCGTGCTTCGACGAGGCGCTCGACAAGCTCGGTTCGGAGCACATCGTCGTCCTGGCCGGCCAGGACAACAGCGGACGCGGAGCAGGTTCGTTCGCGTTGCTTAGGAAGGTGATGTGCGAGGAGGTCGGACTGCGGAGCCTGTCGCCCGCCAACTCGTTGGCCGGTCTTGCCGCGTCGAGCGCAATCAGGCCCGGGCAGGGCTATGTGATCCTCGACTACGTCGGCGAAATGAACGTCGATGCGGTGCAGGCGTTTGAGATGCGGCGGTTGAGCGAGGAGTTGCGTCGCAAGGGTTCTTACCTGGTGATCACGGCGGCCGAGGCCACCCGGCGGCGGCTGGCGTTGAAGGACTACTGCGTGCCTTGGCACGCACCGGATCCGCTGGAGCTGTTCCACCACTGCACGCAACAGCTTCCAGCTGCAGACATCTCTCGAGGCGCCGAGGAGGAGCTGCTGGAGCGGGTGAGTGAACTGCGTCGTCCGACGGACGTCGTCACCGTGGCCACCGGACTCGCCGCTCGCGGAGCGGACGCCGCTCTGAAGACGCTGACGGACAGCGATAAAGATCTGGTCCGGGACTGGTTCCGTCAGGAGCCATCCGCCGGTGATCTGCTTCCGCTGGCGGCTCTCGCGTTCCTGGAGGGAATCCCGGAACGCAGCTTCGAGCAGGCAACCGTCCAGCTCGTCGTCCATGTGCGCGACTGGGAACAGACCGGCGAGGTTCCCGCCGTCGAGCCGGACCCCGCACCGGTGACCGCGCTGCGCGGAGTGACCGTCGAGCAGACCCGCGCCCGGTGGAAGGAGCGCGCGGCCGGGCTCGTGAAGACGGAGCGGCGGCCCCGGCCCGGACAGGATCCCAGCCGCAGCGAGCGGCGGATCGTCTTCGCCTCGCCCCGGATCCGCGAACTGGTCATTGCCGAGCTGCACGACCTGTACGGATACGAACTCTGGTATCCGCTGCGGCAGTGGGTTAGCCAGCTCTCGACGCTGGGCGACCTGGACATCCGCACCGAGGTGGCCCGTGGCGTTGCCCTGCTCGCCCGGCACGCGCTCGCCGAGGTGGACGAGAACCTGCTCCAGGCTTGGGCCGGCGGCATCACCAGTCAGCGCGTGACCACCGCACTCACCCTCCAGTTCATGTGCGACGACGAGCACCTGGCGCCCCAGGCTCTGAACTTGGCGCTGAGCTGGGCGGACAACAGGGGACCGGGCCGGGCCGTCACGACGGCCATGGCGCTTACCGGAAGACTCGGCTCCCTCTACCGCCTCGAGGCACTCAACTGGCTGTGGTTCCTGACGCACCGGGGTGAGCGGATGGCGTTCGCCGCACGCCGCTCGCTGGTCCTGCATCTGCAGACTGCTGAGCAGGAGTCCGACCGTGCCCTGTTCAGCCTGCGGTACGTACGCACCCGGATTGCCGACACCGCACAGAGGTCCAGAGATCGTTCGCGTGCGCTGCGGACGACCATCCAGCTATTGGAGGCGGACCGACTTGAGGGCCCCGGCCCACTCGCGGCGGCACTGCTGCGCGAGATCCCGGCCAGCGCCCGCCACCTCGGTTCGCTGTGGGTGAGCGTGCTGCTCAGCGTCTGCCGCCGCAGGGCCGTCGGCGCCCTGTGCCGGACCCTGGTGACCCTACGCGACGACCCCTCAGTGGCCGATGCCGTACAGGAACTCGGCGAGGCGATGCGCGGCGCGATGAACCCCCGGCAGTGGGACGCGCTGCGAAACGACCTCTCGAGCGCTCTGAACCACCCCGATTATGCGATCCCCGGCACCCGTCAACTCGCCCGTGTGCTCCTCGGATCGCTGAGGAGCCGACTGACGGCAGGCAGCTGTCCGTCCGTCCCCTCTCTCATAGCCGTCCCTTCCGTTCAAGGAGGCCGAAGCAAGTGAACTACCCGGTAGTCGCCGAGCATGTGCTGGGCGCCGTCCAGGGCAACTGGTGGTCGCGGCGGCGCCGCCGCGACGACGTGCCCACGCTGCCGCCCGGCGCGGTCTACGTCTTCAGGGTCGGCGGGAACTACCGCCAGTTCCCCGAAGGCATGGTGTTCGATCCATCCCACGCCGATGTGCTCGACGCCTCCTCGGTCAGCCTGGTGGACGTCAGAGCGCGCATGGTCGAGGCCGAGCGCACGGTTCCGTCGGTGAGCGAAGCCGACAACTTCACGATCAGGGCCTCCTTTGCATGCCAGGTCACCGACCCCACGGTCATTGCCCGGCAGGGCACCATCGACGTGACCGTCCCGTTGCGCGCCTATCTGGCGGGCGACAGCGAGCTGCCCCGGGTGAGCGCTGGGCACTGCGTGGAGGAGGTCAATGCGGTGCGCCGGGCGGTGACCCACCGTATGGCCGCGTACAGCGCGATCGTGGCCCCGCGTGTTCCGGGGATGAGCATCGAGTTCGTCAGCGCCGAGGTACACGCCTCGGACGATCTGCGGGACTGGGAACAGAAGCTGCGCGACGAGCGCCGCTCGCAGGAACTCCGCGAAGATCAGGGCGACTTCGAGACTCGGGAGATCCAGCGGATAGCCGAGTTGCTCTCCCAGGGTTCCGACTATGCGGACGCCTTGGGGATTGCCAGGGACGGAATCGACGTGGCCCAAGCTGCGGCACGGATCCACCGGACCACCGACGAGGAGTCGACCCGCCGCGAACGAGCCGCCGAAGAGGACCGGGCCCACGCTCGCGCGCGGGAGACGGCAGAGGCGCAGATGCGGCGCGACGTGGTGCTCACCCTGCTGCGGCAGATGGGCGCCGCTGACAGCTATGTCGACTATCACCAAGTGCTCGAACAGGTGTTGAGGGAGACGGGCGGACAGCTCGGCTCCGGCAGCGCTGGCGCTGCCGTCGCGGCGGTGGAATCCGGGCGGGCCCGGCTCGGGCCGGACGCCCTCAGGCGCCCGGGCGGCCCCGGCCACCTGCACGACGGCTTCGTCAAGGACGAGGAAGATCTCGTTGACTGACACCCCGACCACCGACCGGCCCGGTTCCGGGCGCTTCGATCCCGCGCGACGGCTGCGGGCCCTGACCGGCGTCGACGAGAACCTGCTCGACAGGGTCCGGTACGAACGGAGCCGGTACACGGCGCTCGGCGGCGTGGTGCTGGGCACCTCCGTCATCGCCGCGTTCTCCATGTGGAATTTCGCGACTGAGGCGCTGGGCCGGGCATCGTTCCTGGCCGTGATCCCGACCGCGATCTGGATGCTCTTCGTCCTCAACCTGGACCGCTGGCTGGTCACCCCCCAGCCGAACGCACGGCGCCGGGCCGGGCCGCTCCTGCTGCGACTGATGATCGCTCTTGTGCTCGGCGCCGTGGTCGCAGAGCCGCTGGTGCTGCGCATCTTCGCGACCGCAGTGGAGGAACGCATCAGGGATGACCGGAACAGAGCTCTGGACCAGCTGCGAGGCAACCTGCTGCGCTGCAACCCCGTACCGTCCCAAACCGAGGCCACGACGCCCCCGGGTTGTGGCCGGTACGTGCTGTCCTTCGGCTCGACGCCCGGTGGGCAGTCCGACGAACTCGCTGCCCTGCGCTCGGACGCTGCCGAACTGCGGAAGCGGGTCGACCGGGACACCGGCAGGCTGGAGGACATCGACACGCAGGTCCGTGACGAGTGCAGGCAGTTCATCCGCAATGCCTCCACCGGGCTGCTCCAACGAACCTCTGAGTGCATTCGGCTTCGCGAAAAGGCGAGGGACTACCGGTCCACCCACCGCACCGAGGAGAACGAGCGGCGGCTGGCCACCATGGACGGTCGCATCTCGAAGATCGAGGGAAAGCTGACGGCTTCGCGCGGCACCTTCCTTCAGGCGCGGGCCGACGGAATCGAGCAGCGCCTCGCCCAAGAGAGGGCGAAGCAGAAAGAGATCGGCGTACTGGAGCGGATGCGGGCGCTGGACGAGCTGGCGAGCGGGAACGCCGTCCTCTTCGTTGGCATATGGCTCGTCCGGGCGCTGTTCGTGCTCCTCGACGCGCTACCGGTGCTGGTGAAGTTCCTGAGCAGTGAGAGCACCTACGACCGGATGCTCACCATCGAGAGCAACAGCGCGGTCAAGATCCACAGCGAGAGCGTGAGGCTCGAGGAGCGCAGGGCTATAGCGGATATCGAGATCGCCGAGAACGCGATCGAACAGGAGGTCCGGCGGAGCCGGGCCGAGTCCGAGGCCGCCCACCGTGAGCACACGGCGGCAATGAACATTCGGGTCCGGCAGGCGGTGAACTCGCTGGAGGACGAACTGCGGCGCACCTCGGCCGTCTGATCAGGACCTGAGCACAGACGGAGCGGCACGGCCGCCCCGGGCCTCGCCCCGGGGCGGCTCCCGGGCGTTCATGGAGGGAGAGGGCATGTCCACACGCAGGGGAGACGCAGAGGTCGGCCACGGCGGAGCGCTCTTACGCATCCTGATAACCGAGACCCGGGAGGAGCTCCTGAAGGCGGACAACAAGGCGGGATTCATGCTCACCGCTCTGGGAGTCGCGCTGACTGCCCTGCTCGGGGCGATCAGCGGCGGCGGCATCGCACCGCAGCACTACGCCCCGGTACCGCGGGCGCTCTTCTGGGCGGGCTGCGCGGCGTGGGTGCCGTCCCTCGTCATGCTCGGTCTGGCCGTGGCACCACGTGCCGGAAAGCCGCAGCGGCTGCGCGCGCACTACTTCGGGGACGCGACCGTGACGGCCTCCGTCCGGCTGCTGGCGGCCGCCGTACAGCGGACCGACCCCCTGGACCGGGACCTGAGCCAGTTCGTGACGCTGTCGCGGACGGTGTGGGTCAAGTACCGGTGCATACGCCACGGGATGGCCTGGAGCACCGTTTTCCTCGTGCTCACGTCGCTGGGGTTGCTGATGGGGGCACCAACGTGACAGCCAGCAGTCGCACTTGGGTGACCCACCGTGGAGGGCAACGCGCCGAGGAAGTGGGCAGAGAGCCATGACACCTCGCTGTCATCAACTGACCTACAAGGTTGGCCGGTTCCCGTAGGCAGAGCAGCGCCGGGGACACCGTCCGTAGACGAATCTTCCTGTCCGACACCCTGGTCGCCTTGCTCGGCAGCGGTCTGTGGATGCCCTTCGGGCTGATGCTCTTCAGCTGGCTCAGGGCGTGCCCACCGCCCAGGTGGGCGAGGCGCTCACCGTCGGCGGAGTGGCCGGGCAGCCGTGCCGGCCCACTCGCCGAGACGGTGGTCGACCAGGCGGGTACGGTGATGCTGATTGGCAGCCTGATGCGGGTGGCACCCAGAACGTCATACGCCTCACCGGACCCGGCATCGCTGGCCGCGCACCGTGGACACGCGGGCAGCGGCCTGGCCAGCTCCCTCGGGGCCCCGGCCGCCCGGCTGGGCCCGGAGGGTTGGGCGACTGCCCCTTCTGCTGCCGTGCGCAGTCCGGGCCGCGCACCGCCTGGCGGCTTCCAGCCTGTTCGTCATCATGGCGCTGGTGTGGGCTCGATTCCCGGCGCGATTGCTTTTCCTCTGGGGGTGAAAGAGGGGCGGGCGGCGCAGGCTGGTTAAGCCGGATCACCCAGCTGGCTGGGGACGAATGACACGTCGCCGTGGAGCTGGGCATGTGAACCGGTCATTTGGACGAACGAGTGGTGATCACCATGCACGGAGAGTGCCGCGGACATCTGGGACGGGGCAAGAAAGTCGCGTAGTGCCCGTGCTGTGGGGGCGAGGTGCGGTGCGAGGCTGGCGAGGAAGGCGATGCTGAGGATGGCTGCGGTCAGTTGACCAATGGAACCCAGGAACGCGAAGAGCGGGGGGATGGTGAAGAGGAGGAACGAAAGGGAGAAGAAGGCGGGCACGTGTTCCCGGTCGTCCTTCCTGCGGGCGGTCGAGCGTTCCTGGAACTCCACGTCTCCGTGTTCGTTGTGGGGAATGACCTCCCAGTTGCCGGCGTCCCTGCCGGAACTGAGAAGCCGAAAGTCCACGGTCTGCCCACGCTCCAGGTGGCCGATGGTGAAGACGGCCTCATGGATGGCTTCCTCGCGTTCCGGACACCTGGCGACAGCCATCTCTCGCTCAGGCTGTGAGGAAACGGAAGCGTCGAGGACTTGGGTACCCTCGGAAAACCGGAACCGGAGCTGCTGCTGTTGGACCACTCGATTGCCCGTGTTCTCCACCCTGAACTCGACGGCGCTGAGGTCCTCGATGGCGATGCCGTTGTAGGACAGTTGCAGCAGGGGCCGAATCGCCTCGTCTGTGGAAACGAGGGCTGTGCGGGTCTTGGCGTCCCAGGAAAGCCGCTTGGTGGCCTCCCGGCGGGACTTCAAATGCTCGACCGCGATGGCGCCGAGAACACCGACAATTCCGCCCGCGAGAGCTACGACGAGGTTCTGCTGGAAGTCCGTGAGCACTGCCTCTGAGGCCCAGATCACCGTTCGTCCCCTCGTCGACGGGCTTCGAGGCGTCACCATAGCGAGCTCGGCCGTCTGATGTGGGGGAATGATCGCACCGGAATGGAGCAGGCTGAGGCACGTCCAATCCGTGACGCCTTGTCCCATGCTGGAGCGGTAGACACGGACATCAAGGGATGGTCTGCCCCACGCTGGGCAGGAGGCCCGTCATGCTGTGGACCACTGCTGCGCTGGGTCTCCCCCTGCTGGTGCGAGGCGCGGAAGTCTCGCCCGATCGCTCCTGGACCGTCGTGCAGTGAGCGTTACGGTCCCGGGATGTGCGGGCACCGGTCACGTGATCGGGAACGTCGCAAGCGAGGCTTCAGTCGTCGCCTTCTGCCTCGTGTTCCTGGAGGCGCGCTGCGATGTCGTCGGCCCAGGACCGAGCCCACTGGCGCAGTTCGTCGACCTGGTGGTCGCTGAGTCCGTAGGCGGCGAACTCGGTGTCGTCGATCCAGTCCACGCCAGCGAGGCGGGACTGGAGATCGGAGAGATCGAAGGCGTCCCGGGCGTGGCGGCGGCCGAGTTCTTCGAGCTCTGTGTGACTCCAGCGGTCAGCCGCGGCTCGGACGTCGACCAGGTCACGGGCCAGGCCGCGGTCGGCCAGTGCGCGGACCTTCGTACCGACAACGTCTTCCAGAGAAAGCACCAGGCCGTGCTCGGTCTTCACCGGCGGACGCCAGAGCGCTTCCTTGAGGACATCGACCTCGCACTCCTCGCCGGTGGTGGGGTCAGTGACGACAAGCCGTGAAGACAGCGGATCGGTCTCCAACGCCCGGACACGCCAGCCACGTTCTTCCAGTCCGGCCCGCAGCGTGGCGGCGATCTTCTCCATCGGCTCCGGGTTCTCGGTGGCGACATCGAGGTCTTGGCTGAGCCGGTTGACGAGGCCGTGTGCCTGGACGGCGTAGCCGCCAGTGAGCACCAGCGGGTAGATGCCGCCAACAGCGAGGATGTCGGCCAGCAGGCGGCGGTGCAGGTCTGTGAGGTTCACGCAGCGGACCGAGTGTCGGGGGCCAGCTCGGTGAAAGCGTCCTCCCAGACATCGCGGATGTCCCGGCTGATCAGCGTGCGCAGGACGGGCCACATGCTGATGAGCAGTTCCCGGTTCAGGCAGTGCACCAGATCGTCGTGCTGCCCCTCGGCGAGGACGATCCGGTAGCAGCTCATCCGCAGTCGGGGCTGGTCGAGATCGAATTGAGTCAGGCCGGACCAGGCGAGGTGCAGCGGCAGACTGACCGTGCCATGGGCTGGACCGTCGAGCTCCGAGAGCTCGGTGGGAAGCCGCCGGGCGAACCTCGCGCGGCGGAGCTCGGGAACGCTGAGCGTAGCTGCCATGCCTCGATTATTCCGCAGGAGGGGAGGCCTGGGCGATCCTGCACAGGAACTCCAGGCTCAGGGCTCTACGGCGGGCAGCAGCTAAGCGTCACTGGCATAGGCGCAGGTCAGAGCGCTCATCGCGAACACGCCGACAGATCGTCGCAGAGCTCGTGCCCTCCGTGTGCTCTATCCAAGGGGAACAAATGGCGCCATCTTCCACTCAGACAGAGAGATGGATTCAGGCAACAGCAAAGCCCCGGGCCGCTGGCCTGGGGCTTTCGCGTGGAGCGGGTGACGGGAATCGAACCCGCGCTCTGAGCTTGGGAATCACCGGGCCCGGCGGACGTAAAACCGGCGCTGACCTGGCGGAACCGGCGGCTTGTGTTTCCTTGATCGGGCCAGCAGAAGACCCGGACTGACCGTGGTTCACTGCCCGATCGGGCACGCATCGGGCACGGGCAAGACTCTGCCACACCCAGGCAAGCCGCAGCGCCGCCAGCCGATGCGAGAAGTCCGAAGCTGTTCATCAGGCCGGGCTCCACCTGGTGTGATTGAGGCTGATAGTCGGCCCTACCCTTGCGGCAGGACCCCAGGTGAGCCTGATTCGAGGAGTCGGGTTGGCCTCTGCGAGGATCGCTAGTTGGCCCTGCTGGGTTCCCTGACCTGCACGAGCCGATGGAGGCTGTACCGACGGAGGGGAGGGCTCGCGCGGCAGCTACTGAATACCGGCGTCCGTGGCCGTGGTGGTGGAGGCTCCAGATGTGGCCTCCTCGAAGTCCGGGGCCTGGAAGAGGTTCCTGGTCGGAGGCGGTGCTCCTGTCGTGACGCGGAGAGGTGCCGGTTCGGGTTCGGAGAACAGCGAGGTCGTGTCGACGGGACGTCTCCCTTTCGGTGCGGGGATGTTGAGCAGACTGACGTGGGGGAGGTGCGGTATGGGTGCCGAGGAAGAGGACGATCACCTGCTGCCGCCTCGGCCGGGCGCAGCGGTCTTAGAGATTGGTCATCTTGGTGTACGGACTCGGGATTCGTTTCTGCAGTGAGCCGAAATCGACGAGCACTGCGACCCCATCCTCGATGCCGGTGCCCCGGCCGAGGCCGTACACATCTTGTGTGACCTGGTTTCCGACGGCGGATCGTTCGCAAGGTGGCGTGGTCGGGCCTTGAAGGGGCTGGTAGGCAGATGACTTGGTTACGGTCGGCTTTCTCATATCACCAGTATGCGCCTGCCGGTCCGACGAGGGTCCCGGTCGGCTGCTCCCAGGCGCCTTCTCACGGGTGAGGCGCTGTTCGGCCGGCCGGGACAGCCGACGTGGACAGCCTCGGAGCCGAGTATCGGGCAGAGAGGCCACCTAACGATCCTCGTCACACTTGGCAGGCATCTGCCCGGGGCTGCCCGATGATGCCCTGTCAGGAACTCTCGAGGAAGCGGACGGACCAGGCGTAGCCGCTCAAGCTGTCGTGGGGGACTCGCCGGACTTCTCTGACCTGGCAACCGTCGTGGGCGTACTTGCGGGCGAACCGGTCGAGGCGCTGCGCCTCGGTGAGATCATCCATGGACAACGGTGCTCCGACGACGAGGTCTTCGTGAAGGACCTCTTCCAGCGCGGAACCGTCCGAGCAGGCCGAGCAATGATGCGTTCTGGGTAGGGCCATAGGATCAGTGTCCTCCTAACGTGGATGCCCCGACGTTCACAGCGCAATTGGCCGCCCGTGCCGTGTGCAACCGGACCGCACGACCCCCTCGACGCGAACTACCGGCAGGACGGTTGCTGACGTCTGCTCGCCTGGTCAGCCGGCCGACTGAGGTCAGTGCCAATCGCATGCGGGTGCCGCGGTTGCTGTACTTCGCTGCTGTATAGCAACCCGCCTCGTCGCTGAGAAATCCTGCGAAGAAGCGCGGTCCCGCGAACCTTTGACAGAGGCTACGGACGGGAGGGAGCGGTACGGAGTGCACCGAGAACGCCATCCTCGGCCGAATGGAACTCTGGATAGACCCTGTCAGGGTCGGTGTGTAGACGGTAGTCCCACACGATGCCAAAGATCCCGGCCGTGACAATGGTGAGGAAGAGGTAAATTCCGAAGCTACGATGCAGCTCTTGGTCGGTCTCGAAAGTCAGGGGGTACTTGATGATCCCCAACTTCGTCCAGATCAAGCTCATTTTCTCGTCGAAGTCTTGCTCCGTGAGCTGAATCTCCCACCAGAATTGCATCGTTCTGTAGATGGCGTAGAACCCGTAGATGCCGAGCGTGATGAACGACAGGATGAGTGACAGACCAGCTTGGATCGGTTTGTGCTCGTCGGTGAAGCGCTCCTTCACGAAGCGTTGGAGATCGTCGAGGTCTTCATGAGCCGCTCCGTACTGACCGTTCAGCTCTGCGTACTGGCGTGTCGCTGCAATGACCGCATTGTAGTAATGCATACGCCGGTTCCTGAAGCGGTCAGCGCGGTCCAATCGACGGTAGAAGAGATAGATCGGGTAGATCCCGAGCGTGACCCATGAGAGGAGGAAGAAGTACAGGGCCCAGCTGATCAGCCTCTGGTCAGTGAAGCGTCGCTCATGCACGTAACGATCGACCTGCTGAACTGCCTGGATCTGTTCCATGGCGATCCCCGTCCTCAAGCTAACTGGAACAGCTACGGAGGCTGACAGTCGGCCCGACTGCGCGAAGGCTCCGCCCCCTCTTTCCATCGTGCCCCCAGCAGCCGCTGGACGCAGGGCGAGCTTGGTTCCCTCATGAGCACACGGCTCCGGAGGGGGTGGGCGGACGGCGTAAAGTTGCTGCTCGAGCGCCCTGAGCTCCGCCTTGACCCTGTTCGCTGTCCACAGATAGTCCAAGCTCCGCCACCCACTGGCGTTTGGCGTACCCCGGCCCCGCACAAGGTTCACGTGACCTGACCTCAGGGGCTGACACACTGGACGGACGGTCGGATGATCCGGTCTAATCAACCCTGCCCATCGAAAGGTGTCGAGGACAGGCGGCCGAAGGGGGAATCATGGGGGAGCCAGACATCGGCATTGAACTCGTCCATGCGATCACAGGGTTGCGTCAAGAGTTGCTGCGCGCCGCGGACGAAGCCTCAGGTGAGCGAGTCCGGTTTCAAGTCGACGAGATCTCGCTCGAATTCGCGGTCGAGCTACGCAGGGACGCAGGCGCGAGAGCAGGATTCAGAGCATGGATTGTCTCTGGCGACACCGAAACGCGCTCCGGAAATTCTCACACGCAGCGAGTATCAGTCAAGCTCACACCGGTGGACAGGATCCAGGGGCGCTCCATCGAGATAGGAAACGAGGAGTCGGCCAACTTGGATAAATTTGACCGCAACTCTCAGATGGCGCCATGACAGATCCATTAATACGGGAACGCATTGCAATTGTTCAAGCAGGGCGCCGAGGCTCCGGATATCTCCTAACCCCAAAATTGGTACTCACGGCTGCGCATGTTCTTAGCGGAGATACTCAACCAAAAGTTGCCGTGCCAGGGGGAACTGGAGTCCAGAGGTGCCGCATTGCCTGGAAACGTTACGATGAACAGTGCGATGCGGCAATTCTGCTCGCGGACGAGAGTTTGGTTACACAGCCTTCAAATGGGCACTTGCCGGAGGTCCAGTGGGCCAGCATCTCCGGGCTCGCCGCCTGGGAGAATTGCCAGTCAGTCGGCTACCCGCGAGCGGCTGAGATCGACGGCCACCCGGACACCGAACAACTAGTCGGCACACTCAAGCCGGGTTCAGCGATCCTGCGCGACCGGTACATATTGGACAACATCCATTCCTCGCCGCTTAGCGCTAACGACTCTCCATGGAGCGGCATGTCCGGCGCTGCGGTATTCGTGGATGATTTTCTAGTTGGCATTGTATGCGGCGACCCAGAAGCCTGGGGGCACGGACGCGTTGAAGCTGTTCCAGTCTCTACCCTGATCGCCGACAGCGGGTTCATTGAAACGCATGAAAGGCTGACTGGATCCCAACCGAAAACTGCACATCTACGCCGCCGCCGCGCGTCTGAGGGTGGCGCGTCACAGCAGCATGCAAACTTCACCTGGCGGGATGTCGACTCGGTTGACGAGGTGGCGTTTGGAGTCCATAGGGCGACAGAATCCCAGGGACATCCGGCCGTTCCCCCATATGTACCTCGGGATGTTGACAATGAGCTCGACCGCAGACTCGAGAACGCGCTCGGGAACGGTGGCCTCCTTTTAGTAACAGGTGACTCCGCAGCAGGAAAGACGAGGGCGCTATTCGAGTCGATGAAGCGCCGAGCCGTCTCGTGGCGAGTTTGTAAGCCGGATCCAGAAGCTGCTCTATCTGGCATATCTACAAGTATTCTTGAAAGTGGCGAGCGTTGCCTTATCTGGCTTGACGACCTTGAGGCCTACATTCGCCAAGACGGCCTAACCGCGAACCTGTTGGATGAAATAACAAGCTCGCGGGTGGCGATATTGGCCACCATGCGCTCAGAAATATTCGAGAAGTTGTCGGAACCAGAGGACCCCACAAATACTACACATTACCAGAAATACTCAAGTGCAACGGCGAGACTGTTGCGCGCTGCAATTAGGATCACCGTGGACCGGGTGTGGACGTCTGCAGAGCGAGAGCGCGCATCCAAAATTCCGGACTCAAGATTGGCTGACGCGCTGGCAGCCGACTCGGCACACGGGGTAGCCGAGTATCTTGCGGCCGGCCCTCAGATGTTGGCCCAGTGGCAGCATGCGAATCGGGCTGGAGGTAACCCACGAGGTGCTGCACTTGTCGCTGCTGCTGTGGATCTAGCGCGAACCGGCGTCAGTTCAGGCTTGCCAGTGGATGCATTGGAAGCTTTGCATGAAAGCTACCTGGACCGCGCTGGCGGCTCGGCGCTTCGTCCCGAATCTCCAGAGGCCGCATGGAAATGGGCATCCAAAGTTTGCCTTGGGATAACAAGCCCACTAATTCCGCAACGCCGAAATCGATGGCGTGCGTTTGACTATCTCGTGTCGCACGTCGCACGTGAAGAGGATCCAGCCACGATTCCGGACGCCTCATGGCGTACTGCTGTTGGCCTGGTTGAGGACGCGAGGCGGCCTCAGATGGCAGTGATTGCCAGGGTATCCGGACGTGCAGATGTCGCGGATGCCGTACTGCGGCCTCTAGCTGAGGCCGGAGATATCGACGGCATGAACAACCTAGGTGCACTACTGGTCAGTCAATACAACTACGCCGATGCGAGTCGTTGGTTCAGGCAGGCGGCGCTGGCAGGCGATGCACTGGGCGCCCACAACCTAGGTGTTATCGAGTTTGAGAACGGGCAGCTAGCAGAAGCGCGCAAGTGGTTCGTTCAGGCAATTGAATCTGGCGAGACCCAGTCAATGGGCCCCTTGGGACTTGTCGTTGAATCCTTGGGGGACGAGGAGGAGGCTCTACGAATATGGAAACGTGGGACGGACGCTGGTGACGCAGGCAGCGCGTTCTACTACGCTGAGCGTCTTCGAGCGCAATGGGATGTCGAAGGCGCCAAGCAGGCCTTGCAGCTGGCTGCGGATGGAGGCCTTCCGATTGCTGCGCTGAAGTATGCCGGACTTCTTCTGCAGCGGCGACGCACGGATGAGGCCAACCGATACATCGCGCGTGCATACGAGCGAGCTTCTAACGAAGCCCGGCTCGGAGACGCCAGACTGGCATTTCTAGCTGGCGTCATATCTTACGCCCTTGGACGTATTAACGAGGGGAATTCTTGGTGGGAGCGGGCACGTGAAGGCGGTGTTGATGTTGACTGGCAAGTAGTAGAGAATCCATCGCCCGACATTGGCCTCCCGTATGCAATGGTGTCATCCGAAACAATCAACAAGCTCGGAGAATCAGAACTGTTGGTGCTCATGCAAGGCTTGTGGGCAGTCGATTGTCTCGATTGCGGCCATGCATTGGGTAACGGCGTGCCAGCCATTCAGGTCGAGGACCAGATAGTCAAGGCGGACGTCCGGATCTTCCACCTGGGGATGTGTCGGTTTCCCAAGTGGAATGACTCTGGAGCTATCATGATCGCCTCAGGCAGTGAAATTTCATGGATATCATTGTGTGTCGGCATCCCGTTCGGTGTACACGGTCAGATTTCTACGCAGCCTGAAGACTTCCTCCCGGCGATCATAGTAAATCCATCCCTGGAGAGCGGGAATCTTGTTCTTGACGATGAAGAGAACTGGCGCTGGTGTGGTCTTTACGGGCCGCGATCTGTGATGGCGGAGAGCGCGGGACTGCAACCCTTCTGGAAAGGCATCCCCGCTCCCTCGGTTGAGGGAAAGTTCGCCGCTAGGGTCATCGGCGATGATATTGCAATTTCTGACGGATTCAACCACTGGTCTGGCCCGGCAGACCTGCGGGTTAGAGAAATTGCTAAGGAACGGGGAGGTATCCTAGTGGTCTTCACTAGCGGCTTTGGTCCTGGGCCAGATACGC
This sequence comes from Streptomyces sp. 8N616, assembly GCF_052246385.1. Classification (NCBI taxonomy): domain Bacteria; kingdom Bacillati; phylum Actinomycetota; class Actinomycetes; order Kitasatosporales; family Streptomycetaceae; genus Streptomyces; species Streptomyces sp. 8N616. The sequence goes on along the minus strand of NZ_JBQQBY010000032.1, from coordinate 72,797 downwards.
CCGAGCGAGTAGGGAAAGCCCTGCAGTCGTGCGATGCCATGTGCGGTTGGGTCCCACTGAGGTAAGAATTTGAACCAGGTCGGCGGAGTGGCTTTGGGCGGGAGCTGCCTTGGGGCGAGAGATCATGAGGGCCTAAGCTGACTGGCGACCGGGCAGCACCTTGCCTGCCCGCAATGGACCGGTCGGCCCTCATGATCGTAGAGGCTCGCCCCAAGGTGGCTGCCTAAAGCCGCGGAGCCGGCCGGACGCAACCACGGACATCCACCCCATCGATCGCCGCTGAGGGGCGACCGACCGGCGGCCGGCCGCGCGGGGCGAAGACATGAGCGCGGGCCGAGTCGCCGGGCGGGTGCGCGCCGCGCCGTGCGCGGCAAGCGCCTTGAACCCGTAGAGAAAGTTGTTACTCAGGCTTCGGCTGGATTTGCCAGAGCGGGGCTGCGTACTGCTCCGGGCGGCTGTTGATCAGCAAGGCTCTGAGGTCTTGGCGTTGGGTGCCGTTGAGTCCCAGGGCCTCGGTGATGCGGCGGAAAGTCGTATGGGTGACGCCACGGCCGCGGGCTTCGGCTTCAAACTGGTCCAGTTGGTGCAGCACAGCGTCAGGGTCGAGCTTCTGTTCTGGCTGGCTGTCGAGCCAGGCGGCCTTGTTGCGCTCGTAGTCGATCTCGGAGTATCCGCAGATCTCGCGGCTGTGTTGCTCCGCTTCCTCGAGGCTCTCTGTTGCGAGAACGGCTCGGGCTAGTTCGTTGCGGTTGAGGGCTTCGTCCAGGTCGACTTCATGGACGGTGGGGCCCTCGTCTGTGAGTGGGACCGGCAGGCCGGCGTCCATCATTTCGCACAGGCCGCGGACTCCTCGGGTCGTAGCGGCGAGCATGGCGGTGGCCTCGGATGGATGCCACTCCAGTACGGAAGCGATCGGTTCGACGTGCCTAGCGGTCAGGGTCAGAGCGAGCGGGCCGAATCGGTCGTGTAGGTCTTCTGCGGGTAGCTCGCCATCGAGACCCGGGCCGGCGACCAGGAGCCTTACGGGCGCGTTGACTTGGCAGCATGCCGCGAGCGTGAGTGCGTCGCCGAGTGGGCTGCGGAGTGTGGGCTCATCGCCCTGGGCGAGGATGTCGCCCCCGACGTCGAGAAGGTCGATCGACGTGGGGGCCAGGTGCTCGACGAGTTCTTCGAGCTGGCGGGTCATGCCCTCGGCGCCGTGGTGTGGGTCGATGAGGGCAAAGGTGTGGGGTAGCTCGGCGGCGAGTCGGGGGAGTGTCGAGCCTGCGGGCGCGATGGGCTTCGCGTCGGCGGGGACGGCCTGGACGCTATGGGTGAGTGGTCTGAGGCCGGTGAAGTTGGCCGGTCCTCGCGGGCCCGGTACTGGGTCGATCAAGAGGCGGTCCCACGCGTACGTGAGGATCACCGCCGGGCTCTCTCCGCCGTACAGGGCGGCATCGATCATCGCGGCGACGGCGTCGCCCCCTCCTCCTGCTGCCATCCCCGAAGGCGCGCTGGCAGCCTTCACCGACGCCAACACAGTTCAGCCGGTCCGCCGCCGTCGGCATCGCTATGGGAGGGCTGCTTGATGGCCAAAAAGAAGCGGAGCTTCGGCCGCATTCGCAAGCTGCCCTCCGGACGCTTCCAAGCGCGCTATCCGGGGCCTGATGGGATCGACCGGCCTGCGCCTATCACCTTCGCCACGGCGCGGGATGCTGATGACTGGCTTGCCGAGAAGCAGACGGAGGTCCGCCGTGGTGATTGGCAGGACCCGGAAATCGGGGCCGTCAACTTCGAGGATTACGCGCTCCAATGGGTGAAAGAGCGTGGACTGTCGGCGACTACGGATGAGCTGTACCGCCGACTGTTGCGGTTGCACATCCTTCCGACCTTTCGTGCCTCGGACTTGGATGAAATCACCCCGCCACGCGTCCGCACCTGGCGGGCTGAGCGGCTCGAGGCGACAGGGGCAACGACGGTCGCCAAGTCGTACCGGCTGCTGAAAGCCATCCTGGGGACAGCCGTTGAGGATGAACTGATCCGCAAGAACCCGTGCCGGATTCGCGGGGCGGGCAAGGAGTCTGCGGAAGAACGGCCGATCGCCACCGTGAGACAGGTGGATGGGCTGGCTGATGCCATTGGCCGCGGTGGAGGCTGATGGTGTACATCGCGGCCTACGGCCCGGCACGGCCCGAGGAGCAGGCCGAGTTGCGGCGACCGGATGTGGACCTGGATGCCGTGGGCGTCTGGGTGCGCCGCGCTGCGCCAGAGCTGACGACTGGCCGGCGAGTTGTCGGCGGTACCAAGTCCGAGGCGGGAAAGCGGTTCATTGCCCTCCCCGGCTTCCTGGCCAAGGACCTGGAGCGCCACCTGAAGTGGTTCGCCCAGAAGGAGCCCAACGGGCTGTTGTTCGTCGGTGAGAAGGGAGCACCCTTCCGCCGGTCGTCCTTCGGGCAGAAGTGGCGCAAGGCGCGGACGAAGGTCGGGCTACCCGACAACTTCCGCTTCTACGATCTTCGTCACACCGGGCACACGCTGGCCACCCAGACGGGGGCCACCTTGAAGGACACGATGGTGCGGGCCGGTCAGTCCTCGGAGCGCGCGGCGCTGATTTATCAGCACTCGAACATGGAGCGGCAGAGGGAGATTGCTGCTGCCCTGGACGCCCGGGTGCGGGCCGACCGCGAGAAGGCGACGCGGAGCGGGCACGGCGGCTCATCGGACGCAACGGGCACGAGACGCTTAGCGTGGTCCAGACAACAGCAAAGGCCCGGGTCCGTGACCAGGGCCTTCGGCGTGGAGCGGGTGACGGGAATCGAACCCGCGCTCTGAGCTTGGGAAGCTCATGTTCTACCATTAAACTACACCCGCGTAAGACGCCTATCCAGGCGCCTCAACGTCGCTCACTGTACCTCATCGCTGGCCCCCGGTGTATTCGCCGCGGGGCCTTCGCGCTGTTCCCGGCCGGGCCAGTGCGGCTGTCTGCCGGGTCCGGTGGGCGGGACCGGGGCGGGCCGGGGATGTGCGTGTGTGGTGGGGGAGTTGGGCGTACGGTGGGGCGCGGAGTGCCGCCTGGAGTGGGGCCCGGGTCATCCCCTAATGTGGCTTTTGTCTTTCATGCTCGTGGGGAAGGGTCTCGATGGAGCGCACCGTCGTCCGTTGTGCCGAAGGGCACGTGTTCAGCACCACCTCGTTCCCGATGCAGAACCTCGGAAACGACCGGCTCGGCCCCGGTCGGCTCCTGCGCTGTCCCAAGTGCGCCCGGCTGCGGCATGCCGTACCCGTGCCGGTCGTCGTGGAGAAGCGCTGAGGCCGTCACCGCGTTGAGGCGGTCACCACGCCGAGGCGGTCACCGCGGCACTGCCATAAGGCGCCACCGCTGAGGCGCAGGAGACGTCGCCGCCCGCCGCCGAAACGCTGCCAGTAATCGCTGAAAGTCAGTGTTCGCGCACTCAGCGTCAGCGCAGACGCGCTGGTGGGAGCACCGGAGCACCGTCGGCGGCGCGCGGGCCCGGCCCGATTCGGCCGGGCCCGCCCCGTCCGCGTAACCTTCGACACGTGCTTCTCTCAGACAAAGACATCCGGATCGAGATCGACGCAGGGCGGGTGCGGATCGATCCGTACGACCCCGTCATGGTGCAGCCGTCGAGCATCGACGTACGGCTCGACCGTTTCTTCCGGGTGTTCGAGAACCACCGGTACCCGCACATCGACCCCGCCGTCGAGCAGGCCGATCTCACGCGGCTCGTCGAACCGGCCGGGGACGAGGCGTTCATCCTGCACCCCGGTGAGTTCGTACTCGCCTCGACCTACGAGGTCGTGTCGCTGCCGGACGACATCGCCTCCCGGCTGGAGGGCAAGAGCTCCCTGGGGCGGCTGGGGCTGCTGACGCACTCCACGGCCGGGTTCATCGACCCCGGCTTCTCCGGGCACGTGACCCTCGAGCTGTCGAACGTCGCGACGCTGCCGATCAAGCTCTGGCCGGGGATGAAGATCGGGCAGCTGTGCATGTTCCGGCTGACGTCGCCCGCCGAGCACCCGTACGGCTCCGAGCGGTACGGCTCCCGCTACCAGGGGCAGCGCGGACCCACGCCCTCCCGCTCCTACCAGAACTTCCATCGCACGCAGGTGTGAGACCGCACAAGCCGGAGGGGGCCACAGCACGGTGAGTGACGAGCGCGAGATCCTGACCTATCCCCTCTTCGGGCAGGCCGCCCGCGAGCTGGCGCGGACCATCGCCGACGACGGCTACGAGCCCGACATCATCCTCTCCATCGCACGCGGCGGGCTCTTCGTCGCCGGCGCGCTGGGATACGCGCTGGATGTGAAGAATCTCCACGTCATGAACGTGGAGTTCTATACCGGCGTGGGGACTACCCTCGCGATGCCCGTCATGCTGCCGCCCGTCCCCAACGTCGTGGACCTCAGCCGGAAGAAGGTCCTCGTCGCCGACGACGTCGCCGACACGGGCAAGACCCTCAAGCTCGTGTACGACTTCTGCGCGGGACACGTCGCGGACGTGCGGTGCGCGGTGATCTACGAGAAGCCGAGTTCGCTCGTGAAGTGCGAGTACGTCTGGAGGAGGACGGATCGCTGGATCGACTTCCCGTGGTCGGTCGAGCCGCCCGTCGTTCGGCGTGAGGGGCGGATTCTCGACGCCTGAACTCCGGGAGCCGGCCGGAGGCAATGCGACCAAGCAGCAGCGGCGTACCGCACACGCGGGAAGGCCTCCGCCGTATCGGCAGGGGCCTTCCGCGTACGCGCCCGTACGCGCCCGTACGCGCTCCCCGTTACAGGTTGCCGAGCTTGATCAGGATCAGGAGGGCGATCAGCTGGATGGACGACGCGCCCAGCGCCTTCGGCCACGGCAGGTCGTGCGACTTGCTCACCATCGAGGTGAAGAGCGCGGCCGCCGCCAGCCAGGTCGCCCAGCCCAGCATCTGCACGAAGGAGCTGCTTCCGCCCAGGAACAGGGCGAAGAGCAGCCGTGGCGCATCGGTGATCGACATGATCAGCATGGAGAGGCCGACTGTCGGCTGCCAGGTGCCGTCGCCGCCCAGCTGCCGGGCCATGGTGTGGGTCACCGTGCCCATCAGCAGACCGCTGATCACCATGGCGACACCGGTTCCGACGACCGCCGGGATGCTGCTGGAGAGCGTGGTGTTGAGGGCGTTCTCGCGGAATTCGTCGAAGCCGAAGAGAGCGACCATGCCGTAGAGGAAGGTGACGATGAGCGCCGGGCCCCACACCGCGTAGTCCCGCATCTGCATGAAGGTGGGGCCGGGGCGCAGCACGATGCCGCTCAGCAGCTGCTTCCAGTGCAGGCGGGGGCCGGCGGGCGGGGCCGTGACGTGGCCGGCGCGGTACGTGCCGACGTGGTCGCCGCCGTCGCCGTAACCGTCGCCGTACGGGTCGTAGCCGCCGCCCTGGCCGTACGCGTCCGGGGCCTCGCCGATGCCGAACGCCTGGGTGTGGCCCGGGTTGTTGGCGTACGGGTCGTGGCCGGGGCCCGGGTGTCCGGCGTACGGGTCGTAGCCCTGGTCCGGGGCGCCGAAGTACTCCGGCTCGTCCCGGCCGCCACCGCGCCCCCTTTGTCCGCCTCGTCCGCTCTGTCCGCCTGGCCCGGCGCCGTACGACCACTGCTGAGCGTGCGGGGGTGCGGGCTGCCCTCCGTACTGCTGACCGTACGGCTGCTGCCCCTGCTGCTGCGCGGAGTTCCGGCCGCGTCCCATCCTGAATCGAGCCACCATTCGAACGTACCTGGTCGCGCGGATCGCCGCGGCCGGGCCGAAGGATCGGGCCCGGGTTTGCTGCCGAGCTGTGACATCCCCTAGGGGGACCCTGAGGGGATAACCGCAGCTCGGCAGGGGGGGCACAAGTGAGGCCCGCGCCGACCCAAGGCCGTCAGCCGTCAGCCGTCAGCCGTCAGCCGTCATCCCTCAGCCCTCAGCCGTCGGCTCAGTGGCTCGGCGGCTCGCCCGCCGCCCCGGCCCCGACCCCGCCCCGCCCTGACCCCGCCCGGTCCCCGCCCCGCCGTAACGGAGCCGGAACCGGCCGCCGAGTGGCGTCAGTTGGCGAAGTTCCAGCCGTACCCCGGCGAGCCCGTCGTCGAGACGCCGACGGCCGACGGGGAGAGGGAGACCGCGCCCGTCGTGCCGATGCCGGTGCCGTCGGACAGCAGTCCCGTGACGGCGCCGTTGCCGCCGTTCTCGCCCCCGGCGCCGACGGTCAGGTCCGCCTTTCCGTCGCCGTTGACGTCGGCGAGCTGGACGTCGCTGCCGAAGAGGTCCTCGGCCTCGTTGGAGCCGGGCACGCCCGCGGTGTTCTGGCTGAAGAACTGGCTGCCCGCGCTCGGGTCGAGGCCGGCCGCGGACCCGTAGACGACGGTGACGGCACCGGTGTACGCGATCCCGTCGAGGCTCTCGCCGTACGCGCCGATGGCCAGGTCCAGGTGACCGTCCCCGTTGATGTCGCCGAGGCTCAGTTCGTTCCCGAAGCCGTCCTCCGTCTCGGAGGAGCCTGGAACACCTTCGGTGTTCTGGGTGATCGTGGTCTGCTCGCCGCTCGGGCCGGAGGCCGAGCCGTGGACGACGTTGACCTTGCCGCCCGTGGACGAGCCGGGGACCTCGGAGTCCCAGCTCATGCCGATGACGATGTCGCCGTAGCCGTCGCTGTCGGTGTCGCCGATGGCGGTGATGATGCCCGCGGGGAGCTTGACCGCACCGGAGGCGTCGAGGCCGGAGGCGGAGCCGGGGACGTAGTAGTTGGCGTTCCAGTGGTTCTCGCCGCTGGGCTCCGCCTCGTAGCCGTCCACGACGAGGTCCGCGGTCAGGTCGCCGTTGACGTCGCCAGAGGTGAGGTTGAGCGGGCCGGTGTCGCCGCCGCCGAGGATCGCGGGGGTGACGGTGTAACGGCCGCCGGTGGTACCGGACTTGGCGAAGCCGCCCCGGTAGATCTGGAGGGTGGCGGAGGACGAGCCGATGGCCAGGTCGGCCTTGCCGTCGCCGTTGAAGTCGGCGGCCTCCAGGCCGCGGCCGAACCGGTCGTGCTGAGTGGGCGTCGGGTCGGGGACCGTCGTGCCGCCTGACAGGCCGGCGGCCGAGCCCCAGAGGATGACGACCGTGCCGCCGTCGGTGTCGCCGTCGACGTCCTCGCCGGCCGCGCCGGTGGCGATGTCGGCGTAGCCGTCGGCGTTGAAGTCGCCGTACGCGGTGTCGGCGCCGAAGTAGTCACCCGCCTCCGCGGTGCCGGGCACCCCGGTGCTGTTCTGGCTGATGACGGTGCGCTTGGCAGCGCTGAGGCCGGTGGCGGAGCCGTATTGGACGATGAGCTGGCCCGCCTGGGACCTGCCGCCGACGGAGGCCCCGGCCGCCGAGACGGCGACGTCCCGGTAGCCGTCGCCGTTGAAGTCGCCGTGCAGGCCGGACGGCGCGGCGGCCGCCACGCCCGCGGTGACCGCCAGCAGGCCGCCGGTGAGGGCCGTCGCGGTGGCCGTGGCCAGGCCGGCGGTGCGGAAACGCTTGTGCATGCGGAGTTCTCCTGGGCATGCGGGGATGCACACAGGCATCCCGGAGACAATGGGGCGCCAATCCGCTGCGTTCGCCCGGAGTTAACCCGAGGTTGGGTCGCGGTTGGCGATCAGGAGACCGCGACCGAGGGCCAAGGGTTGTACGGAACGGACGACTTTTTGCGTGGCCCTGCCCGCGGTCAGTCGCTCAGCACCGAGCCGAACGTGCAGTCCGCGAACGTGAAGCCGAAGGACGGTGCGCTGAAGGACGTCGCGTTGCTCGCCGTCAGCCCGGCCGCCGAGCCGCGCAGCACCCACACCGCCCCGTCCTCGTACCCGCCCGGCGTCACGTCCTCGCCGGACCCGCTGATCGCCACGTCCGCCTTGCCGTTCCCGTTGACGTCCGCGGTGTGCAGCGCGCTGCCGAAGTGGTCGCCCGCCTCGGCCGCGCCCGGCACCCCGGCCGTGGCCTGGTGGAAGGACTGCGCCCCGGCGCTCGTGAGCCCGTCCGCACCGCCCTTCAGCAGCACCACGTTCCCGGCGTTCCGCACGCCGCTCACGTCCTCGTACGGTGCGCCGGCCGCCACGTCCGCGTAGCCGTCCCCCGTCACGTCGCCGACCGCCACCGCCGCGCCGAAGTTGTCGGCGAGCTCGTTGTCGCCGGGAACGCCCGGGGTGCCCTGGTGGTACGTGATGGGGGTGCGGCCGGCGGCCGGGCCGCCGGGGCCGCCGTACCGTACGGTGACCGAACCCGCGCCGCCCGACGGGTCCGGGACGTCGTCCGCGAGCCGGCCGCCCTGGCCGGTGACCAGGTCCTCGTAGCCGTCCCGGTCGATGTCGCCCGCGGCCGCCGTGCCGCCGATGGCGGTCCTGCCGGGCGCCAGGTCCTTGTTGTACGCCACGCCGCCGGGCCCGCCCGTGTAGTAGCCGAGCCAGCTGCCGGACCCCGACGGGGAGGAGTCCGTGCCGTGCACCACCAGATCCGCGCCGTCCGTGTCGCTGAAGTCCCCCGCGATCACGTCGTCCGGGGCCACGGTCGCCCCGCCGAATCCGCCCTCGGCCTCCAGGGCGCGGGAGGGCGCGGTACGCGTGAAGCCGTCGGCGAACCACCACAGCCGGGTGCCGCTGACGACGGCGAGATTCGCTCCCCCGTCCCCGTCGAGGTCCGCCACCGCCACGCCCTGGCCGAAGGCGAAGTCCTCGGCGGAGGCGTTCTCCGCGGCTGGGCTCTCCACGGCCGTACCGCCGTGGGCGAGCCCGCCGGGGCCGCCCCAGACGACCGTCACAAGACCCTTGTTGTTGTCGCCCCCGACCCCCTCGAGCCAGGAGCCGACGACGAGGTCGGCGTACCCGTCGCCGTCCACGTCCCCGCTGGTCACCGACTCCCCGAACTGATCGGAGACTTCGGCCGCACCGGGCACGCCCGGGGAGTTCTGGGTGATGGTGACGGAACGGGAGGGCGAGACGCCGGAGGTCGAGCCGTACGTCACGACGACGTGCCCGGCGCGGGCCTTGCCTTCCACCGGCGCCTTGGGGGTTGCGGTGACGAGGTCGCGTATGCCGTCACCGTTGAAGTCGTCGCGGAGGGCGGCGGGGGCACTGGGAGCGGCGGTTGCCGTGGGGCTGACGAGCAGGGCGAGGCCGGTGGCGGCGATCACCGCCGTGGCGATGGCCAAGGTGCGTACGCGCACGGGGACTCCTGGGGACGGGGGACGGAACGCGGCGTTCCGTGGGTGTGACCCGTGAGGCGTACGAAGGGTTGTGGGGGATGGCGCGGAGGTGAACTCGATTCGGCGCGGTCGGCGTCGAAGTCGCCTGCTGCGGAAGGGGTTCGGGGTGGCGGACCCGCGAACCGACCGCTCAGCGGACCGACGAACCCGCCATGTAGTTGGGCCAGGTGTGCTGCGGCGGCAGGTAGGAGGCGACCATCTCGTCCGGGATGGTGGACGGCGCCTCCCACCCGGAGGGCGTGACGCCGTTCCCGTACGTGTCGTACGAGCCGCCGGACGTTCCGTTCCCGTCGCGGCGGTGGCGGCCCGCCCGGTCCTCGGCGCCGGCGGCCGGCTGCGCGGAGGTCAGGCGCCCCTCCGCGGACAGCTGCTGGACCCGGGTGACCAGGCGGGCGAGGTCGAGGCCGAACTCGTCCGCCAGCACCCGCAGATCGATGCCGGACTGCCAGCTGTCGATGAGGACGAGGTCCATGGCCGAGGTCCACGCCGTCTCGCGCACCACCGGGATCTCGGCGGTCGACGCCATGGGCGACTCGGGGGCGGCGGACGCCTGGACGTCGAAGTGACCGGAGGTCTGGTGGGCGTACTGCTGGTACGCGGTCTGGTGCTGCGGCTGTTGGTGCTGGGTTTGGTGGTGTTGCTGGTGGTGGTGTGACTGCTGGTGTGATTGGTGCTGCGGGGCGTGGGCGGGGGGCGGTGGCGTGGCCGACGCCTGGGGCGATGCCTGTGCGGAGTGGGCGCCGTGGGAGATGTGGGAGGTGTGAGCGGCGTGCGTTCCGTGCGCGGTCTCGTGCGCCGGGGCGGGCCCGCTCTCCGCCGGCCCGGCCGCCGCGGCGGCGGCCAGGACGTCCTCGGCCATGCGCCGTGCGTCCTCCTTGCCGACGGTGCGGCGCGCAACGCGGACCTCGCGCTCGCTCAGCCCGAGCAGATCCGCGACTGCGCTGTCACTGCCGACGGTCACGGCGAAGGCGGCGAGCAGGCGCGATCGGTGCGCCTGCGTCTCGTCCAGCGCACTCTGCGCCGAGCGCACGTGCTCATCGCTGAGGCAGAACGCCTCTGCAAGGACGGTGTTCCGGTTCCACAACTGCCGCGGCTCCATGCCGGAACCAACGCCCGGGAGGAACTCAGGAAATCACCAGGACGGCGGCAACTACCCAAAGGGACGATTCTTCGCACTGGCGGCACTAAGGACATAAGGATGGTCGGACATTTCCCCCGCATGGCGTGCGGGTCGCACATGCGAGCCCGAAGGCGCGCCGCACGTGCGCGGTGCGAGTGGTGGCCGGGCGCGCCGCCTGCTGCCTGGGCCAGCGCATTGTTCTGCCCTGCGTCGCAGCCGGTCGACGGCAGGTCATGTCCGACGGATCGCGTCCGACCCGGTTCGCCGGGCATGGCGCCCGGGCCACCCGCACGCCCGTTCAGGGGCGAAGGTTCGGCGCGATCCCTCGCACGGTGTGCGGGTCGTACATGCGAGCCCCGAGGCCCGTCGCACCTGTGCGGTACGTGTGGTGGCCGGGCGGCGCCTGCTGCCTCGGTCACGGCGTGTCCTGCCTCGCGTCGCAGCCGGTCCGCACCAGGTCATGTCCGGTGGATCGCGTTGACGCCGCTCGCCGGTCTGGCGAGCCGGGGTGCCCGCACGCCGCGGAAGGTCTGGCGCGAAGCGCCGAGTCGGGGGGCGGGCGTAGCTGGGAGAAGCCCGGCCGCAGGCGTCTAGATCCGCCGGAAGGGCCTCAGTCGTCGATTGCCGCGCCGAAGCGCGCGTCCGAGGACGGGGCGCCCAGTGAGCCGCCGCCGTATGTCCACGAGCCGGAGGCCGTCACGCCGCCCGAGCCCGCCGGGAAGACCCACACCACACCGTCCTCGGTGTTCTCGCCGGGGGCCGAGGCGAGCAGGCCGAACCTGCCGTCCCCGTTCGGGTCCACGAGGCGGACCTGGCCGCCGAAGCGGTCCGCCTTCTCGGCCGTTCCCGGCACCGCCGCCGTGTTCTGGTTGAAGTCCTCGACCTCCGCCGTCGTCAGGCCGCCGCCCGAGCCGCGCAGCACCCAGACCGCGCCCGCGTCGGCGATCGTGCCGATGTCCTCGCCCGCGGCCCCGATGGCCAGGTCGGCGTACCCGTCGCCGTCCGTGTCGCCCAGCGACAGGTCGGTGCCCCAGCCGTCACCGCGCTCGGCCGCGCCCGGCACGCCCGCGGAGTCCTGGGTCCACCACTGCGGCGGGCTGCCGGGCCCCTCGGTGCCCGCGCCGCCGTAATAGACGCCGATGAGGCCGCCGGTCAGCGCTTCTCCGCCCTCGTCGGGGCTGTTCGGCTCTCCGGTGACCAGGTCGTCGTAGCCGTCGGCGTTGATGTCGCCGGAGGCGGCGACGGGCCCGCCGCGCAGGTCGCGGCCGTAGACCAGGCCGTCCTGCTGCCCCGCGAAGAAGACGGACCAGCCGTGGCCCGGCTCCTCGCCCGCGCTCACGCCGGACACGACGAGGTCGGCGTAGCCGTTGTCGTCGTAGTCGCCGGTGGTGAGCGACTTCGGCACGATCTCCTGGCCTTCCTCAGCCTGCCGGCCCTCCTCGGCCATCGTCGACCGGCCGGTGTCGCTGAGGGGCGCCCGCTCCCCGGCCCCGGTCGCCTTGCGGGCCGCACCCGGCTGCGGGGCGGGCTCGAAGCCGTACAGCTCCAGGTCGTCGCGGTCGAGTACGGCCAGCAGGTCGCCCGGTGTCTCGCCGGTGAAGTGAGCCGCGGCCATGCCCGTGCCGAAGTTCTGCCCGGCCGCGGGCGCGGCGGACTCCAGCCACTGGGCGGCTGCCCCGCTCAGCCCCTGCGGCGAGCCCCACAGGATGACGATGCCGCCCGCGTCGGCCACGGCGCCGATGTCCTCGCCCGGGATTCCGACGATCGCGTCGTCGTAGCCGTCCCCGTCGAGGTCGCCGGAGGCCAGGGCCCTTGCGAAGGCGTCGCCCGCCTCGGCCGCGCCCGGGACGCCCGCGGTGTCCTGATGGATGACAGCGCGGCTGCTGGTGGTGATGCCGCGGGGCGAGCCGTACTGGACCGTCACGTAACCGGCGCCCCGGTCGCCGCCCACCGTGGCGCCGGGCGCGCCGGTGAGGACGTCCTCGTATCCGTCGCCGTTGAAGTCGGTGTTGCGGTCGTTGGCATGGGTACCGCCGGGGGTGCCCGCTTGGGCGGCGGGGGCGGCGGTGATCGCGGCGCCGGCCAGCAGGAGGAAGGAGGCCGCGGCGACGGCGGCCGGACGATTTCTGCGCACGGAACGGCTCCTTGTGATGAGGAACGCCGGGCTGGCGCGGGGGGTGGCCGGAAAGGGCCCGTCCTCACCGGTGCCTGTTGGACGGCGGATGAGGCGGAAGGGTTGTAAAGGGCGTAAGCGGGTGTAAGTGCTGTGAGGGTCGTGATGGATGAGTCCTGCGGGAGTGCTGTGGCGCAGCGAGCGGCGGTACGGGTGCGGCTGCCGGGCCCGTTCGTCCAGCTGCCGCGCTCCGTACGTGAGGCCGCCGGGGACCGTACGGCCCGATGCGCGGAGACCGTACGGCCCGATGCCCGGGGCGAACGGCGCGATGCCAGGGGGCGCACGGCCGGACGCCTTGCAGCACACCAGTCGCCCACTGGCGGCGGGCAGTGCTAGAAAGGGGGACATGGCCGGTCCTTTCGGCCGATCCTGGGTCTCGTCGGTCCGCTCGTCGCTCGCCGCCCGGCGGCGCCCAAGTCGTCGGCGCGAGCGCGCGCGCTCCGTGCTGAGCGGACGCACCGTCGCCGGCCAGGTCTTCATCCTGCAGGTCGTGCTGGTGGTGCTCCTGGTCGCCGGTGCCGTCGTGGCGCTCGTGCTGCAGTCCAGGAGCGACAGTGACCGGGAGGCCCGCCACCGCTCGGTGGCCGTCGCGGAGGCCTTCGCGCGCTCCCCGGAACTCGAGGAAGTCCTGAGCGGCCCCGACCCGAGCGCGGTGCTGCAGCCGATCACCGAGCAGACCCGGAGGGCGGCCGGTGTCGACTTCATCGTCGTCATGGACACGAAGGGAATCCGGTACACCCACCCCCTCCCCGACCGGATCGGGAAGAGGTTCGTCGGCACCATCGAGCCGTCGCTGGCCGGACGCGTCCTCGTCGAGAGCGTCGACGGTCCGCTCGGCGAGGAGGTGCAGGCCGTCGTCCCCGTGAGGGGCGAGAACGGCAAGGTCGTGGGCCTGGTCTCGGCCGGACTCAAGGTCGCGAACGTGACCGGCCAGCTCAACCGGCACCTGCCGGTGATCCTCGGCAGCGGCGCGGCGGCACTCGCCCTCGGCGCGGTCAGCACGGCGCTCATCACGCGGCGGCTGCGCCGTCAGACGCACGGCCTGGACCCGGCCGAGATGTTCCGGATGTACGAGCACCACGACGCGGTCCTGCACGCCGTACGCGAGGGTGTGCTGATCGTGGGCGGCGACGGTCGGCTGGTGCTCGCCAACGACGAGGCGCGGCGGCTGCTCGACCTGCCTCCGGACGCGGAGGGGCGGCATGCCAACGACCTCGGCCTCGATCCCCGTACGGCCCAGCTGCTGGCGTCGGGGCGGGTCGCCTCGGACGAGGTGCACCTGTCGGGCGACCGGCTGCTGGCCGTGAACCTCCGGCCGACAGACGTGGCAGGCGGGCCGCCGGGCAGCGTGGCGACGCTGCGCGACACCACCGAGCTGCGGGCGCTCTCCGGCCGCGCCGACGTCGCGCGCAAGCGCCTGAAGCTGCTGTACGACGCGGGGGTGCGGATCGGCACGACGCTGGATGTGGCGCGGACGGCCGAGGAGCTGGCCGAGTTCGCCGTTCCCCGCTTCGCTGATTACGTGACCATCGACCTGACCGAGCCCGTGCTGCGTGGCGAGGAGTCCATGGCCCCGCGCTCGGGGCCCCACCCCATGCGCCGCACGGCGCTCAGCGGTATCCGCGACGACCCTCCGTTCTACCCGCTCGGGCAGCTGATCACCTTCGTTCCCAGCACACCGCAGGGCGCGGGCTTCGCCACTGGCCAGACAGTGGTCGAGGCGGACATGACCGCATTCAGCGGGTGGCAGACGCAGGACCCCAGCCGGGCACGGAAGATCGTCGAGTTCGGGATCCACTCGATGATGGCGGTCCCGCTGCGCGCCCGGGGAGACATTCTGGGCATGGCCACGTTCTGGCGCTCGGTGAAGCCCGATCCCTTCGACGAGGAGGACCTGTCCCTCGCCGAGGAGCTGACTGCCCGCGCCGCGCTGTGCATCGACAACGCCCGGCGGTACACGCGCGAGCACACCATGGCGGTGACGCTGCAGCGCAGCCTGCTGCCGCGGATCCTGCCCGAGCAGAGCGCGCTGGACGTCGCGTACCGCTATCTGCCGGCGCAGGCGGGCGTGGGCGGCGACTGGTTCGACGTCATCCCGCTGCCGGGCGCGCGGGTGGCGCTGGTGGTGGGCGACGTGGTCGGCCACGGGCTGCACGCCGCGGCGACGATGGGCCGCCTGCGGACCGCGGTGCACAACTTCTCCACCCTCGACCTGCCACCCGACGAGCTGCTCTGGCACCTCGACGAGCTGGTCGCCCGTATCGACCAGGGCGAGGCGTCCCACGACGGCGGCACCGTGCCGATCACCGGGGCCACCTGCCTGTACGCGATCTACGACCCGGGCTCCCAGCGCTGCACGATGGCCAGGGCCGGTCACCCGGAACCGGCGGTCGTCCACCCCGACGGCAGCGTGGAGTTCACCGAGCTGCCCACCAGCCCACCGCTCGGGCTCGGCGGCCTGCCCTTCGAGACGGCGGAGCTGCAGCTGCCCGAGGGCAGCCGTCTCGTCCTCTACACGGACGGGCTCGTCGAGAACCGCGACCGGGACTTCGACGAGGGCCTGACGCTGCTGCACCGCGCCCTGGAGACCCACCCGGACCGTACGCCGGAGGAGACCTGCGAGGCGGTGCTCGACGTGCTGATGCCGGAGCGGCCGAGCGACGACATCGCGCTGCTCGTTGCCCGTACGCGGGTGCTGAAGGGCGCGCGGGTCGCCCAGTGGGACGTGCCGTCCGATCCGTCGGCCGTTGCGCGGGTGCGCGCCGCGGTGGCGGAGAAGCTGGACGAGTGGGATCTGGGCGACGTGGCCTTCACGACCGAGCTCATCATCAGCGAGCTGATCACCAACGCCATCCGCTACGCGAGCGCGCCGATCCGGCTGCGGCTGGTCCGCGACCGGACGCTGATCTGCGAGGTCTCCGACGGCAGCAGCACGTCGCCGCACCTGCGGCGGGCTGCGACGACGGACGAGGGCGGCCGCGGGCTGTTCCTGGTCGCGCAGTTCGCGGAGCGCTGGGGGACGCGGTATACGGCCGAGGGGAAGGTCATCTGGACCGAGCAGCCGCTGCCGCAGTCGGCCGTGAACGCCTGAGCAGCCGCTGCCGTCGTGGGCAGCGGCTGCTCGGGCTCGCTCATCCGGGGCCGCGCGTACGGTTCCGCTCGTACGGTCGGCCCGTACAGCTCACTTCACCGGCTGGGGCTCCGGCTCCTCGGCCGTCTCGCCGTCGCCCTCCGGCTCTGCCGGGGTCTTCACGGAGTCCAGCAGCAGCTGGGCCACGTCCACGACCTGGAGGTCCTCCTTGGCCTTCCCGTCGTTCTTCTTGCCGTTGACCGAGTCGGTCAGCATGACCAGGCAGAACGGGCAGGCGGTCGAGACGATGTCCGGGTTGAGGGACAGCGCCTCGTCCACACGCTCGGTGTTGATGCGCTTGCCGATCCGCTCTTCCATCCACATCCGCGCACCGCCGGCGCCGCAGCAGAAGCCGCGCTCCTTGTGCCGGTGCATCTCCTCGTTCCGCAGGCCAGGCACCTTGGCGATGATCTCCCGCGGCGGCGTGTAGACCTTGTTGTGGCGGCCCAGGTAGCAGGGGTCGTGGTACGTGATGAGGCCCTCGACCGGGGTCACCGGGATCAGCTTGCCCTCGTCGACGAGGTGCTGGAGCAGCTGGGTGTGGTGGATGACCTCGTACTCGCCGCCCAGCTGCGGGTACTCGTTGGCGATCGTGTTGAAGCAGTGCGGGCAGGTCGCGACGATCTTCTTCTTGGACTTCTCGACGACGACACCCTCGTCCGCGTCCTCACCGAAGGCCATGTTCAGCATCTCGACGTTCTGCTGGCCGAGCTGCTGGAAGAGGAACTCGTTGCCCAGGCGGCGGGCCGAGTCACCGGTGCACGCCTCGTCGCCGCCCATGATCGCGAACTTGACGCCCGCGATGTGCAGCAGCTCCGCGAAGGCCTTGGTGGTCTTCTTGGCCCGGTCCTCCAGGGCGCCCGCGCAGCCGACCCAGTAGAGGTAGTCGACCTCGGTCAGGTCCTCGATGTCCTTGCCGACGACCGGGACCTCGAAGCCGACCTCCTTGGTCCACTCCAGCCGCTGCTTCTTGGCCAGGCCCCAGGGGTTGCCCTTCTTCTCCAGGTTCTTGAGCATCGTGCCCGCCTCGGAGGGGAAGCTGGACTCGATCATGACCTGGTAGCGCCGCATGTCGACGATGTGGTCGACGTGCTCGATGTCCACCGGGCACTGCTCGACGCAGGCGCCGCAGGTGGTGCAGGACCACAGCACGTCCGGGTCGATGACGCCGTTCTCCTCGAGGGTCCCGATCAGCGGCCGCTCGGCCTCGGCGAGGGCCGACGCCGGGACGTCCTTGAGCTGCTCCTCGGTCGCCTTCTCCTCGCCCTCCATGTCCTTGCCGCCGCCCGCGAGCAGATACGGGGCCTTGGCGTGCGCGTGGTCGCGGAGCGACATGATCAGCAGCTTGGGGGAGAGGGGCTTGCCGGTGTTCCAGGCGGGGCACTGCGACTGGCAGCGGCCGCACTCCGTACAGGTGGAGAAGTCGAGAATGCCCTTCCAGGAGAAGTGCTCGACCTGCGAGACGCCGAACTGGTCGTCCTCGCCCGGGTCTTCGAAGTCGATCGGCTTGCCGCCGGAGACCATCGGCTGGAGCGCGCCGAGCGCGACATCGCCGTCCGCCTCGCGCTTGAACCAGATGTTGGGGAAGGCCAGGAAGCGGTGCCAGGCCACGCCCATATTGATGTTGAGCGAGACCGTGATCATCCAGATCATGGTCGTGCCGAGCTTGATCATCGCGAAGAGATAGACGAGGTTCTGCAGCGTGGAGAGGCTCAGCCCGTCGAGGGCCGCGGTGATCGGGTACGACACGAAGTACGCGGCTTCGTAGTGGTCGACGCCGTGCAGCGCGCCTTCGAGGGCGCGCAGCATCAGGATGGCGAGGCCGATCAGGAAGATGACGTACTCGACGAAGTACGCCTGCCATGCGGTCGAGCCTGCGAAGCGCGACTTGCGGCCGGCCCGCGAGGGCAGGTTGAGCAGCCGGATCACCATGAGTGTGCCGATGCCGAGCGTCGTCATCGCCCCGATGAACTCGATGTAGAGCTCGTAGGGGAGGAAACCTCCGATGAGCGGCAGCGTCCAGTCCGCCTCGAAGAGCTGTCCGTACGCGGTGAGGATCGTCGGCGGCAGCGTGAGGAAGCCGATCGCCACGAACCAGTGGGCGATGCCGACGATGCCCCACTTGTTCATGCGGGTGTGCCCGAGGAACTCCCTCACCAGCGTCACGCTGCGCTGGTACGGGTTGTCGGTCCGGCTGCCCGCCGGGACGGGCTGGCCGAGCTTGAAGAAGCGCACGAACTGCGCGACGGCGCGGCCGAGCAGGGCAACGCCGACTGCCGTGAGGACCAGCGACACGATGATCGCGGCGAGTTGCATGGGAGGGCTCCTCGGGCCTGCGAGAGCGAGATTACTAAGCGGTAACTTATCTCTAGTCTGCCTGACATTACCCAGGATCGCAGGCCGCCTGAAGTCGCCCGGCCGGTGATCTGTGTCGCCCAGGCAACCCTTTCCCTCCATGCCTCGTCTCGCTTGACAGGGCACTGACAGGATCCAGGGCACAAGAGTTGAGCAAGGCTGACTCAGGTCTGTTGACAGGGAGATGTGGATCATGCACGCTTGAGCCTGTTCGGCTCAAGTCAGCAGTCAGCTGGAGGAAAGTAACCATGGCACGTGCGGTCGGCATCGACCTGGGCACGACGAACTCCGTCGTCAGTGTTCTCGAAGGCGGTGAGCCCACCGTCATCACCAACGCCGAGGGCGCCAGGACCACGCCGTCCGTCGTGGCCTTCGCCAAGAACGGCGAGGTGCTGGTCGGCGAGGTGGCCAAGCGCCAGGCTGTCACCAATGTGGACAGGACGATCCGTTCGGTCAAGCGCCACATGGGCACCGACTGGAAGATCAACCTGGACGGCAAGGACTTCAACCCCCAGCAGATCTCCGCGTTCGTCCTGCAGAAGCTGAAGCGGGACGCCGAGTCGTACCTGGGCGAGAAGGTCACCGACGCGGTGATCACCGTTCCGGCGTACTTCAACGACCACGAGCGCCAGGCCACCAAGGAGGCCGGCGAGATCGCGGGCCTGAATGTGCTGCGGATCGTGAACGAGCCGACCGCGGCCGCGCTCGCGTACGGCCTGGAGAAGGAAGACCAGACCATCCTGGTCTTCGACCTCGGCGGTGGCACCTTCGACGTCTCGCTCCTGGAGATCGGCGACGGCGTGGTGGAGGTCAAGGCCACCAACGGCGACAACCACCTCGGTGGTGACGACTGGGACCAGCGCATCGTCGACTTCCTGGTCAAGCAGTTCGCGAACGGCCACGGCGTGGACCTGTCCAAGGACAAGATGGCCCTCCAGCGCCTCCGTGAGGCCGCGGAGAAGGCCAAGATCGAGCTGTCCTCGTCCACCGAGACCACGATCAACCTGCCCTACATCACGGCGTCCGCCGAGGGTCCGCTGCACCTGGACGAGAAGCTCACCCGCGCTCAGTTCCAGCAGCTGACCACCGACCTGCTCGAGCGCTGCAAGACCCCGTTCCACAACGTCATCAAGGACGCCGGCATCCAGCTGTCCGAGATCGACCACGTGGTCCTGGTCGGCGGCTCGACCCGTATGCCGGCCGTGGCCGAGCTCGTCAAGGAGCTGACCGGCGGCAAGGAGGCCAACAAGGGCGTCAACCCGGACGAGGTCGTCGCCATCGGCGCCTCGCTCCAGGCCGGTGTCCTCAAGGGCGAGGTCAAGGACGTCCTGCTGCTGGACGTCACCCCGCTGTCCCTCGGCATCGAGACCAAGGGCGGCATCATGACCAAGCTGATCGAGCGCAACACGACCATTCCGACCAAGCGCTCGGAGATCTTCACGACGGCCGAGGACAACCAGCCGTCCGTGCAGATCCAGGTCTACCAGGGCGAGCGGGAGATCGCGGCGTACAACAAGAAGCTCGGGATGTTCGAGCTGACCGGCCTGCCGCCCGCCCCGCGCGGTGTCCCGCAGATCGAGGTCACCTTCGACATCGACGCCAACGGCATCATGCACGTGGCCGCGAAGGACCTCGGCACGGGCAAGGAGCAGAAGATGACCGTCACCGGCGGCTCCGCGCTGCCGAAGGACGACATCGACCGCATGATGCGCGAGGCCGAGCAGTACGCGGAGGAGGACCACAAGCGCCGCGAGGCCGCCGAGACCCGCAACCAGGCCGAGCAGCTGGTCTACCAGACCGAGAAGTTCCTCAAGGACAATGAGGACAAGGTCCCGGGCGACGTGAAGACCGAGGTCGAGGAGGCCGTCGGCGAGCTGAAGGAGAAGCTCGAGGGCGACGACACCGCCGAGATCCGCACCGCGACCGAGAAGGTCGCCGCCGTCAGCCAGAAGCTGGGCCAGGCGATGTACGCCAACGCCCAGGCCGAGGGCGCGGGCGCGGCCGGGGCCGGTGCGGGCGCCGCGGGTCCTGACGGCGCGAAGCCCGAGGACGACGTGGTGGACGCCGAGATCGTGGACGACGAGAAGCCGAAGGATGGTGCCGCGTGACGGAGGAGACCCCGGGCTTCGAAGAGCGGCCCGACGTCCCTCCCTCCTCGCCCCCCTTCGGCGAGGAGGGGCCCACCTCGCCTGCCCAGGGTCCGGGCCGCCAGGGTCCGGACGAGGCAGCGAAGGCCAACGGGTCCGCCGAGCAGGCGGGCCCGGCGGCCCGGGCCGGGGACGAGCTGCAGACAGTGGGCCTGCAGGCACAGCTGGACCAGGTGCGCACGGCGCTGAACGAGCGCACGGCCGACCTCCAGCGGCTCCAGGCCGAGTACCAGAACTACCGCCGCAGGGTCGAGCGGGACCGGATCACGGTCAAGGAGATCGCCATCGCGAACCTCCTGACCGAACTGCTTCCGGTGCTCGACGACATCGGACGCGCGCGGGAACACGGTGAGCTGGTCGGCGGGTTCAAGTCCGTCGCCGAGTCGCTGGAGACCATCGCCGCCAAGATGGGCCTCCAGCAGTTCGGCAAGGAGGGCGAGCCCTTCGACCCGCTGGTCCATGAGGCGCTGATGCACAGTTATGCGCCGGACGTCACGGAGACCACGTGCGTGTCCATCCTGCAGCCGGGGTATCGCATCGGCGAACGGACGATCCGCCCCGCGCGGGTCGCGGTCGCCGAACCGCAGCCCGGCGCGCAGCCCAAGGGCGGTGCGGCCGGTGGTGCGGAAGGTGACGACCGGGCGCCGGACGAGGAGAGCGGTGGCCCGGACGAGGGCTGACGCAGCAGCTGGTGTGAGAGCAGGAGAGGAGGGACGTCGGGGATGAGCCTGAGCAGGGACTTGCTGGAAAAGGACCTCTACAAGGTCCTCGGCGTCCCCAAGGACGCCACCGAGGCGGAGATCAAGAAGGCGTACCGGAAGCTCGCCCGCGAGTACCACCCGGACGCCAACAAGGGCGACGCCAGGGCCGAGGAGCGCTTCAAGGAGATCTCCGAGGCCAATGACGTGCTGGCCGACCCCAAGCGCCGCAAGGAGTACGACGAGGCGCGCGCGCTGTTCGGGAACGGCGGCT
Organism: Streptomyces sp. 8N616; assembly: GCF_052246385.1. Classification (NCBI taxonomy): domain Bacteria; kingdom Bacillati; phylum Actinomycetota; class Actinomycetes; order Kitasatosporales; family Streptomycetaceae; genus Streptomyces; species Streptomyces sp. 8N616. The sequence goes on along the minus strand of NZ_JBQQBY010000032.1, from coordinate 51,684 downwards.
TCCGCCCCGGCCCCGGCGCGGGCGGCCCCGGCGGCTTCAACTTCGACCTGGGCGACCTCTTCGGGGGCACTCCCCAGGGCGGGGCAGGCGGCGCGGGCGGCTTCGGCGGCGGTCTCGGTGACGTCTTCGGCGGGCTGTTCAACCGCGGCGGTCCCGGGACCCGTACCCAGCCGCGGCGCGGCCAGGACATCGAGTCCGAGGTCACGCTGAGCTTCACCGAGGCGGTGGACGGGGCCACGGTCCCGCTGCGGATGTCCAGTTCGGCGGCGTGCAAGGCCTGCTCGGGCACCGGCGACAAAAACGGTACGCCTCGGGTGTGCCCGACCTGCGTGGGCACCGGCCAGGTCTCGCGCGGCGGCGGTGGCGGCTTCTCGCTCACCGACCCCTGCGTGGAGTGCAAGGGCCGCGGGCTGATCGCCCAGGACCCGTGCGAGGTCTGCAAGGGCAGCGGGCGGGCCACCAGCTCCCGCACCATGCAGGTCCGGATCCCGGCGGGCGTCGCGGACGGCCAGCGGATCCGGCTGCGCGGCAAGGGCGCGCCGGGCGAGCGCGGCGGCCCCAACGGCGATCTGTACGTGGTCGTGAACGTCGACCCGCACCCGGTGTTCGGGCGCAAGGGCGACAACCTCACCGTCACCGTGCCCGTCACGTATCCGGAGGCGGCGCTCGGCGGCGAGATCAAGGTACCCACCCTCGGCGGGCCGCCGGTGACGCTCAGGCTGCCGCCCGGCACGCCGAACGGGCGGACGATGCGCGCCCGCGGCAAGGGCGCGGTGCGCAAGGACGGCACCCGCGGCGACCTGCTGGTCACCGTCGAGGTGGCCGTTCCCAAGGACCTCGGCGAGAAGGCGAAGGAAGCCCTGGAGGCGTTCGCCGAGGCCACCGCGGGTCACGACCCGCGGGCGGAGCTGTTCCAGGCCGCGAAGGGAGCATGAGATGGACGGCCGAGGAATGCCAGGAGGCAGGGGCGGCAGGAGCCGGAACCCCTACGAGCTCACCGACGACTCGCCCGTCTACGTCATCTCGGTGGCGGCCCAGCTGTCGGGTCTGCATCCGCAGACCCTGCGGCAGTACGACCGTCTCGGCCTGGTCTCCCCGGACCGTACGGCGGGGCGCGGCCGCCGCTACTCGGCCCGGGACATCGAGCTGCTCCGGCAGGTGCAGCAGCTGTCCCAGGACGAGGGCATCAACCTCGCCGGCATCAAGCGCATCATCGAGCTGGAGAACCAGGTGACCGCGCTGCAGGCGCGCGTGGCCGAGCTCCAGCAGGCGCTGGAGGGCGCGGCGGCGACGATGCAGCAGCGCGAGGCCGCGGTGCACGCCTCGTACCGCCGCGACCTGGTGCCGTATCAGGACGTCCAGCAGACCAGCGCGCTGGTCGTCTGGCGCCCGAAGCGGCCGGAGTAGGAGTAGCCCGGCAAGGCCTGGTCGGCCCGCATTGCCTGGAAAGGGACCGTCAGCCCCTCCTTGGGGCCGACGGTCCCTTTGTGCCGTATGGGCCCCGAGTCGCACGATGGAGGTATGTCTTTGAAGGGAGGTACGGACATGCTGGAAGTCAAGACGATCGACAAGCCGGATGAGCGGCGCGACTTCCCCCGCGGCCACCTCGAAGCCCTACATCTGACCGGGCTGGACTTCGCCGTGGCCACCTTCGAGCCCGGCTGGCGCTGGTCGGAGTCCGTGGCACCGATCGCCGGGACGAAGAGCTGCCAGGTGCACCACAACGGGTTCATCGTGCACGGCCGGATGCGCGTCCGCATGGACGACGGCCAGGAGTCCGAGGTCGGACCCGGCGACGTGTTCGTCGCCTCGCCCGGGCACGACGCCTGGGTTGTGGGCGACGAGCCGGTCGTGGCGTACGACTTCGCCGGACAGACGGCGACGGAGTACGCAAAGCCGAGGGAAGGCGAGTAATCCCCATGACGTTCGTACAGGTCATCGAGTACGAAACGGAGCGCGAGGACGAGATGGAGCGGGTCTTCGACGAGTGGCTGCGCGCCACCGAAGGCAAGCGCACCATGACGCGCGAGGTCCACGCCAAGGACCGCGACAACCCCGCCCACTACGTCGACATCGTGGAGTTCCCCTCGTACGAGCAGGCGATGGTGAACAACGACCTGCCGGAGACGCAGCGCGTCGCCGAGCAGTTCCGGAGCCTGTGCACCAGTGAGCCCCGGTTCATCAACCTGGAGGTCCTCGAGGACGAGCGGACCTAGCCGCGGTGCCGGCTGCGGCCGGACACACCCCAGTGCCGCCCGGCCGCGATCCCCATGAGGATGCGGCCGGTCGGGGTGCTGGGGTGCATCCGTGGCGCTGTCCGGGCTTTCTTGAGCGAGGTAGACTCAAGTTACTGCAGGTTGAGTTTGGCAGGTCTGGCAGGATGGAAACCGGCCGGACGACCTGACGCAGACGAGGAGGAGCGCACACCCGTGGATGCCGAGCTGACCACCAGGAGCCAGGAAGCCATCAGCGCCGCCAGCAGCCGCGCCGTGTCCGCAGGGAACCCCGACATCACCCCGGTACACCTGCTGCTCGCCCTGCTGGAAGGCCAGGACAACGAGAACATCCAGGACCTGCTGGCCGCCGTAGAGGCCGACATGGCGGCCGTACGGTCCGGCGCGGAGCGGCTGCTCGGCGCGCTCCCCAGCGCCCAGGGCTCCACCGTCGCCGCCCCCCAGCCCGACCGCACCATGCTCGCGGTCGCCGCCGACGCCGCACAGCGCGCCAAGGAGCTGGGCGACGACTACATCTCCACCGAGCATCTGCTCATCGGCGTCGCCGCCAAGGGCGGCCAGGCCGGTGCACTGCTCGACCAGCAGGGCGCGAGCGCGCAGAAGCTGCTCGACGCCTTCGAGAAGATCCGCGGAGGACGACGCGTGACCACGCCCGACCCTGAGGGCACGTACAAGGCCCTGGAGAAGTTCGGCACCGACTTCACCGGCCTGGCCCGCACGGGCAAGCTGGACCCGGTCATCGGCCGGGACACCGAGATCCGCCGTGTCATCCAGGTGCTGTCCCGGCGTACGAAGAACAATCCCGTCCTCATCGGCGAGCCCGGCGTCGGCAAGACCGCCGTCGTCGAGGGGCTGGCGCAGCGGATCGTGAAGGGCGACGTACCCGAGTCGCTGAAGAACAAGCGGCTTGTCGCGCTCGACCTGGGCGCGATGGTCGCGGGCGCCAAGTACCGCGGCGAGTTCGAGGAGCGGCTGAAGACCGTGCTCGCCGAGATCAAGGCCAGCGACGGCCAGATCATCACCTTCATCGACGAGCTGCACACGGTCGTCGGCGCGGGCGCCGGCGGCGACTCGGCGATGGACGCGGGCAACATGCTCAAGCCCATGCTCGCCCGCGGTGAGCTGCGCATGGTCGGCGCGACCACGCTCGACGAGTACCGCGAGCGGATCGAGAAGGACCCGGCGCTGGAGCGCCGCTTCCAGCAGGTCCTGGTCGCCGAGCCGTCCGTCGAGGACTCCATCGCGATCCTGCGCGGCCTCAAGGGCCGGTACGAGGCCCACCACGGCGTGCAGATCGCCGACTCCGCCCTGGTCGCGGCCGCGACCCTCTCCGACCGCTACATCACCTCCCGCTTCCTGCCCGACAAGGCCATCGACCTCGTCGACGAGGCCGCGGCCCGCCTCCAGATGGAGATCGACTCCTCACCCGTCGAGATCGACGAACTCCAGCGCGCCGTCGACCGGCTGCTGATGGAGGAGGAATCGCTGCTGGCGGCCCAGGCCGGGGAGAAGGAGCGCAAGCTGCTGAAGAAGCAGGACCGCGAGAAGGACCTCTCCCCGGACGCCCGCGAGCGGCTGGACCGGCTGCGCAAGGATCGCGCCGAGAAGGAGGAGAAGCTGCGCGGCCTGCGCGCCCGCTGGAACGCCGAGAAGGAGATCCACACCCGGGTCGGCGACCTGAAGAAGCGCCTCGACGAGCTGGAGACCGAGCTCGAACTCGCCGAGCGCAAGGCGCCCGAGACCGGCGACTGGGTCACCCCGGGACGGCTGCGCTCCGAGGTCATCCCGCAGACCCGTAAGGAGCTCGACCAGGCCGTCGCCGAGCAGAAGGCCCTGGAGGGCATGGTCGGCGAGGAGGTCGGCCCGGACGACATCGCCGACGTCGTCTCCTCCTGGACCGGGATCCCCGCCGGGCGGCTGCTGGAGGGCGAGACCGAGAAGCTGCTCCGCATGGAGGACGAGATCGGCAAGCGGCTGATCGGCCAGGCCGAGGCCGTACGGGCCGTGTCCGACGCCGTACGCCGCTCGCGGGCCGGCATCTCCGACCCCGACCGTCCGACCGGCTCCTTCCTCTTCCTCGGCCCGACCGGCGTCGGCAAGACCGAGCTGGCCAAGGCGCTCGCCGACTTCCTCTTCGACGACGAGCGGGCCATGGTCCGCATCGACATGAGCGAGTACAGCGAGAAGCACTCCGTGGCCCGGCTGGTCGGCGCCCCGCCCGGCTACGTCGGTTACGAGGAGGGCGGCCAGCTGACCGAGGCCGTGCGCCGCCGCCCGTACAGCGTGGTGCTGCTCGACGAGGTGGAGAAGGCCCACCACGAGGTCTTCGACATCCTGCTGCAGGTGCTGGACGACGGACGGCTCACGGACGGCCAGGGCCGGACCGTCGACTTCCGTAACACCATCCTCATCCTCACCTCCAACCTCGGCTCCGCCTATCTGGTCGACCCGGCGCTCAGCGAGGACGTGAAGCGGGACAAGGTGCTGGAGACCGTACGGGCCTCCTTCCGCCCCGAGTTCCTCAACCGCCTCGACGACGTGGTGGTCTTCCACCCGCTCGGCACCGGCCAGTTGAAGCGGATCGCCCAGCTCCAGATCGACCATCTGCAGCGCCGGCTCGCCGACCGCCGCCTCACGCTCGACGTCACCGACGAGGCACTGGAGTGGCTGTCCCGGCTCGGCCACCAGCCGGTGATCGACGCGCCGGACGCGGGACCCGACCTGACGTACGGTGCCCGGCCGCTGCGCCGCCTGGTGCAGACGGCGATCGGCGACCAGCTGGCCCGCGCGATCCTGGCGGGCGAGGTCCAGGACGGCGACACCGTGCGGGTCGGCCTCGACGAGGGCGCGAACCGGCTGACCGTCGCCGCAGCGGAGCACGCCGGACAGGCCGGGGTTGCAAGCACCGGGCGGGTGTGAGGGAGGATGGCAGGAACCGTACGAAGGGAAATCCACGGTGACTATCGACCCGTCCTCGATTCCGAATTTCGGGGGCCAGCCCGAACCGCAGCCGTCGGGGCCGGTGGGCCCCGTCATTCCAGATCAGGACCTGGTCAAGCAGCTCCTCGACCAGATGGAGCTGAAGTACGTGGTCGACGACGAGGGCGATCTCGCCGCGCCGTGGGAGCAGTTCCGCACGTACTTCATGTTCCGGGGCGAGGACGAGCAGCAGGTCTTCTCTGTCCGTACGTTCTACGACCGGCCGCACCCCATCGAGTCCAAGCCGCTGCTGCTGGAGTCGATCGACGACTGGAACCGCCGCACGCTGTGGCCGAAGGTTTACAGCCACACCAACGACGACGGCACCGTCCGCCTGATCGGCGAGGCGCAGATGCTGATCGGCACCGGCGTCAGCCTGGAGCACTTCGTGTCCAGCACGGTCAGCTGGGTGCGGGCCTCGATCGAGTTCGACCGGTGGGTCGTGGAGCAGCTCGGCCTGGAGAAGGAGATCGACTCCGCAGGTCCTGATGAGGACAAGGACGGCGACGGCGAGGACTGACGCCGTCCGATGTCATGACGTGATGCGGGTGATGCCGCTGATGCCCGGCGCCGCTAGGGCGCCGTGGCGGCGATCGCCAGCAGATACGTCCCGTAACACCAGGAGAGCCCGGCCAGCGCGCCGACCGTGACCACGACGGTGCGCAGCCGGGCTCTCGCCATGCCCACCGCCAGCGGCAGCAGCAGCGGGAAGGCGGGCAGCAGAAAGCGCGGCTTGGAACCGAAATAGCGGGCGCCGCCGAGCGTGATGAACAGCAGCACACCGCTGTAGGCGATCAGCGCGAGCGGCGGCCGGTCCAGCAACAGCAGCACGAACAGCAGCACCGCCAGCACGACCACCGCGACCGTCATCGGGTACGTGATGTGCTCCTGGCCCAGGACCATGTTCCGCACCGACCCCCATGCGTCGGCGCCGAAGTCGAACTCCGAGCCCCAGCGCCGCTGCACCCGGAAGTAGCCGAAGAGCGGGCTGCCCTTCTGCCACCCCACCCACACGACGTAGCCGAGCCAGCCCAGCGGGGCGAGGGTCGCCCCCGCCCACAGCCGCCAGTCCTGGCGGGCGCGCAGCGAGAGGCTGTCGGGGGTCCGGTTCCGCCACAGCTGGCAGATCTGCCATGCGGCGCCCAGCGCGACCGCGGCCGCGACCGCGATGCCGTTCGGGCGGGAGAGCCCGGCGAGAACGGCGCACGTCCCCGCCCACAGCCAGCGGCCGGTCAGCGCCGCGTAGAGCGCCCAGGCCGCGAAGGCGGTCATCAGCGACTCGGTGTACGCCATCGACTGGACGATCGCGTGCGGCAGTGCGCCCCACAGGACGACGAGCAGGGTGGCGGCCCTGCGGCCCTGCAACCGTTCGCCCACCGCGTAGATCCCCCAGGCCGCGACCCCCGCGGCCGCCCAGGACACCAGCAGCCCGGCGTTGACGAAGCCGAGGGACAGCACGGCGCGGACGCCCCGGACCAGGGCGGGGTAGAGCGGGAAGAAGGCCAGATCGCTGTAGAGGCGAGTGGGGTCGTCGCTGTGCACGACGGTGCCGTAGCCGTGGTCGACGAGCCGCTCGTACCAGATGGCGTCCCAGGAGTGGCCGAGCAGCATGCGCGGGTGCTTCCCGGCGTGCCAGGACCAGATCGCCATGGAGAGCATGCCGCCCAGCCGGAGAGCGGCGTAGAGCGCGAGCGCCGGCGCGGCCCGCAGCAGCGCGCTGCGCACCCGGGTGCGCCACCGGGGCCGCAGCCGTGCGGGGGGCCGCGGTCTGCTGGCGCGTACGGGCAGGTGGGTGTCGGCTGACACGGGGGCACCTCCGGTGCGGCGCAGCGGGCGGAAGCGGACCCTCCCCCATAGCCTGAACGGCATGGGGGGACCCCCATCGCCGCCACGGGAGGAGGGACCCGGCACCTCCGACCTTGCGCGGCACCTCCGCCCGCAGCGACTGCTGACGCCCGGCGGTGGCGCGAAGTGCACCCACTCGGCCGCGACGTCCGCACCCACTCGGCCGCATGCGCGTGCGGCCGTCGGCCCCGGCCCCGAAAGAACGTCCCGCCGCGCCAGGGCAGAGCCTCGTGGGCTGCGGCTCGCTCTGGACCGCCGGTTGCCGCCGTCGTGGTCGGCCGCCGCGGCGGCGGGCAGTTTCTGTCGCCGCGACGGCGAGTGACCACCATGGTGGAGAGCGGCGGTGGTGAACCAGCCGTACCGGGCAGAGCTGCGTGGGTTGTGGCTCGTTCGGCGCCGCCGGTTGCCGCCGTCGTGGTCGGCCGCCGCGGCGGCGAAAGACGTGCGGGCGGCCGGAACGCCGGAGCGCGTTACGCCGCGAGGCTCTTCAGGCGGCCGACCGCTTCCTCCAGGACGTCGGCCCGCTTGCAGAAGGCGAAGCGCACGAACGGCGCGCCTTCGCCCTGGTGGTCGTAGAAGACCGCGTTCGGGATGGCGACGACCCCGCAGCGCTCGGGCAGGGCGCGGCAGAAGGCGAAGCCGTCGCCGCCCTTCGACTCCCTCTCGCCCAGCGGCCGGATGTCGGTGGTGACGAAGTACGTGCCCGCCGGGCGGAACACCTCGAAGCCCGCCTCGGCGAGGCCACCGCTCAGCAGGTCCCGCTTGGCGCGCAGGTCCTCGCGCAGGGAGTCGAAGTACGCGTCGGGAAGGCGCAGCGCCTCGGCGACCGCGTACTGGAAGGGCCCGGCCGACACGTAGGTCAGGAACTGCTTCGCGGACCGCACGGCCCTGACCAGCTCGGCCGTCGCCGTCACCCACCCCACCTTCCAGCCCGTGAAGGAGAAGGTCTTCCCGGCCGAGCCGACGGTGACGGTGCGCTCGCGCATGCCCGGGAAGGTCGCGATCGGGAGGTGCTCGCCGCCGTCGAAGACGAGGTGCTCGTAGACCTCGTCGGTGACCACCAGCAGATCGCGCTCGCAGGCCAGCTCGGCGACGGCGGCCAGCTCGGCGCGGGTGAGCACGGTGCCGGTGGGGTTGTGGGGGGTGTTGAGGAGGATGAGCCGGGTGCGGTCGGTGACCGCGCCGCGCAGCTCGTCCAGGTCGAGCCGGTAGGTGAGGGACGCGGCGTCGGGCCGCAGCGTCACCGGCACCCGGGTGCCTCCGGCCATCGCGATGCACGCGGCGTACGAGTCGTAGTACGGCTCGAGCGCGATGACCTCGTCACCCGGCTCGAGCAGCGCCAGCAGGGACGCCGCGACGGCCTCGGTCGCACCCGCCGTGACGAGGACCTCGTGGTCGGGGTCGAAGCCGAGCCCGTAACGCCGCCGCTGGTGCTCGGCGACGGCCGTGCGCAGCTCGGGGATCCCGGGGCCCGGCGGGTACTGGTTCCCGCGCCCGTCCCGCAGCGCACGCACCGCGGCCTCCCTGATCTCCTCGGGCCCGTCGGTGTCGGGGAAGCCCTGTCCCAGGTTGATCGAGCCGGTGCGGACGGCGAGCGCGGACATCTCGGCGAAGATCGTCGTACCGAATTCGGCGAGGCGGCGATTGAGGAGTGGTCGTCCCATGCGGGACATCCTGCGCGGACCGGATGGTTTCCTCAACCTTGGAACCTTGGAACCTTGGAACCTTGGAAACCTTGGCCTGCGCCGAATTGGGCCGGCCGTCGAATGCGGGCATGCTGCGCGGACCAACTGCCGGCCGCACCGCCCCGAGGCGGCCGCCTCTCCTGCGCGCCGCGCCCAAACCTCTGGACTTCCTCAACTCTGCTTTGGGCCTTCGGGACCGGGGGCATCAGGTCCCCACGCAAGGAGCGGAGCCTCGCTTCGGGGGGATTTGAAAGGAGAGTGAGGACGATGGAGATCTTCTTTTTCGCGGTTTTCGCGGTCATTGTGTTCGCCGGCGTCGTCGGTGCGGCGAGCGGCCGGGGCCGCTCGAGGAACCGGCGCGGAGGCAGGGGCAGCAGCGGCAGCTGGTGGGCGGGTGGCGGCGGGGGCGCCTCCTGTGGCGGTGGCTCCTCGTGCGGAAGCAACTCGTCCTGCGGCGGGGGTTCCTCCTGCGGTGGAGGCGGCGGGGGCGGCGGGGGATGCGGCGGCGGGGGCGGCGGCAGCTGATCCGGGCGGCCGCCGGGAACGGGGGGCTCGGTGGCCGCATCTGACCGGAGGTTGTGCGGCTGTCCCATGCAACACCGCATATGCGCCCGGCGGGCCCAACTCCCGCCGGGCGCTTCAGTTTTGAACAGTTGAACCGCGTGGCCCTCTGAAGGATGGAAACCCGGCGAAGTTGGGTAAAAGCGCTGTGGGCCCCGAGCATCTCATGATTTCGTATCCCCCCGGACCCCACGCTGGCGCGAGCCGCCCAGCGTTGCTCCCCCGCACCCTTCTGCCGGGGCGGGCCGGCCCACCCATTTTCCTTGCGTGATTCCACTGCGTGCTGTTTGCGGAGCCGACCCATGCTCACCACCCTCAAGACTGCATACACCGATACCCGCGCCGCCGACCTGGCCTGGGCGCTGAACAGAGAGCCGCTGCCCGCCCTCGCCGAAATGAAGCTCCAACTGGGGTCCGCCACCGTTCAGTTGAGGCTGCTCGGCGCCTCTCACCAAGTACTCGTCGAGGAGGAGCGCGGCCAGTGCTCGGAGACGGTGGCCTGCATGCCCGGCAGCGCGACCCCGCTGCCCCTGGGCGTCGCCAAGCGCATCGGGGCCTGGGAGTACGAGTTCGCGGCCCACGTGGAGACCCTCTCGCAGTCCTCCTTCGCCGGGCGCGCCCAGGACCTGCTCGCGCTGGTCGCCGACCATCCGTACGGCCTCGCCGGGACCTTCCCCGGCAGCCCGTACGCGTTCACCGCCATGCTGGCGCAGTTCCGCGAGGGCCAGTTGGGGTGGCGGACCTGGCACTCCTATCCGCAGGAGGGGAGGCTCGTCACGACCTGGACGCAAGTCGCCGGGTACGGCTGCCGGGGCACACGCCGGGACAAGCCCGCGCACGGGTAGCGCGCGCGGCCGCAGCCCATGCCCCCATCGCACCCGTGTGGGTGACATGTCCGACGATTCGCCTCACGTAGCGTTCTTCGCATGATCGATCCGCCTGTGGCCGGCGTCCGTCCAGCCGTGCGGCCGCGGGAGCGGCAGGGCCCGGCGCCGCTCCCCGTACCGGCAGGCCTCGGCCGCTTCCTGGTCCTGGCCGCGGTCTTCGTCTGCGCGGCCTGCGGACTGGTCTACGAGCTCGAACTCGTCGCCCTCGCCTCGTACTTGTCCGGCGACTCCGTCACCCAGGCGTCCGTCGTGCTGTCCGTGATGGTCTCCGCGATGGGCGTCGGCTCGCTGCTCGCCAAGCGGCTGCGGTGCCGGCCCGTCGCGGGCTTCGGAGGTGTCGAGGCGGTGCTCGCGCTGGTCGGCGGCTCGTCGGCGATGGCGTTGTACGCCGCGTTCGCCTGGCTCGGCCAGTCCCGCGCCGTGATGGTCGCCTTCTCCGCCGCCATCGGGGTGCTCATCGGCGCGGAGGTGCCGCTGCTGATGACGCTCATTCAGCGGATCAGGAAGCAGGATGCGGGCGGCGCGGTCGCCGACCTCTTCGCGGCGGACTACGTGGGCGCGCTGGCCGGCGGTCTCGCCTTCCCCTTCCTGCTGCTGCCGGCCCTCGGGCAGCCGCGCGGCGCGCTGCTGACGGGCGCGGTGAACGCGCTGGCGGGCGGCGCGGTGGTGCTCTGGCTGTTCCGCCGCGACCTGACCGTACGGGCGCGGTGGCTGCTGCTCGGCGCCAACGTGCTCGTGCTGGCGCTGCTCGCTGCCGGGACGGTCCTCACCGAACCCTTCGAGCGTGCGGCGCGGCGCGCGGTGTACGGGGCGGACGTGCGCGTGGCCGTGGGGACGGGGGTGCAGGAGGTCGTCGTCACCGGGGGAGCCGGGCGGTCCGTCTTCGTCGACGGCCGGCTGCGGGTCAGCGGCCGCGACGCGCTCCGCTGCCACGAGGCGCTGGTCCACCCGGCGATGGCCGGACCCCACCGCCGGATCCTGGTGCTCGGCGGCGGCGACGGGATCGCGCTGCGCGAGGTGCTGCGCCACCCGGACGTCGCCGCGGTGACGCTCGTCGAACCCGACCCGGAGCTGGTCCGGCTCGCCCGCACCGACCCGGGTCTCTCCGCGCTGAACGGGGACGCCTTCGGCGACCGGCGGGTGCGGGTGGTGGCGGCCGACCCCTTCGACTGGCTGCGGGAGGCGGTGCGCCAGGGACAGGGCCCGTACGAGGCGGTGCTCTCCGATCTGCCCGATCCGGACCTCACGCCGAGCACGAAGCTCTATTCGCAGGAGTTCTACGGGCTGGTCCGGCGCGTCATGGTCCCGGACGGCCGGTTCGCCGTCCACGCGGGGCGGACGTCCGTACGGCCGCGCGTCTTCTGGACGGTGGACGCGACGCTGCGGTCCGCGGGCCTGCGGACGGCGCCCTATTGGACGGCGGGGCCGCGGGGCCGGGGATTCGTCATGGCGTCGGCGGGACAGCGGCCGGTGCGGCTGGAGTTGGCACGCCACGGACCCCGGCTGCGCTCGCTGACCGCGGCCTCGCTGCGGGCGGCGGGGCGGGCCGCGGAGCGCGAGCGGGTGACCGGGCTGCCCGCGTCCACGCTGATGCACCCGCGGTACCTGGACTGACGGCCCGTCGGGTGTAGAAACGGGTGGCATGCGACACATGCCAGCAATCCGGACGTACGACCGCTTTCACGGCGGCGCGATCGGGCCGGCCGCCGCGGCCGCCGTAGCCGTCGCGGCGGCCGCGGCCGTCCTCACGGGCTGCGCGAGCTCCGGCACCTCCGACTCCGGCGGCGATTCCGCTCCGCGCGCGTGGGACCGCAGGGCGGACCGCGCCCCGCGCACGATGCCCGCCCCGGAGGCCACGCCGGAGTCGGTGCTGACCGCCATCAGGGCGCTGAACACCGCCGACCTGGCCGTGCCGCGCGGCGCGTCCTTCGAGGTGGAGGGGGAGCGCGACGCACGGGGCGAACGGATCTGGGAGGTCGTCGTCGCGTCCAAGCGCAACGACGAGTACGCGGACGAGTACGAGGTGACGGTCTCCGGGGACGGCTCGAAGCTCCTCAGCAGGCACCGCGATCTGACGCCCGACGACGACGTCGCCAAGCTGCGGTTCTCGAAGACGACCGCCCAGCAGGCCGTACGCCTCGCCTACGCTTACCGGCCGTCGGAGCTGGACTCCCTGGAGATCGACACCCGCTCCGACGGCAGGATCGTCTGGCAGGTCACCCAGACCACGCCCGGTGCCGGCGACGACGACGCGGGCCGCGAGGTGATCCTCGATGCGACCACGGGCAACGTCCAGACGTCCGGGGCGGACGGCTAGGGCGTACCCGACTTCCCGGCAGGTCTTACGGCCCGGCCTCACCGGCTGCGGACGATGTGCGGCTCCGCCGCGTGTGGACAGGATCCATGCGGGCGGCTGAGCGTGCGGGGCGCACGGTACGTACGAGAGGGCGGACGGGAAGGCGGAAGTCGCGTGGCGGATGCGAACGGAAGTCGTCGGGCAGATGTCGGACGGATGAGGGTGCCGGACGGGGATGGCTGGGTAGGCTCGGTCCCCATGGAGCATGAGGTGTTCGTTCCGTTCTCCGCCGACACCGTGCGGCAGGCCCTCGCCGATCCCGCACGCGTCTCCCGCTGCATCCCGGGCTTCCAGAGGGATTCCGACGAGTCGTCGGACGCGCCGGACGCCCTCGCGGGGCCCGTCGCTCTCGCGGGCCGGCTGCGGCTGCGCATCGGCAGCTCGACCATCACCTATCGCGGCCGCCTCCGTATCACCGAGCAGGACGGCGGCGACCTCGCGGTGGAAGGCGAGGGGACGGAGGCGCGCGGCAGCGGCTCCGTGAAGGTCGCGATGAACGTACGGCTGTCCGCGGCGGACGGCGGGTCGCGGCTGGCGTGCACCGGGACGGTACGTAGTGAGGGCCGCCTCGCCGACCTGGGCGAAACGGCGGCCGCGACGGCAGGGCGCCGTCTGCTGGACCGTTTCGCCGCGGAGCTGGCCTCGGGCCTCGAATCGGCGCCCATCGGCACGGGCGACCCGGAGGACGACAATCAGCGCGTCATCCCCGGGATCCCGTCGCCGGAGAAACCGAAGAACGACCGGCCGGGCGACACCACCTCTACCACCTCTGCGGAGGCCGCCGCACCGGAGGCGGAAGGGGCGGAAGGCGCCGAAGGCGGCGCGGACACGGGGCCGGGCCCCGGGCCCGAGCGGCCCGAGTCGGCGTCCGTCTTCGAGACCGAGGTGCCGCCCCCGTCGCTGGACCCGCACTCCGGCACGGACGACGAGCTCGGCCTCGCCGACGACGAGGTGGACGGCGGCCCGGAGGGCGACACCGCGGCCGGCGGCTTCGACGAATCGCTCGACGGCGGGCTGGACGAGGAGCTCGACGGCGGGATCGGCGCCGAGCCGCCCGCCGAGGCCGCGCACGCCCGCCGCACGATGATCGGCCGCAGCGCCGAGGAGGTCGACCACGCGCCCCCGCGCGGCCGGTACGCCCCGGTCCCCGCCCCCGAGGCCACCGCCACCACCGTCCCCCTCCGCTGGGCCGCACCCGCCGCGGCCGCGCTCATCGCCTCCGCCGTCGTCGTCAGCCGTATCCTGCGCCGCCGTCGCTGACCACCGCCACCGCCCGCGGCTAGGGTCAGGGGTGTGAGCACCCAGGACACGACGGACACCGGCTCCGGCACCCGAGGCATCCGACTCGAGGCCGGCGAAGCCGAGTTGACCCTTCTCCCCGCCCTCGGCTGCCGGATCGGTTCGCTGCGCATCGGCGGTACGGAGCTGCTGCGGCAGGGCGCGAAGTACGGCGCGTTCCCGATGGTGCCGTGGTGCGGCCGGGTCGACCACGGTCGGTTCCTCGACGGCGCCGTGCAGCACCAGCTGCCCGTGAACAACCCGCCGCACGCGATTCACGGCACCGGCCGCGACACCGCCTGGCGCACGGCCCGGACCGAGAAGGCCTCCGCCGTCTGCACGTACGACCTCGCCGACCCGTGGCCGTACGCGGGCCGGGTCACCCAGCTCGTCGAGCTCGCCGAGGACTCCCTGACCCTCACCATGGGGATCGAGACGATCGACGACTCCTTTCCCGCGCAGGCGGGCTGGCACCCCTGGTTTCTGCGGAATCTGGGGGGCGGCGGCGCCGATGTCGAGATCGCCTTCACGCCCGCGTGGCAGGAGGAGCGCGGGGACGACCACCTGCCGACCGGCCGCCGTATCGAGCCGCAGCCCGGGCCGTGGGACGATTGCTTCGGCATGCCGGACGGGGTGGACGTCACCCTCACCTGGCCCGGGCAGCTGGAGCTGAAGGTCACCAGCCGCGCCGAGTGGGTCGTCGTCTACGACGAGCAGGCCGAGGCGGTGTGCGTCGAGCCGCAGTCAGGACCGCCGAACGGCCTGAACACGCTGCCGCGCCTGGTGACCCCCGTCGATCCGCTGGAGGTCTCGACAACCTGGAGCTGGCGCAGGCTGTAGCGCGGAGCGCCGGGGCGGGGTTGCTGGGGGGCGGGGGGCGGAGCGCCGGGGCCGGAGCACCGGGGTCCGTGGACCGCTTAGGCTCAGGGGCATGAGCGATGCGCGTGACGCCCTGCTGCAGCAGATCAAGGACAAGGCCGTGGTCCACGGCAAGGTGACCCTCTCGTCCGGGCTTGAGGCCGACTACTACATCGACCTCCGCCGGATCACCCTCGACGCGGAGGCCGCGCCGCTCGTCGGCCAGGTGATGCTGGACACCACGGCCGACGTGGACTACGACGCCGTGGGCGGGCTGACGCTCGGCGCGGACCCGGTTGCGGCCGCGATGCTGCACGCCGCCGCCGCGCGCGGCCGCAAGCTCGACGCCTTCGTCGTACGGAAGGCGCAGAAGACGCACGGCATGCAGCGCCGTATCGAGGGCCCGGACATCAAGGGCCGCCGGGTCCTGGTCGTCGAGGACACGTCGACGACGGGCGGCTCGCCGCTGACCGCCGTCGAGTCGGCGCGCGAGGCGGGCGCCGAGGTCGTCGCCGTCGCGGTGATCGTCGAGCGGGGCGCCGCGCCCGCGATTGCGGAGGCCGGGCTTCCGTACTACCAGGCGTACGGGCTGGTGGACCTGGGCCTCGGCTGAGTCGGTCGGTCACGCTTCTGACCTGCAGGTTTCCCGAGGGGTGGAGAGTTTCACGTGAAACTCTCCACCCCTCGGTGCGTCTGCCGGGGCGGTTTCGCGGCGGTTCGAGGCCGGGCCGGGTGGACCAATCGTCCGCGTCTGGGAAGATGGGGCCGACGATGACGTCGCCCCCTAGGTCAGGGCCACTATCCGGAAACCCCGCACATCACAAGGAGCGGACAGATGCCCATCGCAACCCCCGAGGTCTACAACGAGATGCTCGACCGGGCGAAGGCAGGCAAGTTCGCCTACCCGGCCATCAATGTGACCTCGACCCAGACGCTGCACGCGGCGCTCCGCGGCTTCGCCGAGGCGGAGAGCGACGGCATCATCCAGATCTCCACGGGTGGCGCGGAGTTCCTGGGTGGCCAGTACAGCAAGGACATGGTCTCCGGCGCGGTCGCGCTGGCCGAGTTCGCGCACATCGTCGCCAAGAAGTACCCGGTGAACGTCGCGCTGCACACCGACCACTGCCCGAAGGACAAGCTCGACGGGTACGTACGGCCGCTGCTCGCCATCTCGCAGGAGCGCGTGGCCGGCGGCCAGAACCCGCTCTTCCAGTCCCACATGTGGGACGGCTCCGCCGAGAAGCTCGACGAGAACCTGGCCATTGCGCAGGAGCTGCTCGCCGAGGCCGCCAAGGCCAAGATCATCCTCGAGGTCGAGATCACCCCGACCGGCGGCGAGGAGGACGGCGTCTCGCACGAGATCAACGACGAGCTCTACACGACCGTCTCCGACGCCGAGCGGACCGCCGAGGCGCTGGGCCTGGGCGAGAAGGGCCGCTACCTGCTGGCCGCGTCCTTCGGCAACGTCCACGGCGTCTACAAGCCGGGCAACGTCGTGCTCCGCCCCGACCTGCTGCGCGAACTCCAGGACGGCATCGCGGCGAAGTACGGCAAGGCCGACCCGTTCGACTTCGTCTTCCACGGCGGCTCGGGCTCCACGGAGGAGGAGATCCGTACGGCGCTGGAGAACGGCGTCGTGAAGATGAACCTCGACACGGACACGCAGTACGCGTTCTCGCGGCCGGTCGCGGACCACATGTTCCGCAACTACGACGGCGTGCTGAAGGTCGACGGCGAGGTCGGCAACAAGAAGATGTACGACCCGCGCAGCTGGGGCAAGCAGGCGGAGGCGGGCATGGCCGTGCGCGTGACGAAGGCCTGCGCGGACCTCCGCTCCACGGGCACGAAGCTGAAGTAACGCGCTTCGCGCGTCGTATGTCGGGGGCGGTCGGCCTCCGGGCCGGGCACGGGGGGCGCCAGCGGTGCCCGCCGCAGGCGCAGGGGCCGATTGGGCCGCTGACCGTGGGGTTCCTCTGCTGGGCCCGGCACCTCATATGGGGTGCCGGGCCCAGTGCGTTGCGTGGTGTTGAGCGGGCGGGTCGGCGCGCGGACCTCCGTTCCACGGCATGAAGCTGAAGTGACGCGCTCCGCGCGTCGGCGCCGACCGCGCCGTTGATCGCGGGGTTCGCCTGTTGGGCCCGGCACCTCATGCGGGGTGCCGGGCCCGGCGTGTTGGGTGGTGTTGAGCGGCCGGGGTGGATGTGTTGTGGGCGTCCTGCTCGGCGCGGGTGGCCGTCGCTGGGGGCGGCCGGGTCGCGGTTTGGGCGGCTGGGCGCGGTGTGGGGGGCGGGGTGGCCTCGTTGGGGTGAGGCGAGGATGATCCAGGTATGAGCGACTCCTCGCGCGGCGCGGCGAGCGAGCCCGGCCGCGAGCGGCCCCGTGCCGGGCCGGAACCCGGTCCCCGAAACCCGCCGGAGGCGGGCGGACCGGGCCCGGAGCCCCGGCCGACCGCCGGCGCGGAGGAGCCCGCGGCGGAGGAGCCCCTGGTGGCGGGGCCGCTCGCGACCGTGCCGGGGCGGGCCGGGACGATCCGGCTGTCCGAGGCGACCGGGCGCTGGGTGGTGCTGACCACCGTCCTCGGCTCCGGTATGGCCCTGCTCGACAGCACGGTCGTCAACGTCGCCCTCCCCCGTATCGGCGCCGATCTCAACGCCGACCTGGCGGTCCTGCAGTGGACCGTCAACGCCTACTTGCTCACCCTCGCCGGGCTGATCCTGCTCGGCGGTGCGCTCGGCGACCGGTTCGGCCGGCGCCGGGTCTTCGTCGTAGGGATCGTCTGGTTCGCGCTGGCGTCTCTGGCGTGCGGGCTCGCGCCCAACGCCGTCATGCTGATCGCCGCGCGCGCCCTCCAGGGCATCGGCGGTGCGCTGCTCACGCCCGGCTCGCTCGCCCTGATCCAGTCGACGTTCCACCCCGATGACCGGGCGCGGGCGGTCGGCGCGTGGTCCGGGCTCGGCGGGGTCGCAGCGGCGGTCGGACCGTTCGTCGGTGGCTGGCTGGTCGACGGGCCCGGCTGGCGCTGGGTCTTCCTGCTGAACGTGCCGTTGGCCGCCATCTGCGTGCCCGTGGCGATGCGGCACGTCCCAGAGACGCGCGATCCGCAGGCGCACGGGCGGTTCGACGTGGCTGGTGCTGCGGTCGGCGCGCTGGCGCTCGGCGCGATCACGTACGCCCTGATCGACGCGCCCGAGCAGGGCGCCTCCCCGGTCATCATCGGCGCGGCAGTCGCCGGGCTGCTGCTCGGCGCCGTTTTCGTACGGATGGAGCGACGGCGCGCCGACCCGATGGTGCCGCCGCAGATCTTCGCGTCACGCCAGTTCACAGCCGTCAACGCGGTGACCTTCTGCGTGTACGCCGCCTTCGGCGGGTTCTTCTTCCTGTCCGTGCTCCAGCTGCAGGTCGTCCTCGGGTACTCGGCGCTCGCCGCCGGAACGGCGCTGCTGCCCACGACCCTGCTGATGCTGCTGCTGTCCGCGCGCTCCGGGGAGCTGGGGCAGCGGATCGGGCCGCGCATTCCGCTCACCGCGGGGCCGCTGCTGTGCGCGTGCGGGATGCTGCTGATGCTGCGGGCCGGGCCCGGCTCCTCGTACTGGGCCGATGTGCTGCCCGCGCTGCTGGTCCAGGGCTTCGGCATGGTGCTGCTGGTCGCGCCGCTGACCTCGACCGTGCTGGCGTCGGTCGTCGTGGAGCGCGCGGGGCTCGCGAGCGGCGTCAACAACGCGGTGGCGCGCGCGGGCGGGCTGATCGCGGTGGCGGCGCTGCCGCTGCTCGCGGGGACGGGCCCGGAGGCGTACCGGTCGGCGACGGAGTTCGACCAGACCTTTGAGCGGGCGATGACGATCTGTGCCGGGGTGCTGGTGGTGGGGGCGCTGATCGCGTGGCTGGCCGTACGGTCCGATGTCCTGGCGCCTGCGGCGCCGGGCGAACCGCAGGTCTGCCGCGCGGAGTGCCGCACCCACTGTGCGGTCGCCGCACCCCCGCTCGACCCCGGCGAACCCCGCCCCACCCCGGCGCCGGGCACGGTGGGCGCCTAGGGCACGCGTGGCCGGCGACCCCAGGCCTTGGGTGCCGGCAGGGCCCGCCCCGGCGGGTCCGGCGCCTCGTCGCGCGTGACGGCCTTCCGTTGTCGGTCCAGTCTCGGTCCAGCAGCGTGACCTGCAGGTACGAGATCGGGACCGCACGGCCCCGACGGGCTGAGGTAGGCGTCGCGGACCCGGAAGGTCTGCCGACTGCCTGCTCCTTGGGAAGGGGCGCGTGGGTCGGAATTCCCGGGGTGGAGGCTTCGCGTTCGCGGCGCGCTGATCCGACTGCCCGCTCTTGAAAGGGGCGGGCGGGTGGGGATTGTCGGGCGCGGGGCGCCCGGGGTCCGTGGCCGCAGCAGGGGTCCGGGCACCTGGCCGAGCGCAGCCGCCGGGTGGTGGCCTCGATCCGTGTGGCTGAGTGGGGACGCCGGCGTGGTGGGCGCGGCAGGGCGGTACCTGCTCGACCGGCCGCCGTCGGTGGCCGGCCGTGGTCGCCGGGCCTGTGCTGGGGGCCTGCGCGGTTGGTGGTCGGCAGGGTGGCGTCCGCTCGAGCGCACGCCGTCGCGGCTGGGCACGCGGGAGCGGCATCCGGGTCGGCCGATCCGGCAAACTTGGGGGCATGGCCATTCACGAAGACCTCCTCGGGGGCCCGCCCCCGACCCACCTCCCCGACGACCCCGAGCCGCGCGACCTGCTCGCCTCAGGCGCAGCGCCGGCCGACGTGGCGGCGAAGTACCCGGCCTCCTCTCTGGCCTGGGCGCAGCTCGCCGACGACGCGTTCGAGGCCGGTCGGGTCGTCGAGTCGTACGCGTACGCCCGTACCGGCTACCACCGCGGGCTGGACGCGCTGCGCCGCAGCGGCTGGAAGGGACACGGCCCGGTGCCGTGGGAGCACGAGCCGAACCGCGGCTTCCTGCGGGCGCTGCACGCCCTCGCGCGCGCCGCACAGGTCATCGGTGAGCAGGACGAGTACGAGCGCTGCACCACCTTCCTGCGCGACTCGTCCCCGACGGCCGCCGACACTCTCTCCTGATCACGCGGCCGGGCGCGCGGGTACCCGCGGTGGTACCCGGGCGGCCGGCCCAAGGGCCCGCCTGCGGTAATCGCCCAGGCGGGCCCTTGCCGTACCGCGCGGGTGCCACGGATGATGCCCTCGTCGATGCGGCGAATCCGGATCGACGAGGGGACCGGGGCTCCGATGCCGAGAGGAAGGAGCGGACCGCTACCCGGTAGCTCGTACGAGGAGACAGCGATGTCGCAACAGCCCGACGCGCGCAGAACCGGTCCGGAAGCGAGTCCCGTAACGGGTACCGAAGTCGGCCCCGGGGCCGACCCCGGAGCCGGCCCCGAAACCGGTGCCGAAGCCGGTGCCGAAGCCGGACCGGAGACCGGGTCCGAAGCCAGTCCTTGCACCCCGAATCTGGACTTCGCGGGCACGACCCCCTACGAGGACTACGTCCAGGCGGACGTCCTCACCCACCTCCAGCACCCGCTCTCCGACGACCCCGGCGAGATGGTCTTCCTGGTCACCACCCAGGTCATGGAGCTGTGGTTCACCGTGATCGTCCACGAGTGGCGGACCGCGGCCGAGGCGCTGCGCCAGGACGACCTGCCGGTCGCGATGGCCGCACTCCGGCGCTCCACCTACGAGCTGGAGTCGCTCAACGCTTCCTGGAAGCCCCTCGCGCACCTCACCCCCGCGCAGTTCAACTCCTATCGCAGCGCCCTCGGCGAGGGCTCCGGCTTCCAGTCCGCGATGTACCGCCGGATGGAGTTTCTGCTCGGCGAGAAGTCCGCGTCGATGCTCGTCCCGCACCGGGGCGCGCCGCGCGTCCACGCCGAGCTCGAGAAGGCGCTCACCGAGCCGAGCCTCTACGACGAGGTGCTGTGGCTGCTCGCCCGCCGCGGGTACGGCATCCCGGCCGCAGTCCTGGAACGCGACCCGGGCCACCGCCACCAGCCCGACCCGGCCGTCGAGCGCGCCTGGCAGGAGATCTACTCCGGGCCGCAGGACGCCGAGCTGGTCCAGCTCGGCGAGGCGCTGACCGAGGTCGCCGAGCTGGTGTGGCGCTGGCGCAACGACCACCTCGTCGCGACGCGGCGGGCCATGGGCGCCAAGGCCGGGACCGGCGGCTCGGCGGGGGTGGCCTGGCTGGAGAAGCGGGCGCAGAAGTACGTCTTTCCCGAGCTGTGGACGGCGCGCAGCCATGTCTGATGCCCACTCCGAGCCCTACGCCGAGACCTCCTCCGGACCCTGCTTCGAGGCTCGCTCCGAGGCCGGCTCTGCACCCCGCTCCGAGCCTCGCGCGGAGTCCCTTGAGGCCGAGGCCGCGCGGCGCGACGCCGCGGACGAACTCGCCACGGTGCGCGACCGCTTCGCGCTCGACGACGGCGTCACGTATCTGGACGGCAACTCGCTGGGCGCACTGCCCCGCGCCGTGACGGCGCGGATGGCCGACGTCATCGAGCGCGAGTGGGGCCGCCTGCGCATCCGCTCCTGGGAGGAGAGCGGCTGGTGGGCCGCACCCGAGCGGATCGGCGACCGGATCGCCCCGCTCATCGGGGCCGCGGCCGGGCAGGTGGTCGTCGGGGACTCGACGAGCGTCAACGTCTTCAAGGCCGTTGTCGCGGCCGTCCGGATGGCGGGCGACGTACGCGCGGAGGGGCGCGTGGAGGGACGCGCAGAGGGGCGCGTCGCGGGGGGCGCCGAGAAGCGCGACGAGGTGCTGGTGGACGCCTCGACCTTCCCCACCGACGGCTACATCGCCGAGTCCGCCGCCCGGCTCACCGGCTGCCGCATCCGGGCCGTCGAGCCCGGCGCCGTGCCGGACGCGGTCGGGCCGCGCACCGCCGTCGCGCTCGTCAACCACGTCGACTACCGCACCGGGCGGCTCCACGACCTGCCCGGCACGACGGCGGCCGTGCACGAGGCCGGGGCGCTGGTGGTGTGGGACCTGTGCCACAGCGCGGGCGCGCTGCCGGTCGGACTCGACGCGCACGAGGCCGACTTCGCGGTCGGCTGCACGTACAAGTACCTCAACGGAGGACCTGGCGCACCGGCGTATCTCTACGTGCGCAGAGACCTGCAGCCGCGCTTCGACTCCCCGCTCCCCGGCTGGAACTCGCACGCCGACCCCTTCGGCATGGCGCCCTCCTACACCCCGGCGGACGGCGCCGTTCGCGGCCGCGTCGGCACGCCCGACATCCTGTCGATGCTCGCTCTCGAGGCGGCGCTCGAGGTCTGGGACGGCGTCCCGATCGAGGCGGTGCGGGACAAGAGCCTGGCGCTGACGGACTTCTTCCTGCGGTGCGTGGGGCGGTACGTGCCGCTCGGCCGGGTCGAGTCCGTTACTCCGGCGGCGCACGCGGAGCGCGGCAGCCAGGTCGCTCTGCGCTGTGCAGGGGCGGGCGAGGTGATGCGCGAACTGATCGCCCGCGGCGTCGTGGGCGACTTCCGCCACCCGGACGTCCTGCGCTTCGGCTTCACCCCGCTCTATACGACCTTCGCGGACGCGGAGCGGGCGGCACGGGTGCTGGCGGACGTCCTCGCCGAGGACGGGGGTGCCTGACCCGTGCCGGTACCGGACGCACCGGGTCTCCCCGCCCACCCGCCCCGCGAAGGGCGGGTGGGCGCGGACGGCCGCGCCGAAGCCGGTCCCGGCGCCGGGGCCGCCGGGCCGTCCGCGCCGGACCTGCGGCCCGCCGGTCCGGGCGCATCGGACGCGGGCGCAGCGGAGCCGATGGGCGCAGCTGCTGAATCTGCCGGTCAGCAACTGCCGGATTCTGGGCAAGATCGCCCAGCCGAAGGCTCCGCCCGAACCGCCCGAACGGCCAGAACCGCTCGAACCGCCAGAACCGCTCGAACTGGGCTGACCGCCCCGAGCGGCCGGACCGCCCGGACCGGAAAGACCGGCCACGCTGCCCAGGCCGGCCACGCCGCCCAGGCCGGCCACGCTGCCCAGGCCGGCTACGCCGAGCACAGCGCGGCAGCCGCAGGTGGCCAACAGGGTCCGGATGACGCGGAGATGGCGGCTGTGATGTCGCTCCCGCCCGTGCCCGCGGACGCCACCGTGGCGTACGGCGAACACCCCGACCAGCTCGTCGACTTCTACGCGCCGCGCGTCGGTGAAGGACCTGCCCCGCTCGTCGTCGTGCTCCACGGCGGCGCCTGGCGCGCCCCGTACGACCGGCAGCACATCTCGCCCTTCGCCGCCCACCTGGCGGCGCACGGCTTCGCCGTCGCCTCGGTGGAATACCGCCGCGGCCCGGCCGACGAGGCATCGGACCTCCACCAAGAGATGCACCAGGCGGCCGAGTCGGCGCCCTTGCCGGGGGGCGGCCGCGCCTCCTCTGCCGACTCGCTGCGGAGCAGCGGAACCGGGGCTCCCCCGGACGTCGCGGCCGTTCGGCGAGCGGACCAGACCGCTCCGTCCGCCGGCCGGTGGCCCGAGACGCTGGACGATGTGGCAGTCGCCATCGACCGAATCCCCGAGTCCATCCACGCCTTGACCACCACCGAGGCCGCCGAAGCCGCCCAAGTCTCCCGGCATGCCCGCCCGGACCAGGTGCGGGCGGGTTGGGGCCGCGTCGATACCGCGTGCGTTGTGCTCGTCGGGCATTCCGCCGGTGGGCACTTGGCGTTGTGGGCCGCCGCGCGGCATCGGCAGCCCGTCGGGTCCCCCTGGCATCGGACATCGCCTCCCCCCGTCCGCGGCGTCGTCGCCCTCGCCCCCCTCGCGGACTTTGCGTCCGCCCGGGCGCTCGGTGCGTGCTCCGACGCCGTCGTGCAGTTCCTCGGCGGGCCGGGGGAGTACGCGGCGCGGCAGCCGTACGCCGACCCCGCCGCTCTGCTGCCCACCGGCATCGCCACCACCATCGTGCAGGGCGCCACTGACAACGACGTCCCGCCGCAGGTCGCGCGTGCTTTCGCCAGTGCGGCGGAGCGGGCGGGTGAGCCGGTGCGGCTCGTGGTCCTCGACGGGGCCGGGCACTTTCCGCTCATCGATCCGGCGCGGCCCGAAGCCCGTACCGTCACCGAGGAGATCGGGCGGCTCGCCCGCTGAGTCCGCCCAAACACGTCCGCTGAGCTCGCCCGCCGCACACGCCCGCCGCACACGCCCGCCGCACACGCCCGCCGCACACGCCCGCCGCACACGCCCGCCGAGCAACACTCGCCGAGCACACTCACCGAGCCCGCCCGCTCAGCACACCCGCCGTCCCCCGAGTCATCCCTGAGAAGGACACCGAAAAGTCGGCTGCACCGGTGACGACGTGGCCCCGCCCCATGCGTAGCGTTCTTCGCGTGAACGAGACGACGACACCCACGTGGACCGAGTCCCGCATAGCCCGCGCCGCCTGGCAGGCCCTGCGCGAGGATCTGCTGCAGTCACCGTGGGCCTTCCGGCCTCTGCCGCCGCTGCGCGCCGAGCGGTTCGCCCGCTGGCCGCGGATCGAGCGGCTCGGCGGGCGCTGGCTGCCGCATGCCGCCGTGGGCGCGTGGGCGCTGTTGTTGTGGCTGGTCGATGTCGCCACGTCCAGCAGCTGGTCGCCGTTCGGCGACCTGATCGCGATGGTGGTCGCGGCCGTCCACATCGTCCCGTTGTTCGTGGTTCTCTTCCGGCCCGTGGGCGCGTGGTGGCTGTCGCTCGCCATCACCACCGTCACCGCCTTCGCCGGGGGGTGGCCGGGCGCGGACGCCGTCACGCACCTGACCGTGATGATCCTGGTGACGCTGCGGTCGAAGCCAAGGGTGGCTGCCGAGATGTGGCTGATCTCGCTGATCGTCGTCGGCACGGTGCAGGCCGTCCTCGGCAGCATCAACAGCGGCGAATTCGTCCCCGGTCTTGCGGTCTTCTCCGGATTCACCCTCGCCATCGCCGTCGCCGTACGCGGCTGGTGGCTCGCCCGCGGCAAGGTCGTCGAGCAGGAGACGCTGGTGGCCGACGTGCGCGGCCAGCACACGCTGCTGGAGGAGCGCGCCCGGATCGCCCGTGAGCTGCACGATGTCGTCGCGCACCACATGTCGGTGATCGCGATCCAGGCGGAGGCGGCCCCGTACCGCGTGACCGACCCGCCCGAGGAGCTGACAAAGAGCTTCGCCACGATCCGCGGGAGCGCGGTGGAGGCGCTGGCCGAACTGCGCCGCGTGCTCGGCGTCCTGCGTTTCGAGAGCCCCGAGGCCGACGGCATCCCCGACGCCCCGCAGCCCGACCTGTCCCGGCTGGACGAACTCGTTGACGGCGTACGGGCCGTGGGCCTGGACGTCCGCATCGCGCGCACCGGCGCCGAGCGGCCCCTGCCGCAGGGCGTGGAGCTGTCGGCGTACCGGATCATCCAGGAGGCGCTGAGCAACGCGCTGCGCCACGCCCCCGGTTCGCAGGTCCGCGTCGAGGTGAGTTACGTCCTCACCGGCCTCGGCCTGCGCATCGTCAACACGCCCCCGACCGAGGCCGTCCAGCCCTCCCCCGGCATGGGCCACGGCGTGATGGGCATGCGCGAGCGGGCGTCGATGCTCGGCGGCGAGCTGACGGCCGGGCCCACGACGGACGGCGGCTACGAGGTCGCGGCCTTCCTCCCGGTCGACCAGCCCGCCGACCGGCCCGCCGACCGGCCCGCCGACCGGCCCGCCGACCGGCCCGCCGACCGGCCCGCCGACCGGCCCGCCGACCGGCAGACCGACCGGCCCGCCGACCGGCCGACCGACCAGCCCGCCGACCGGCCGACCGATCGACCTGCCGCCCACGAGGAGTCCGCATGACGATCCGCGTGCTGATCGCGGACGACCAGCTGATGGTCCGCGAGGGTTTCTCCGTACTGCTGGGCGCCCAGCCGGACATCGAGGTGGTCGGCGAGGCCCTGGACGGCCGCGAGGCGGTCGCCCAGGTCGCGGAACTGCGCCCGGACGTCGTCCTGATGGACATCCGGATGCCCGGCATGAACGGCCTCGAGGCCACCCGCAAGATCGCCGCCGACCGGGAGGAAGGCGAAGGCGCCCGAGTCCTCATCCTCACCACCTTCGACCTCGACGAGTACGTCTACGAGGCCCTGCGCGCCGGTGCGTCGGGCTTCCTCCTCAAGGACGCCTCCGCCCGCCAGCTCGCCGACGCCGTGCGCATCGTGGCGGCGGGCGAGGCGCTGCTCGCGCCGACGGTCACCAAGCGGCTGCTGTCCGAGTTCACCCGGCTCGGCGCACCCCGCGCCCCGCGCATGGACCGGATCGAGGCGCTGACCGAGCGCGAGACGGAGGTGCTGGCCCTGATCGCGCAGGGCCTGTCGAACGGCGAGATCGCCGCCCGTCTCGTCGTGAGCGAGGCGACCGTGAAGACCCATGTGAGCCGCGTCCTCGTGAAGCTGGGCCTGCGGGACCGCACTCAGGCGGCGGTGTTCGCGTACGAGATCGGGCTCGTGACCCCGGGCGGATGACGGAGGGTGCCGGGCCGCATGGGGCCGGGGGCTCGCGGGGGCTCGCGGGGAGTACGCCCGGAGCCCTCGGCGGTAGCGTCTGCGCATGAATCCAGCGGTTTCGTGGTTCGATCCGTGGTCCCCCGCATTCGTCGCGGACCCCTACCCCGCGTACGCGCAGCTCCGGGCGGCCGGGCGCGCGCACTGGTTCGAGCGCACCGGCCAGTGGCTGATCCCGCACCACGCCGACGTCAGCGCGCTGCTGCGCGACCGCCGCCTCGGCCGCACGTATCTGCACCGCTTCACGCACGAGGAGTTCGGGCGCACCCCGCCGCCGCCCGAGCACGAGCCGTTCCATGTCCTCAACGCATACGGCCTGCTGGAGCTCGAGCCGCCCGACCACACCCGTATCCGCCGCCTGATCTCGAAGGCCTTCACGGCGCGCACGGTGCAGCGGCTGACGCCGACGGTGGAGCGGCTGGCGGGGGAGCTGGTCGAGGACCTGTGCGAGGCGGGCGGCGGGGACCTGATCGCGGGGCTCGCGGAGCCGCTGCCGGTCGCGGTGATCGCCGAGATGCTCGGGGTGCCGCGCGAGGACCGGCGGCTGCTGCGGCCCTGGTCGGCGGACATGGTCGCGATGTTCGAGATGAATCCGGGCGAGGAGACGGCTCGCAGGGCGGTCCAGGCCTCCGTCGAATTCTCCGCCTACCTCCGTGAGTTGATCGCCGAACGCCGGAAGTCGCCAGGCGAGGACCTGGTCAGCGCGCTGATCGCGGCGTACGACGATCAAGGGGTGGGGCGCGAAGCGCCTCGTTGGAAGGGTGGCGGTGGGCGACAGGCGGGCGAGCGGCTCAGCGAGCAGGAGATGATCTCCACCTGTGTGCTGCTGCTGAACGCCGGCCACGAGGCGACGGTCAACACCACGGCCAACAGCTGGCTGACGCTCTTCCGCCACCCCGAGCAGCTGTCCTGGCTCCGCGCCGCCCCGGCGGCGCTGCTCCCCCGCGCCATCGAGGAGCTGATGCGGTACGACACCCCGCTGCAGATGTTCGAGCGCTGGGTGCTGGACGACATCGAGGTCGGTGCAGCCGGGTCCGATTCGCGCGCCTCCGGCACGACGATCCCGCGCGGCTCGGAGGTGGCGCTGCTCTTCGGTTCCGCGAACCGTGACCCCGCCCGCTTCACGGACCCCGACCGCCTGGACCTCACCCGCGCGGACAACCCGCACATCACCTTCGGCGGCGGCATCCATTACTGCCTGGGCGCGCCGCTCGCCCGGATCGAGCTCGCGGCCTCCTTCGGGGCGCTGCTCCGACGGGCGCCCGGCCTGCGGCTCGCGGCGGAGCCGCGGTGGAAGCCGGGGTATGTGATCCGGGGGCTGGAGGAGCTGGTCGTCGAGGTCTGACCCCGACGAGCGGTCATGGAGATCAGACCTCGACGACCAGCTCGTCGGCGGTCCCTGCCAGGCCGTCTCGAGCCTTCGGCGGGAATTCCGGGCGCGCAATGCCCGGGTGGCGTCAGTTCAGGTCGCGGCGGCGGAAGACCGCCACGCCCGCGGCCGTCAGGAGCGCGGTGAGCACCAGCAGCCACCCGTAGGGCGCCGCCGTGAACTCGCCGCCCGGCAGCTTCGGCAGGTGCCCGAAGGGCGAGATGTTCATGACCGGCTGCGGCAGCTTCAGCGCGGGGCCGATCCACCCGATCGCCAGGCAGGTCCCGACCGCCGCCCAGGCCGCCACCGACGCCTTCGGGAAGGCGCCGAAGAGCAGTGCCGCCACCGCGGCCGGCGCCCACACCGCGGGCAGCTGCGCGAGGGCCGCGCCCAGCACCGGCGGCAGCTGCCCGCCGACGTCCTCGGCCGCGATGCCGTAGCCGATGCCCATCCCGAGCCCGCCGACGAGCATCACGACCGCCGAGCCCGCGAAGGCGAAGACCAGGTGGCTCGCGGCCCAGTGGAACCGGCTCACCGCGCCCGAGAGGACCGGTTCCGCGCGCTCGCCCGTCTCCTCGCCGCGCATCCGCAGCACACAGCCCACCGCGTAGATCGCGGCGACCATGCCGAGCATGCCGGTCATCGAGGCGAGGAAGGCGTCGGTGAGGCCCTCCTGGCCGCCCATCCGCTCGAAGATCTCGCGGGTGTCCTCGTTGCCGCCGACCAGGTCGGCCACGCCGTCGGTCATGCCGCCGAAGACCACGCCAGAGACGGCGAAGCCGAGCGACCAGCCGAGCAGCGTGCCGCGCTGCAGCCGCCAGGCGAGGCCGTACGCGCTGCTGAGGTAGCCCGGTGCGAACGGGACTCCCGGGCGGGCGGGCAGGAAGCTCGCGCCGATGTCGCGCCGCCCCGCCAGGACGTACGCGGCCCCTGCAGTCGCCGCCGCGGCGGCGTACAGCAGGAGCACCGCCCACCAGCGGTCGCCGGCGAAGGGGCGGACGTTCTCGGCCCAGCCGATGGGGGAGAGCCAGTTGAGCGGGGACGACGCGTCGGTGGTCGCCGCGTCACCGGCCGCGCGGAGCAGAAAGGCCAGGCCGATGGCCGCGCCCGCCAGGCCCTTGGCGAGCCGTGCGCTCTCGGTGAGCTGCGCGGTGACGGCCGCGATGCCCGCGAAGCACAGGCCCACACCGGCCAGGGTCAGGCCGAGGGCCAGTGCGCCGCCGCCCGGCAGGCCGAGGCCGCGCAGCCCGAGGGCGACGAAGAGGGCGACCAGGCCGTTGGCGGTGAGGCCCGCGAGCAGCGCCGAGGTGAGCGGTGCCCGGCGGCCCACGATGGCGGAGGAGAGCAGCTCCTGGCGGCCGGTCTCCTCCTCCTCGCGGGTGTGCCGGACCACGACGATCAGGCTCATGACCGCGGCGAGCACGCTGACGAAGGGGACCATGCGCCAGCCGACGATGCCGCCGAGGGAGTCGCTGAACATCGGCCCGTACAGTGCGCGGAGCGAGCCGGTGGTGGTCACCGAGCGCGCCAGGTCGGCCCGTTCGGCTGCGGTGTCGTAGAGCGTCCTGAAGGAGTTCGCGGAGCTGACGACGGAGACGGTCAGGGCGAGGACCCAGACCGGCAGCATCACCCGGTCGCGGCGCAGCGCGAGCCGCAGCAGCGCGCCGGTGCCCGCCAGGTTGTGCGCGCCGCCCGCGCCGCGGGGCGCGATGCCCGCTTCGGCCACGGCGGTCATCGGGACACCGCCCCTTCCGTGGCTTGCGCCCCTTCCGCGGGTTCCGCCCTGTTCGTGTCCGCGCGGACGTCGTCCTGGTAGTGACGGAGGAACAGCTCCTCCAGGGTGGGCGGGGTGCTGGTCAGACTGCGCACCCCGGACTCGCTGAGCTGCCGCAGCACGGCGTCGAGCTTGTCGGTATCGACCTGCAGCCGGACGCGCTTGCCCCGGTCCCCCTGAATCGGGTGGATGGCGAGATCGTGGACGCCCGGGAGCCGGGACAGGCCGTTGGGGGCGCCTGCCAGCTCGGCGCTCACGGACGTACGGGTCAAGTGCCGCAGGTCGGCCAGCGATCCGGTCTCGACGGTCACGCCCTTGCGGATGATGCTGACCCGGTCGCAGAGCGCCTCGACCTCGCTGAGCATATGGCTGGAGAGCAGGACCGTACGGCCGCGCTCGCGCTCCTCATCGACGCAGCCCTGGAAGACCTCCTCCATCAGCGGGTCGAGGCCGGAGGTCGGCTCGTCGAGGATGAGCAGGTCGACGTCGGAGGCGAAGGCGGCGACCAGGGCGACCTTCTGGCGGTTGCCCTTGGAGTACGTGCGTCCCTTTTTGGTCGGGTCGAGCTCGAAGCGCTCGAGCAGCTCGGCGCGGCGGGTCCTGTCCAGCCCGCCGCGAAGGCGCCCGTAGAGGTCGATGACCTCGCCGCCTGAGAGGTTGCGCCACAGGGTCACGTCGCCGGGGACGTACGCAACGCGGCGGTGCAGTTCGACCGCGTCGCGCCAGGGGTCCATGCCCAGCAGCTGGGCGGCTCCGCGGTCGGCCCGGAGGAGGCCGAGGAGGATGCGGATGGTGGTGGACTTCCCGGCGCCGTTGGGGCCCAGGAAGCCGTGGACCTCGCCGGCTTCGACGCCGAGGTCGAGGCCGTCCAGCGCGTGGGTGCGGCCGAAGGACTTGTGGAGGCCGGATACGGTGATCGCCTTCGTCATGCTTCAGAACGTACGCTGATTTCAGAAACTTGTGAAGATTGGGGGAGCTATAAATTGGTCCTCGGGCTCCGGTCGGCGTTCTGAGCAGGGGAGATGACGAAGCGATGGGCGATACGGGCGAAACAGTGGAGAACGGCCGCGAACGGGACGACGACGCGGTGTCCCGCTTCATCGAGCGCTTCGCCGCGGAGCTGACGGACGCGGGCATGCAGCGCATGGCCGCCCGGGTCTTCGCGGCGCTCCTCGCCTCGGACTCGGGCACGATGACCTCGGCGGAGCTCGCGGAGCGGCTGCGGATCAGCCCTGCGGCGGTCTCGGGCGCGGTCCGCTACCTCTCGCAGGTCAACATGGTCGGCCGCGAGCGCGAGCCGGGATCGCGGCGGGACCGCTACCGGCTGCACAACGAGCTCTGGTACGAGACCTTCACGCGCCGCGACCAGCTTCTCGCCCGGTGGGAGAAGCTGCTGCGCGACGGGGTGGAGTCGCTGGGGTCCGGCACGCCGGCGGGCGAGCGGGTGGCCGAGACGGCGGAGTTCTTCGGGTTCCTCCAGAAGGAGATGCTCGGAGTCATGGACCGCTGGCGCACCCACGTATCCGCTCGCCACGACGGCCGCTCCACGCCGCAGTAGCCAAACGGCGCCGCGCGGTTCGCGCCCCGAGGCCGGGTCGCGCGCTCGCGACACCCGCGGCCGGGCCGCGCGCCGTTCGCGACCCTGCGGCAAGGCCGCGCCGTAGGCGCGGGCCCTCGGCCGGGCCTGGCGGAGCCCGGCTTCGGCCGGGACGTCAGTCGCGGGGGAGCGTCAGGCGCCAGGCGGCCGACTGGAGGGTCCAGGTGCGCGTGCGGACCGGGCCGCCGACCCGGGTGTCCGCGTGGTAGCGGAAGTCCGGCCCCGACACCGTGACCGCGCGGGCCCGCGCAGTACGGGGAGCGCCTCCCCCACCCTCCGCGCTGGGCTGTACGACGACCCGGGCGAGCCCGTCGTCGTCCGAGTGCGCCCCAGCGGTCGTCACCGACACCGCCTCGACCGGCTGGTCGAGGTCGGCCAGCAGCACCCCGTCCGCCTCGACGCGCAGCCGGTGCCCTCCGCGCTCACCCCTGCCCGGCCGCTGGCCCGGCCGCTGCTCCTGGCCCCGGCTCTGGCCCGGCGGTGCGCCGGCCACGGACGGCGAAGAGTCCGGGCCCGTCGCCGTCAGGGACCGCACCAGCGTGCGGCAGGTCCGCAGCCCCGGCTCCCACCACCGCCCCCGCCCGCCGGTCCCGCCTCCGCCTCGCGCGGCCGGAACCGCCGGAATGCGCAGCCCCCCGAGCACGATCCCATCGCTGTCGTCCACCAGCAGGTCCAGCTTCCGGTCCACCCCGTCCAGCACCGCACGGGCCGCCTCCACCGGCCCGGCCGGCACCCCCAGGGCCCGTGCGAGCGCCACCTCCGTGGCCGACTCGCCCACCGGGACCAGCGCCAGCGCCGAAGCGCTCAGCGCCCGCTCCCGGTGCAGCAGCGCGACGATCCGCAGCAGCGCCGCGTCATCGCCCACCACCACAGGGCGGCGGCTGCCCCGGCGGGACAGCGCCCGCGCCATCTCCTCCGGATCCTCCGGCAGGCAGATTTTCGCGGTCGCGCCCGCGCACAGCACATCCTTCGCAATCCGCACGGCCTCGCCGTCGATACGACGGGCGGTCGGGTCGATGACCACGAGCAGCTGGTGCTCGGTGGGTGCTGGAGCCGACACCTCGGTCCTTCCTCAGGTAATCTCTCGGTGCAAGAGCCCCTGTCGCTGTTGCGTCAGGGGCTTCGTCTATCCGGGGCACCGCTTCGACGGCTCCCGGGCGGCCGCGTCATTGCGGCGAGCCGTCCGGCACGTTGGACATGCCCCGCCCGGAAGGGGTGTACGCCTGTGCCCGCACTTGTGCTGCTCGGTGCTCAGTGGGGTGATGAGGGCAAGGGAAAGGCCACCGATCTGCTCGGCGGTTCCGTGGACTACGTGGTGCGCTACCAGGGCGGCAACAATGCCGGCCACACGGTGGTCGTGGGCGACCAGAAGTATGCCCTGCACCTGCTCCCTTCCGGAATCCTTTCGCCGGGGTGCACCCCGGTCATCGGCAACGGCGTCGTCGTCGACCCCGCGGTCCTGCTCTCCGAGCTGAGCGGGCTGAACGAGCGCGGCGTCGACACGTCCAAGCTCCTGGTCAGCGGGAACGCCCACCTGATCACGCCGTATCACACCACCATCGACAAGGTGACGGAACGCTTCCTCGGGAAGCGCAGGATCGGCACCACGGGTCGCGGCATCGGCCCGACCTACGCCGACAAGATCAACCGCGTCGGCATCCGCGTCCAGGACCTGTACGACGAGTCGATCCTGGCCCAGAAGGTCGACGCGGCCCTCGACTTCAAGAACCAGATCCTCGCGAAGCTCTACAACCGCCGCGCCATCGAGGCGGGGAAGATCGTCGAGGAACTGCTGGGCTATGCCGAGCAGATCAAGCCGTACGTCGCCGACACCACGCTCGTCCTCAACAACGCGCTCGACGAGGGCAAGGTCGTCCTCTTCGAAGGCGGCCAGGGCACGCTGCTCGACGTCGACCACGGCACGTACCCCTTCGTGACCTCCTCCAACCCGACGGCGGGCGGCGCCTGCACGGGCGCCGGAGTCGGCCCGACCAAGATCAACCGGGTCATCGGGATCCTCAAGGCCTACACCACCCGCGTCGGCGCAGGCCCCTTCCCGACGGAGCTGTTCGACGAGGACGGCGAAGCACTGCGCCGCATCGGCGGGGAGCGCGGTGTCACGACGGGCCGGGACCGCCGCTGCGGCTGGTTCGACGCGGTGATCGCCCGCTACGCGACCCGCGTCAACGGCCTCACCGACTTCTTCCTGACCAAGCTCGACGTGCTCACGGGCTGGGAGCAGATCCCGGTCTGCGTGGCGTACGAGATCGAGGGCAAGCGGGTCGAGGAGCTGCCGTACAGCCAGACCGACTTCCACCACGCGAAGCCGGTCTACGAGATGCTGCCCGGCTGGTCCGAGGACATCACCAAGGCCAAGAGCTTCAGCGACCTGCCGAAGAACGCCCAGGGCTACGTCAAGGCGCTGGAGGAGCTGTCGGGCGCCCCGATCTCGGCGATCGGCGTCGGCCCCGGCCGCACCGAGACCATCGAGATCAACTCGTTCCTCTAGGGCGGGTCAGGGGAAGAAGCCGACAAAAGCCGACGAGGTTCGCGCCCGTGCCCCGGCCGGGTGCCCGTCCGTGCCGGGGCGCGTTGCGTTTGACATCAATCAAAGTCGAGGTTCTAGCGTCGTAGGCATGGAACACTCCGACGCCGGCTTCGGCTGGGACGGCGAGGTGCTCGACCTGGACGCCTACCTCGCCCGCATCGCCTTCGACGGGGACCTCGCCCCGACGGTCGAGACCCTGCGCGCCCTGCACTTCGCGCACGTCTCGACCATCCCCTTCGAGAACCTGGAGATCGTGCTCGGGCGGCCGATCCCGCTCGACGTCGCCACCCTCCAGGACAAGATGGTCCGCAGGCCGCGCGGCGGCTACTGCTACGAGCACACCAAGCTCTTCGCGGCAGCGCTGGAGCGGCTCGGCTTCGGCGTCACCGGGCTCGCCTCGCGCGTCAGCATGGCCACGGGCAAGCTCCGGCCCGCAACACACGCGCTGCTCCAGGTCGAGACCGCCGAGACCGCGGACACGGGGCGGCTGTGGCTGTCCGATGTCGGCTTCGGCGGAAGCCCGCTCTGCCCGATCGAACTCCTCGACGGCGCCGAGGCCTCGCGCGGCGGCTGGCACTACCGCCTCGAGCGGCAGAACCCCGCGCCCGGGCTGGTGCAGTGGGTGCTGCACACGCTGCGCGAGGACGGCTGGTTCGATCTGCACGGCTTCACCCTCGACCCGCGCTACGCGGTGGACTACGAGGTGATCAACCACTACGTCTCCACGCACCCCGACTCCCCCTTCGTCGGCCGCGCGATCGCCCTGCGGATGCGCCCGGACGTCCGCTACGAGCTGGACGGGACGGTGCTGACGACCGTGCGCCCCGACGGCTCGGGCGAGGTGCAGCACCTCGGACCGGGCGAGGTCCCCAAGACGCTGGAGGAGGTCTTCGGGGTCGTGCTGGAGGCGGAGGATACGGCGCGGCTCGTCGCCATGCTGCGCCCCTGAGCGCCCTGGCCGGCGTTCCGCCGGCGCTTTCATCCGCACCAACAGCGGCGACTGGCGCCGGCTCCTCGACATCACCCTCGACGGACTGCGGCCCCGCTAGCGTCTGTCGGTCAATTGATCACGAGTGGCGGATCATGGTGGTGCGATACGCGCCTCTTGTTCGAAGGCCGGTAGCAACGCCCGGGCCACCGTGTCGACAGGCGGCAGGAATCGCGTGGCGGCGGTGCCGAGCAGGTAGCGGTGCAGGGCTCGCTGGTGGGCCGCGCCGATCAGCAGGAGGGCGCCCGCGGTCGGGTCCAGTGTGTCCCGTACCCGCCCTGCCGATTGTTCGGCGCTCAGAAGGTCGGCGACCGGCTGGAGCGCCAGGTGCGGACCCACCTCGCCGTCGCGTTCCGCGAGCAGTTCACGCAGCCGGCTGTCGGACTGCAGGGCGCCCAGGATCGGCATGATGCGCAGATAGAACCGCTCCAGACCGGTCACCACCGCCGTCAGGTCGGCCGTCAGGTCCCCGCTGGGCGTACGGCGCCCCAACACCACGGTGGCGTCGGAGAACACCGGCAGGTGCAGGCTGATGACGGCCTGCAGCAAGCCCAGCCGGTCGCCGAAGTGGTAGAAGATGCTCGACTCCGCCACGCCCGCTCGACGCGCGATCTCCTTGGTGGACAGGGCCAAGCCCGCCTCGCCCAGCACCTCTTCGGTCGCCTTCAGTACCGCCTCCCGCACTCCGGTGGAGGGCCGTCCCCGCCGTGTGTCCGCCATGTGTTCGTCCCGCCTTATTGAGTAATCGCTCAGGAATAGGTTAACTTACTGATGGATCACTCAATAATCCGGACCAGAGGGGGAGACCTGATGAGTACCCAGTCCCGCAAGGACGCCGTACGACGGCTCTACAAGGCACTCGAAGCCGGCGACCTCGATGCGGCCGACGAGCTGTTCACCCCGGACTTCGTCACCAGCGAAGGCGCGCACCAGAACGTCATCGGACCGCAGGGCTTCAAGGACGCTGTTCGCCAAGTGCACGCCGCGTACACCGGCCCGACCTTCGAGATCCTGGACATGGTGGCCGAGGACGACCAGGTCATGGTGCGCTGGCGCATGCGGGCCATCCACTCCGGCGACCTGATGGGCATGGCGGCCACCGGTCGGCAGGTGAGTATGGAGGCTTTCGCCTTGTTCCGCTTCAAGGGCGACCGAATCAGCGAACGGCACGCCGTCATAGACCGGCTCGGTCTGCTCCAGCAACTGCAGGCCGAGGCCGGCTAGCCGGCCGCCCGGGAGGGGCCGGGACTCAGGGTTCCCCCACGGCGTCCAGCGCCCGCGACAGCCGCTCCAGAACCCGTACGGACTCCGCGAACCCGGCCGGTCCCAGCTCCTCCGCCAGCCGCCTGGCGAGCTGCGCGTGGGCCGGGCCGATGCGCTGTACGGCGGCGTAGCCCTCCTCGGTCGGGCGGAGCAGCTTGGCGCGGCGGTGGGCCGGATTCGGTACGTACTCGGCGAGGCCCTTGCCGA
The DNA here is from genome assembly GCF_052246385.1 of Streptomyces sp. 8N616. Classification (NCBI taxonomy): domain Bacteria; kingdom Bacillati; phylum Actinomycetota; class Actinomycetes; order Kitasatosporales; family Streptomycetaceae; genus Streptomyces; species Streptomyces sp. 8N616. The sequence goes on along the minus strand of NZ_JBQQBY010000032.1, from coordinate 15,772 downwards.
CCAGGAGGTCGGCGATGCGCTGCACGCTCTGCCGGGTGATGCCCATGGCGCGGGCGATGCCGGACACCGGGAGCGGCTCGCGCAGCACGGCGCCGAGCACCTGCCACCAGGCGGCGGTCAGCCCGGCCGGCCGGGCCAGGCGCTCGGCGGCCGACAGGAACTGGCCGTTGAGCCGGAACACGCCGAGCGCCGCGCCGGACAGCATCTCCTGCTCGGTCATCTCCTGCTCGGTCATCTCCCGCCGGGCGCCGTCGTGTTCGGCCGCCTTCCGCTCGGTCATGGGCTGGTCCGTCACGCCGCGGCGCTCATCAGGACGGGGAAGGCGGCGGCGTCCGAGTGTCCGTACAGCCGGAACCAGGCGTCGAGAATGTGCGGTTCCATCACGTCCAGCTCCGCGAGGATCTCCCGGGCGAAGGCCACGGGCTCGGTCGGCCCCGCGGTGATCAGTCCGCGGTCGTTCACCGCGTCGGCGTCGCGGTAGCGCTCGGCCCCCTTATAGCCGGGCTGCGGGGCGAGGTACTCGGGGACAGCGCTGGTGTGGTCGCGGTCGTCGAACAGGCCCTCGCGGGCCAGACCCGCGGTGGCCCCGCAGATCGCTGCGACCGGCACTCCGGCGTCCAGGAACTCCCGCGCCTTGCGGGCGAAGGGCGCGAGGTCGTCGCCGATGAGCCACAGCTGGGCGCCGGTCAGGATCAGCATCGCGCTGTCCTCGGGCCGCAGGTCGTCGAGGGCGAGATCGGGCTGGATGCGCACGCCGCCGAGTGTGGTGACGGGCTTCCCGCCGTCCGCCGAGACCGTGGCGACGGGGATGGGCGCCTTGGGGGCGCGGTGGTACGTCGTGTCGTTGATGTGGGCGGTCGCGTAACCGAACTCCCAGTCGGCGAGGGTGTCGTAGACGGCCACGTGCACGGTCCTGCGGTTCATGGCGCTTCCTCCTCCGGGGAGCCGGGTCAGGCTCCCGATGGGCAGCATACTGTCAAGAACGCAGCATGCTGTCAACCGCGCGGGCGACGCCGGCCCGCTTTTCTCCGCGCAGGACGGGGGGAAGGCGGGCCAATCAGGGGAGGAAAGCGGCGCGTTCCCCGGAGGGCCGGAAGGCCGGAAGGCCGGAAGGCCGGAAGGCCGGAGGGCCGGAGGGCCGGAGGGTCAGTACGGCCTGCGCGGGGCGCGCTGCTCCTGGAGGGAGGTGAGCCGCTGGATGACGGCGAGCGCGAGGATGCCGGCCATCAGCGCCGCGAAGTCGGACAGGATGGTCCAGGCAGTGGCGGCCTTGTAGTCGTCGTTCGTCGTGGCCGCGATCTCCACGAGGGTGGCGAGGAAGCCGGTCACGAACATCGTGCAGTACATCCCCCACCACCAGTTGAGGAGCGAGCGGGACGGGACCGCGGCGGGCCCGCCGTATGGTCCTGGGACGGGGTGCGAGGGGACCGCGGCGCTCCAGATGTCGTTCGCCATCTGCTTGGGGAACCACAGCTGCACGATGGGCGTGAACCAGGAACCGACGGCCCAGCCGCGGCTGAACCGCTGGCGGCCCGGGGCGATCAGCTCGGTGTTCACCGCAAGGCGCCGGAACCAGACCAGCCACAGCACGACGGCCGTGAGGGACGTGAGACCGCCGAAGATCCCCACCGCGTCGACCGAGTCCCTCCGGTCGGCGATCTCCCAGCTGAGCCCGCGCTCGTAGGTCCCGTAGAGCGAGAAGCTGAGGAGCAGGTCGATGAGGGCGAAGACGAGCGAGAGCGCGAGGAGGATCGAGAGCGCGGTCGCCAGGCCGCGCAGCGGCTGCCAGACGGCGGGCGGGCGGGGCTGCGGCTGGTACGGGGAGGGGCCAGGCGCGGGTGCGGGCGCGGGGCCGAACGCGGCGGTGGTCCCGTTCCCCCACGGCTGGGCGGTCGCGGCGGGCGGCGGCGGGGTGGAGGGGCCGGGGGCCGGGGGCGGAGGGGTGGAGAAGGCGGCAGCTGGTGGCGGTGGGGTGGACGGCTGCGGCGCCCCGCCGGGTGCCGGACTGGCTGCTGAGCCGGGTGTCGCGCCGGGTGTCGCGCCGGGTGTCGCGCCGGGAGCCGCGCCGGGAGCCGCGCCGGGTATCGCGCCGGGTGCCGGGCTCGGCGTCGCCCCCGGCGCCTGGCCAAGACCCGTAGCCGGACCGGCCGTTCCGAGAGGGGGCGGAGTCGCGGGCGCGGCCTGGGCCGCTCCGGTGCGGGCCAGCCGCGAGGTCTGCGGGTTCTCCGTCTCCAGCAGTTGCAGCGCGTCCCGCCCGAGCCGGGCCAGCAGCCCGCCCGGCAGCCACGGCTCGTCACTGGCCCCGGCCCCGGCCGCGCCGCCGGTCCGCTCCAGCACCTGGTCGACGGTGAGCCGCTGCCCGGGCTCCTTGGCGAGGCAGCCGAGGACCAGGTCCATGAGCCCGTCCGGCAGCCCCGTCAGGTCCGGCTCCTCCTGGGCTATGCGGTACATCAGCGCGTGCAGACCGCTGTTGGCCGTACCGAAGGGCTGGCGCCCGGTGGCCGCGAACGCGAGCACGGAGCCGAGGCAGAAGAGGTCGCTCGCGGTCGTGACGCGCTCGCCGCGCACCTGCTCGGGCGACATGAAGCCGGGCGATCCGACGACCGCGCCCGTCATCGTGAGACCGCCCCCGGCGAGCGTCTCCGTGGCGCGCGCGATGCCGAAGTCGATGACGCGCGGCCCGTCGATGGTGACCAGGATGTTGGAGGGCTTGAGGTCGCGGTGGACGAGGCCCGCGGCGTGGATGTCGCGGAGGGCGTGCGCGAGGCCGTCGGCCAGGACGCGTACGGAGTGCTCCGGCAGCGGCCCGAAGTCCTCGGCGACGACGGACTGCAGGGAGGGACCGCCGATGTAGCCGGTGGCCACCCAGGGGGTGTCCGCCTCGGTGTCGGCGTCCAGCACGGGCGCGGTCCACCGGCCGCCGACCCGCTGCGCCGCCTCCACCTCGTGCGCGAACCGCCGCCGGAAGTCGGACTGCCGGGCCAGCTCGGCCTGGACGAGCTTGACCGCGACCGTACGGCCGCGCTCCGACCGCGCCAGGTACACGCACCCCATGCCACCGGAACCCAGCCTGCCGAGCAGCCGGTACGCGCCGATCCATTGCGGATCCTCGGCTCGCAGCTCTTCCATGCCGGTGGTCTCCCCCGATTTCGCCGTTTGCGGTGCGACAGAGGATAGAGCCCCTGCGAAACGGCATCCCCGGCGGTTCTGTAGCACCTTGGTGACGTTGTCGGCCGCGCCCCCAACTCGACGTCCGGATTCCGCCGGAATGGGCCGCCGTGCCCCAGGAGCATGGAGCCATGTCTCCAGCAGATCAGACCGAGTTGACCACAGAACTGACCGGGCCGGCGGACCTGACCGAGCGGGCGGACCTCACCGAGCGGGCGGACCGGGCCGGGTCGGTGGCCGCGGCCCCCGGCACGGCCCTCGGCGGACGGGCCGCGCTCGTCACCGGCGGCAGCCGCGGCATCGGCGCCGCGGTGGCGCTCCGGCTCGCCGCGGACGGCGCCGACGTCGCCATCACGTACCAGCGGGCCGAGGAGCGGGCGGCCGCGGTCGTCGACCGCGTCAAGGCCATGGGGCGCAGGGCCCTGGCCGTACGGGCCGACAGCGCGGACCCGGCGGCGGTCCGCGCGGCCGTGGACGCCGCGGCCGCGGAGTTCGGGCGGCTGGACATCCTCGTCAACAACGCGGGAACCGGGGTGCTCGGACCGCTTGAGGACCTGACCCCGGCCGACGTCGACCGCGTCCTCTACGTCAACGTCCGCGCGCCGTTCGTCGCCGCCCAGGCAGCGGCCCGGCACATGACCGAGGGCGGCAGGATCATCAGCATCGGCAGCTGCATGGCCGAGCGTGTCGCCTTCCCCGGCGGCTCCCTCTACGCCACCGGCAAGTCCGCCCTGACCGGTCTCACCAAGTCCCTCGCCCGCGAGCTGGGGGAGCGGGGCATCACGTCCAACCTGGTTCACCCCGGACCGATCGACACCGACATGAACCCGGCCGACGGCCCGAGCGCGGAGATGCAGCGCGGCTTCACGGCCCTCGGCCGCTACGGCCACCCGTCGGACGTCGCCGCGACCGTCTCCCACCTCGCGGGGCCCGCGGGCCGCTACATCACCGGGGCGGCGATCGCGGTGGACGGCGGCTTCGCCGTGTGAGTTCGCCGTGTGAGCGGGGGGCGAACGGCGCGGCCACGGCCGCCCGGCGACCCGACAGGGTGCCGGGCGGCGTGGCCGAAGCCATACACGATGACGGTGTCGGCCGCGGTACGCCGCTCCTTACGCTGAGCCGCATGACCCCTCATGCAGATCCCCAGGCCGGGAAGGCCGTCAAGGCCGCCGACCGCGCCCACGTCTTCCACTCCTGGTCCGCGCAGGGACTCATCGACCCCCTGGCCGTGGCCGGTGCGGAAGGCTCGTACTTCTGGGACTACGACGGCAACCGCTACCTCGACTTCTCCTCCCAGCTGGTCAACACCAACATCGGCCACCAGCACCCGAAGGTCGTCGCCGCCATTCAGGAGCAGGCCGCCAGGCTGTGCACCATCGCGCCCGGCTTCGCCGTGGACGTACGGTCCGAGGCCGCGCGCCTCATCGCCGAGCGCACGCCCGGCGACCTCGACAAGATCTTCTTCACCAACGGCGGCGCGGAGGCGGTCGAGAACGCGGTGCGGATGGCCCGCCTCCACACCGGCCGTCAGAAGGTGCTGTCGGCCTACCGCTCGTATCACGGGGCCACCGCCGCCGCGATCAACCTGACCGGCGACCCGCGCCGCTGGCCCTCCGACACCGCCTCGGCCGGTGTCGTGCACTTCTGGGGTCCGCATCTCTACCGCTCGAACTTCCACGCCACGACTGAGGCCGAGGAGTGCGAGCGCGCGCTGCTCCACCTCGAGCAGACCATCGCCTTCGAAGGCCCGCAGACGGTCGCGGCGATCATCCTGGAGACGATCGTCGGCACGGCGGGCGTGCTCGTGCCCCCGCCCGGCTACCTCGCGGGGGTCCGCGAGATCTGCGACCGCCACGGCATCGTCTTCATCCTCGACGAGGTCATGGCGGGCTTCGGCCGTACGGGACGCTGGTTTGCCGCCGACCACTTCGGCGTCGTCCCCGACCTGCTGACCTTCGCCAAGGGCGTCAACTCCGGCTATGTGCCGCTCGGTGGCGTCGCGATCTCCGCGGAGATCGCCGCGACCTTCGACCAGCGGCCGTACCCGGGCGGCCTGACGTACTCGGGGCACCCGCTGGCCTGCGCCTCGGCCGTCGCGACGCTCAACGCGATGGAGGAGGAGCGGATCGTCGAGAACGCGGACCGCATCGGCGAGCGGGTCCTCGGCCCCGGCCTGCGCGAACTCGCGGAGCGCCACCCGTCGGTGGGCGAGGTGCGCGGCCTCGGCGTCTTCTGGGCGCTCGACCTGGTCAGGAACAAGGAGACCCACGAGCCGCTGGTCCCGTACAACGCGGGGGGCGAGGCGAACGCGCCCATGGCGGCCTTCGCCACCGCCTGCAAGGCGAAGGGCCTCTGGCCCTTCGTCAATATGAACCGCACGCACGTGGTCCCGCCCTGCACGGTCACCGAGGCCGAGGCCAAGGAGGGCCTGGCGATACTGGACGAGGCCCTGTCGGTGGCGGACACCCACACGACGGCCTGAGTTCGGGGGGCGGAGCCCTCAGTGCGGCGCCCTATCGGTTTGTGGGCATTCGTCCGCCCCGCGGAACGGCGGCACAAACAGCCATCGGTGCCAGGGGCCGTCCGGCGCGGCAGCGCATAGGGTGTGCCCGCGGGCCGACCCCCACCTGCGGGCCCGCGGAAGGAGGCGGTCGGATGCGGGGCACGGGCAGTGGCCGCGACCACCACGGCGGCAGCGGAGACCGTTCCGCGGTCACCCGCAACACCCTGCGCCAGCAGATCGCCGAGGCGCTCCGGGACGAGATCCTCGCCGGCCGCCTCCCGGTCGGCCGGCACGTCACCGTCAAGGAGATCGCCGACCAGTACGGCGTCTCCGCCACCCCCGTCCGCGAGGCGCTCGTCGACCTCGCCGCCCAGGGCCTGGTCGACATGGAGCACCACCGCGGCTTCCAGGTGCACCCGTTCACCCTCGACGACTTCCGCAGCATGGTCGAGGCCCGCGCCCTCGTCATCGACGGCATCTTCCGGAGCGACCCCGAGCGCCTTCAGGGGCCGACCGGCCGCGCCCTCGCCTCCGTACGGCGCAGGGCCGAGGAGGCCGCGCGGGCGTCCAGGGCCGGGGACCTGGACATCCTCATCGGGTACGACCTGCGGTTCTGGCGCGAACTCGGCTCCCTCCTCGGAAACCCGTACATCTCCGACTTCCTGGACCGTCTGCGCGTGCAGTGCTGGGCGTTCGCCGTGCCGTATCTGCGCCGCGAGCCCGACCTCAAGGGGCGGCTGTGGAACGGGCACAACGCGCTCGTCGACGCGGTGGAGCAGCGTGACCCTGCCGCCGTTCAGCGCCTGATCGCGGACTATAACGACCACGCGCTCCAGCTCCTCGAGAAGGTGATGCACGACGGCTGACCGCCGGCGTCGAACGGGCCCGGCCCAAGGCCCGTACAACCAGCGGGCGCCGGTCGGGCCGCCGGGGGGCCGGTACCGTACACACGGTCGACCACGAAGGGGGAAGGCAAGGCATGGACGCCGTACACCGGGCGGCGCTGCCCGCGCCCAGGCCGCAGCCCCATGCCGAGGCGGAGACAGCCGTCATCGACCTGTCGGTGGTCATCCCGGCCTACAACGAGGAACAGCGGCTGCGTCCCGGCATGGACGAGGTGTGCCGCTATCTGCGCACCACGGGCCGCCGCTGGGAGCTGATCGTCGTCGACGACGGCTCCACCGACCGCACCGCGGAGGTCGCCGCTGAGGCCGCGGCCGCCGAGCCCCGCATCCGGCTGCTGCGCGCCCCGGCCAACCGCGGCAAGGGCCATGCCGTACGGATCGGGATCCGGGCCTCGCGCGGCCGCCGCGTGCTGTTCTGCGACGCCGACGCCGCCACGCCCATCGAGGAGTTGGCCCAGCTGCACGACCGCCTCGACGACGGCTACGCCGCGGCGATCGGCTCCCGCGCCCGCCCCGGCGCGCGCATCGAGGTCCGCCAGCACGCGCTGCGCGAGCTGCTGGGCAAGGCGGGCAACCGGCTCATCCAAGCGGTGGCGGTGCCCGGGATACGCGACACCCAGTGCGGCTTCAAGCTCTTCGACGGCGACAAGGCGCGCAGGGCCTTCGCTCTGGCCCGTACGGACGGCTGGGGCTTCGACGTCGAGATACTGCGGATCTTCCATGCCAACGGCTGGCCGATAGCCGAGGTCCCGGTGCGCTGGTCGCACCAGCCGGGGTCCAAGGTCGGCCCCTTCGACTACGCCAAGGTGCTGGCCGAGATCGTGCGGGTCCGCCTGCGGGGCGAAACGAGGACGAAGTGACGGCGGACGCGAACACCACGCAGCCGGCGGACCGTACGGATCGCGGGGGCGGAAGGGACCGTACGGGCGCAGAAGCGCCGGAAGCGCCGGGAGCGCCGGGAGCGCCGGGAGCGCCGGGAGCGCCGGGAGCGCCGGGAGCGCCGGGAGCGCCGGAATCGGCCGCCGCGACCTCCGGCCGGCCCCGGCGTCGGCGCATACGCCCCGCCGTCCTCGCCGTACCGGCCGGATACCTCCTCGCCGCCCTCCTCCTGTACGTCAACCTGTGGGCCGACCTCGACCGCGCCTACCTCGTCGACAGCATGCGCGACCAGAACCAGTGGGAGTGGTTCTTCGCGGTCACCGGGCACAACGTCCTGCACGCCGACAGCCCGCTCTTCACGACCCTGCAGAACTTCCCGCTGGGCGTGAACCTGATGGCCAACACCGTCATGCTCGGGCTCTCCGTCCCCCTCGCCCCCGTCACCGCTCTCTTCGGCCCGACCGTGACCTGGGCCGTCGTCCTCACCGGCGGCCTCGCGGCGACCGCCACCGCCTGGTACTGGCTGATCCGCAAGCACCTCACAGGGAACCGGGGCGCCGCCGCCCTCGGCGGTGCCTTCAGCGCCTTCGCGCCACCGATGATCTCGCACGCCAATGCCCACCCCAACCTGGTGGTGCTGTTCGTGATCCCGCTGATCATCGACCGGGCGCTTCGGATCGCCCAGGGACGCAGGGCCGTACGCGACGGTGCCGTCCTCGGCCTGCTGCTCGCCTGGCAGATCTTCCTCGGCGAGGAGACGCTGCTGCTCGCCGCGACCGGCATGGTCGCCTTCGCGGTCGGCTACGCGTGCGTGCGCCCGGCCGTCGCGCGCGCCGCCGTACCGCCCCTGCTGCGCGGGCTCGCGGTCGGCGCCGCGGTCTGCCTGCCGCTGGTCGCGTACCCGCTGTACTGGCAGTTCTTCGGCGACCAGAGCTACAAGAGCATCCTGCACGGCCCGACGGGCAACCCGCCCCGCGCGCTCGTCGAGTTCTCGTCACGCGCCCTCGCGGGTGACCCGGACCGGGCCGCCGCGCTGGCCCTCAACCCGACCGAGCAGAACGCCTTCTACGGCTGGCCGCTGGTCTCCCTGCTGCTCGTCATCGCCGTCGTCCTCTGGGACCGGGCCGCCGTACGCGCCCTGACCTGGACGGCCGCCTTCGCCGCGCTGCTGTCGCTCGGCGCGCGGATCCCGCTGCCGGGGACGGACGCCACCACGCCCGGGCCCTGGTGGGTCTTCGACCGGCTGCCGCTGTTCGAGTCGGTCATCGAGTCGCGGTACGCGATGGTGTGCGCCCCGGCGATCGGCATGCTGCTCGCTCTGGCGTGGGCGACGGTCGCGGAGTCGGCGGCCGAGACACGCGCGCGTGGGGAGGGCGAGGAACTGGACCGGCGGCACCGGGCCCTCGTCATCCGGGTGGCGGGCTGCCTGGCCCTCGGCGCGGCCCTGCTGCCCATCACCCCCAAGCCGCTGGAGACCGTCGAGCGGCCCGCCGTGCCCCGGCTCGTCGCCGACGGCACCTGGCGCTCGTACGTCGAACCCGGCCAGTCCCTCGTACCCGTCCCGCTGCCGTCGCCCGCCGAGGCGAGTGCGCTGAAGTGGCAGATCGACGCGGACTTCGGATTCCCGCTGCCCGGCGGCTACTTCAACGGGCCCTGGGGACCCGACCGGCTCGGCATCTACGGTGCCCCGCCCCGCCCCACCAACGACCTCCTGCGCGACGTCCGCTACTCGGGGCGCATCCCGTATATCGGCCCCGACCAGCAGCAGGCCGCCCGCAAGGACCTCGGATTCTGGCGGGCCGGCGCGGTGGTGCTCGCGCGGCAGCCGAACGACCAGGCGCTGCGGATCACCCTGGAGCGGCTGCTGGGGCAGCCGGGCCGGCCGGTGGGTGACGCATGGCTGTGGGACGTCGGCTGACTGTGGGACGCCCGGCTGACGCAGGGTGCGTGGGGCAACTACCCTGGCCCGAAGATCGCACCAACGCGACGGACCGAGCGACCGAGAGAGCGACCGAGAGTGAGCGCCTGTGGCCTGTGACCTGTGGCTGGTCCCCCTCGTCGATGTGCTGTGCCACAGCCCCGACAATCCGTTCGCCGACGAACTCGCGACCTACAACCAGGCCCTGAACGACGCGGGTCTGCCGCCCGTTCCGGTCTTCGGCTACATGCCGGGCCTGTCCGGCGACGTCGCCCCGGTCGCCGGTTTCGACTACGACGCGCTGCACTTCCTGCGCCGGGCCTACCTGCTGCAGATCTGCGGGCTCCCCGTGACCCCGGTCGACGAACTGGGCGGGGACTACGAGCAGTTGCTGGAGATGTTCGAGGCCACGGCGCAGCAGTCCCATCTGGTCTGGCACTACGACCACGCGGGCGCGTACGTGCCGGTGGACTTCGGGCAGCCGCTGACGAACGAGGAACTCATGGCGGGTGGCGGTCCGTTGGGGTCCAGCAACGGGCTGCTGCGCGAACTGGAGGCGGTGGCCCCGTCGATCGGGCTCGACCCGTCCAACCCGCCCGCGGCCCCCGCCGCGCCGGCCCGCCCCACGTCCCTGGAGGAGCCCGCGGCCACGGTCCCGTACGACGAAAGCCCGTACGCGCGGGAGCGGCACGTCTGGCTGGGGCTGCACGCGGCGGCGACGCGCAGCCTGGGCCAGGGATCGATGATCGTCTTCAGCTGAGAGCGGGAGGGCCGGGCGGAGAGTGGGTCCTGGCTGAGAGCGGGGGGCGGGGGGCGGCCCCAGCTCAGCGAGGGGACTCGGTAGGCGAGGGGACTCGGCTCAGCGAGGGGACTCGGGAGGCCGCTGGCGCGGCATGTTGGGGCGGGCGCCGGGCGGCGGGACGGGGTGACGGCTCACCGGAGGCTGCCCGTTCTGCTCGGGCCGCGCCACCCACGGCACGAGCGACTGGGTGACCAGCGGCGCCGGGCCCGCCCGGAACTCCACCATCCAGTCCGCGGTCTCGGACCGTACGAGCTCCGACACGTCCTCCGAGAAGCGCCGCAGTACGGTCAGACAGCGCTCGGCGGCCTCGCTCGCGGTGCCCTCGGTCGGGCCGAGCACCTCCCGTACGCTCTCCGACGCCCAGTCGAACTGCAGCGCCTCCAGTCGCCGCTGCACCGCCTGGGCCGTCGCCAGGTCGCGCATCCAGCCGGACGTCAGCCCGAAGAAGCGGTCGGAGCCGGTGCACACGGCGGCGAGGAGGAGGGCGAAGAAGCCCCAGCCGGTTCCGTCGTCGAGGACTCCGGTCAGGTCGAGCAGCGGCAGCGCGCCGCCCACGGAGCCGGTGACGGCGGTGGCGAGGCGCAGCGCCCGGGCCCCGCGCCGCTTCCACTGACGGTCGGCGAGGTACCAGTCGACGGTGCCGAGCGCCCGGTTCTCGACCCACAGGTACAGCTCTTCGAGGCGCTCTGCGGGCTCGCCCCAGTCGCCGAGCGGGAAGGGCCGACCGAGCAGGTCTCCCTGCCCCTTCCCGCCCTCCTCCCGAGGAGGCCCCTCGGGCTGCATCTCCGGCTGGCTCACCCGTGTGCTCCCTCTGCGATGGCGATGCAATGCGAATCCGATCCGATGCGGCGCGATGTGATCCGTTGCTGTGCGGTGCGGTGGTGCGGTGGTGCTGTGACGTGCGGTGCGGTGCCGTCGCGTGGGGTCTCCGGCCTCCGGCCTGCGGTACCCACGTGACGCCTGATGCGCTGCGCGGCCCTCCTTCCTACCGCCGAAAGGCTGGCCTCGCGGCCAAGATCGCAAGATTTCCGCCCAGAAGTGGTGAGCCCTCCTGTATAGGCAGCTCCGAAACCTCACTCGAAAGAGTGTCCCCACACCTACCGCCTGTTGATCACTACCTAGGGGAGGCCCGGCCGCCCCGCCGCAGCCCCTCACCCGCCGCGCGGCATCCTCCGCCCCGCCCGCGGCGTCTTCCGGCCCGGACCTGCCGTGTCTCCCGCTCTGGGTCTGCTGCGGGGCCTTCCCGCCCCGGGCCTGCTGCGGGGCGTCCCGGCCCCTCGCCCGCCGCGCGGCATTCCCACCCGTCCCTCCGTTCAGGGGCGGGCGTGTGAGAAATCCGGCGCGAAGCGCCCAGGGCCGGGGCGTCCGGGCTGGGCCCGGGAGGGCGGCCCGGAGGGGCGGCCGGACGCGACGCGGGCGCGGGCGTCTACCCTGAAGCCCGTGAAGGTCCTCGTCATCGGCGGCGGCGCCCGCGAACACGCCCTGTGCCGCTCCCTCTCCCTCGACCCCGACGTCACCGCGCTCCACTGCGCCCCCGGCAACGCCGGCATCGCCGATGTCGCCGAGCTGCACCGCGTGGACGCGCTCGACGGCCCCGCCGTGGCCGGCCTCGCGGCCGAGCTCGCCGCCGACCTGGTGGTCGTGGGCCCCGAGGCGCCGCTCGTCGCCGGTGTCGCGGACGCCGTCCGCGCCCGCGGCATCCCGGTCTTCGGCCCCTCCGCCGAGGCGGCGCGGCTCGAGGGCTCCAAGGCCTTCGCCAAGGACGTCATGGCCGCGGCCAACGTCCCCACCGCCCGCTCGTACGTCTGCACCACCCCGGAGGAGATCGACCAGGCCCTGGACGCGTTCGGGGCCCCGTACGTCGTCAAGGACGACGGCCTTGCGGCGGGCAAGGGCGTCGTCGTCACGGACGACCTGGAGATGGCCCGGCGGCACGCGCGCGCGTGCGAGCGCGTGGTCATCGAGGAGTTCCTGGACGGCCCAGAGGTGTCGCTCTTCGCCGTGACCGACGGCGAGACGGTCGTACCGCTGCAGCCCGCCCAGGATTTCAAGCGGGCCTACGACGCCGACCAGGGCCCGAACACCGGCGGCATGGGCGCGTACTCCCCGCTGCCCTGGGCGGACCCGAAGCTGGCCGACGAGGTCCTGGAGACCGTCCTCCAGCCCACCGTGGACGAGCTCCACCGCCGCGGCACCCCGTTCTCCGGCCTGCTGTACGCCGGTCTTGCGATCACGTCCCGGGGCGTGCGGGTCATCGAGTTCAACGCGCGCTTCGGCGACCCGGAGACCCAGGTCGTCCTCGCACGTCTCAAGACGCCCCTGTCGGGGCTGCTGTACGCCGCGGCGACGGGCTCGCTCGCGACTTTCCCGCCTCTCCGCTGGAGCGACGGCGCGGCGGTCACGGTCGTCATCGCCTCCCACAACTACCCGGGGACGCCGCGCACGGGCGACCCGATCGAGGGCCTCGAGGACGCCGCGCGGCAGGACGAGCACGCGTACGTGCTGCACGCGGGCACCAAGCGGGGCGCCTCCGGCGAGGTGCTGAGCGCGGGCGGCCGCGTCCTCTCGGTCACGGCCACGGGCCCCGACCTCTCGACGGCCCGCACCCGCGCCTACGAAGCGGTCTCCCACATCCATCTGGCCGACTCCCACCACCGCACCGACATCGCCGCCGCAGCCGCCGCCGAGTCCTGACGCTGCGCCCCGCCGGAACTGCCGCGAAAGGCGCGGAACCGGGCCGATGCCCGCCGCCACCCGGGCCCATCCGCCGGGCTGCCACGGCGCCGCGGCAGCCCGGTGGGAGCCCGGCGCCGCCCGGCCCGCGGCGGGCGGGCAGCCGCGGCGGTGGGCTGCGCGCCCTGCGTCAGCGGGGGCGGGTGCGGTGACGGCGGGTCGCCGAGTGGACCCGGAGCCGCAGATTCCGTGCAGGGGGCCGGGCCCGGTGGAGCGCGCCGGATCGGCTGGCGCCTGCCTGACCCCGCGGCGCACTCAGCCTTCGCGCAACGCCCCCCGCGCTGCCTGGCCGGCGGCGGGCGGGCGGCCGTGGCGTGGGCTGCGCGCCTTGCGTCAGCGGGATCCGGGCCGCGGCGCGGTGGGGTGTCGACTGGGGCTGGAGCCGCAGGTTCCGGACAGCGGCGGACGGGCGCCTCGGCGCGTCGAAGGCCAAGCGCAGCGGAACCGGCTTTGACCAAAGCCATTCCATCGAGTGACCGCTGCGTCATACGGCTGACGCACGCGAACCCCCCAACTAGGGTTCCGCGCAGGCGGAGCCCCACGGTCTCCGCCGCATGTCCGGCCGCACGTCCAGCCGCGCGTCCGGCAACTGGCCCACCGGCATTGCGATGTCGGTGCCCGGTGCCACAGTGGGGGAAAGCGGGCAAGCCGCAAGAGGCAGTAGCCAGTGAGCCAGAAGCCAGCAGGGGGTGACTTCCGATCGTTTCCGAGCCGTCCGGCGCCGAGCCGGGCTTGCACTTCGCGCGCTCCGGCGCCCTCGCCGTGCTGCGCACGCGCGGGGCCGCGCTGGCCGTCGCCCTGCTGCCCACGGCAGTCGCCGTCGTGCTGCTCGTCGCCGACGCCACGGGCCGGATCGGCGGCTCCGGATGGGACGCGGTCCGCTGGACCTTCGTGGCGGTGGCCGCCGTCGTACTCCTGCTGGCCGTGGCAATCGCGGCCGTCGTCGTCAAGGCCAGGCCCGCGGTCAGCCCCACGGTGCCGATCCCGGAGGAGGCCGCGCCGGACCTCTACCGCCTCGTACGTGATCTCGCCGACCGCCTCGACGTCCCCGCGCCGTCGGCGATAGCGCTGACCCCCGACTGCGACAGCTGGCTGGAGGACCGCACCCACCCGGCGACCGCGCAGCCGCCCGAGCCTGCCCGCGGGGCCGCGGCGACCCCGGCGGGTCAGGCCCGGTCGGCTCCTGCCGAGGGCAAGCGGCGCGGGCAAGGAGCGCCGGTCCTGGTCATCGGGTCGCCGTTCATGTGGTGGATGCGGGTGGCCGAGCTGCGGGCCATACTCGCGCCAGTCGTCGCCGGGACCGGGCCCTCCGCGCACCCGGATATAGCGGCGGCCCGCCGCTTCGTACGGGGCCTGGACGCCGCCGTCGCCGTCGCGGCCCGCCGCCCGCACCTGGCCTTCGTCGGCTGGACCGCCCGGCTGCTCCTGCGCGGCTGCCGCGACCACGCGGCCGAGATGGAGCGGGGCGTCGCCGCGGCCGCGTCCGCCCGTGCACAGGCTGTGGACTACGGCCTGCGGATCGTCGCCCAGGAACAGGTCGGCCTGGCCTACGCGGGCTGGGACCGGCTGCTGACCAGGGTGGCGCTGCCCGCCTGGCGGATGGGGCGCTGGCCGTCCCGCCTCGACGCCGGCGTGGTGTCGGCGCTCACCGAGCTGTCCCGCCGCGACCGGCTCGCCGAGGGCTTCGCCACTCGGCTCGGAGAGCGGCCCGCGTGCGACCTCCTTGAGGAGCCAGGCCTGGTCGACGAGGCGGCATCGCTGCTCGCCGCCCGCCTCTTCCACGGTGGCCCGGCGACCCCTGGACCGGACTGGTCCCCGGTCGACTGGGCGACGTACCCGGAAGAAGTCGTGGACCGCAAGTGGCGCCGCGAGGCGGCCCGTCTCCACCGCATCCTCGACGAACTCCCCCCACAGCCCCGCGCACGGCCCCACGGGCCCACCGAAACGGCCGCCACCGCATCGTCGAATCCCTCGAATCCCTCGAATCCGTCGCATCCCTCGAAACCGACAAACGGGCCCGCCGGCACCGGCGCGCTCCCGGGCGGGGCGGCGGAGCCCCCACCGCGTACGCGGGAGGTACCCGCCGATGTGGCGGATCCGGCCGCCCTGAACGGGAGCCCCGGGACCACGGGTGCTGCCCTGGGCGCGGAGGCCGGTGACGCCCGGGAGCCCGACCCGGCCGACCCCGCTACTCGGACCAACCCGCCGGCCGGGCACGTCGCCTCCAGCGGCCCCAGCAGCAGCCCCAGTGCCTCCAGCAGCCCCAATAGCCCCAGCGGTTCCAGCGCCCCCAGCGGCGAGCCGCCCGCGGCGCCGACTCTCGCGCGCGTGGTCGACCGGCTCGCGTCCGCCGACCGGGTCCGGCTGGGGGAGAAGCTGGCCGCGCGGCTCAGCGAGGAAGTGGCCCGCGAGGAGGCGGCCGCCCGCGCGGCCGCGGCCCCGCCAGGCGCGTCAGGCGCCGAAGGAGCCGAGGGCGCCAACGGGCATGACACCGAAGCCACGGACTCCGCCCTGTGGAGCGACACGGCCGCGTCCGTCCCGCTCTTCCCCGTACAGGCCCCGCGTACGGGCCGGGAGTTGCTCGCCGACCACATCACCGCCATGGTCTGCTGCGCGGCCGTGGACACCGCAGGCGCCGCACCCGGTCTCGACTGGCTGGACGGGCCCGTGCTGCTCGTCGCGGGTAAGCGCGGTGCGGACCTCGGCACACCCGTGCTGAACCTGCTCGAGGACGGCGACCCCGAACCGCTCCGCGACTGGCTCACCGCCGCCGGCGTACGCCCGGAGAAGCCCGTCCGCCTGGTCTAGCGCTGAGCCGAGCCCCGGTCGGCCCAGGTCCAGCCCACCCGATCCCTACCCCCGCC
>NZ_JBQQBY010000031.1:0-99631 GCF_052246385.1 Streptomyces sp. 8N616 | reverse complement strand
ATTGCGTTAGGGAAACGCCCGGTTACATTCCGAACCCGGAAGCTAAGCCTTTCAGCGCCGATGGTACTGCAGGGGGGACCCTGTGGGAGAGTAGGACGCCGCCGAACAAACATTGAGCCTCAACCCCTGGACATGGTCCGGGGGTTGAGGCATTTCTGCGTTCAGCTACGCAATACGGTCCAGGTCCGCCGCTGTGACCAGTCCCTCGAGTGGCTCGCCCCGTACGAAACGCTCGGTCTCCGCGACCGCGTACGCGCCGAGTCGCCGTACTTCGTTGCCCTGGGCGCCCGCGACGTGCGGGGTGATCAGGGCATTGCGCAGCGACAGCAACCGGTGGTCGGCCGCCAGGGGTTCGGGCCAGGTGACGTCCAGATAGGCATTCAGCCGGCCTGCGGCGCACTCGCGCGTCAGAGCGTCCGTGTCGATGAGCGCGCCACGCGCGGTGTTGACGACGGTGGCCCCGTCGGGCAGGAGCGCGAGCCGACGGGCGTCCAGCAGGTGCCGGGTCTCCGGGAGCTCGGGCGCGTGGAGGCTGAGGATGCTGCTGCGGTGGCACAGGTCGTCCAGCGGTGCGAGCTCGGTGCCGAGGGCCGCGGCCTGCTGCTCCGTAACGTACGGATCGGCGAGCAGGACGCGGTAGTCGGCGTCGGACGCGGTGAGGCGGGCGATGACGCGGCGGCCTGTGCGGGAGGCCCCGACGATGCCGACCGTACGGCCGTCGGTGCCCTCGCGCTCGGCGAAGTGCGGCCAGCCGTCGGCGTATTGGGCCGCGCCCTGCAGGGCCTGCTTGGCGGCCAGCACGATGGCGGCGTACGTGAATTCGGCGACCGGGCCCGCGTTGGCGTCGGCGGCCGAGGAGACGGTGATGCCGTGCTGCCAGACCGCCGGGGTGATGTGCCCCTTCACCGAGCCCGCCGCGTGGATGACCGCGCGCAGGCGGGGCGCCGCGTCGAGGACCTCCTCCGTCAGCGGCGGGCAGCCCCAGCCCGTGATGAGGATCTCGGCGTCGGCGAGTGCGGTCGCCGCAGCGCCGCCGGGGGAGCCGGAGCGAGCGGCTGCGCAGGCGCCTCCGTCGGCGCCGGAGAGGCCCGTCAGCGCCTCGGGCTCGATGTCAGGTGCCAGGTCGACGGTCTCTGACAGCCGGTCCCGCAGTTGCTCGGGGAGTACGGCCTCCGCGGCTTCGCGGGTCATGCAGATCACCGCGCTCGGACGGTCGGCCACGGCACACCCTTCCTTCCCTGAAGGCGCCGGGAACGGCTCGTACGTGCAGTAAGCGTTACCCGAACCTGCCGGGTCGGCATCGTCCACTGTTCCCAGAGAGCTCCAGATCACATTGCGCGCCGTACGGGGGCCGGTGCGAGCATCGAGACATGGGGTACGAGATACGGACCGTCCGCGCCGACGACTGGGCCGGGCTGAGGAAACTGCGGCTGGCCGCGCTGAGCGACCCCGTTGCGCGCGTCGCGTTCGTCGACACGTACGAGAAGAGCAGCGCGCAGTCCGAGGACTTCTGGCGCGGACGGGCCACGCCGATCGCCGAGGGCGGGGCCGCCACGAATGTGATCGCGGCCGACGAGGACGACGGCACGTGGGTCGCGATGCTCGCATTGCTCGACGAGACGGGCCAGCGGGCACCGGCTGCCGGCACGCCCGGGGGGATCGGCGAGGACGGGGCAACTCCGCCGCAGATTCACGTGGTGAGCGTGTACGTACGCCCCGAGCACCGCGGTACAGGCGTGGCCGAGCAGCTGTTCCGTACGGCCATCGACTGGACATGGGGGAACACCAAGGCGGAGCGCATCCGCCTGTGGGTGCACGGTGACAACCCCCGTGCCGAGGCCTTCTACCGCAGGCTCGGCTTCGCCAGGACCGGCGAGACGATGGCATTTCCGCCGGTGCCGGAGGAGACGGAGTACGAGATGGTGCTGGCGCGGTCGTGAGATGAGCGAGCTGGTGCGCCGGCGGCTTTGGGCCCGGCGGGCCTGGCGGGCCCGGCGGTCCCGGCGGTCCCGGTGGTCCCGGCGAGGCCCGCGCGCTTCAGCTCCAGGCGCCCCCGGCCAGGCTGCGGTGCGGCCAGCGCGCCCGCGCCTGCTCCTCGGAGCGGAGAATCGCGAGCGTCAGGAGGCCCTGGGCGGCGCCTCCTGCGAGCAGCTCGGGGAGTTGGGGGAGCGGCGCCACCGCGGCGACGTCGTCGAGGACGAGCGTGAGTGGTGGGTCGAGCCGGCCGGCGGATGACCGTGCGGCCATGCGGCGGCCGTGCTCGACCACGCTCGAGACGAGTGCGGTCAGCAGGGGCATCGCACCCGGGTGGGTCCGGGGATCCTCGATCGATTCACCCACCACGTAAAGCGTTCCCCCCTCGGCGACGAAAGATTCCAGGGCCAGGGCGTCGGCGCGGGCCGGGTTGCAGGCGTTCCTGATGTGGATCGAGGAGAGCGCGGAGAGGGCGCGGGCGGTCAGCTGCTGGGCGACTTCCCGGCGCTCGGGGTGGGCGGTGAGGGTGCTCTCGAGTTCGCCCGCCGAGCCGTGGGCGGCCTTGGGGTGCGTACGGAGGATGCGTACGGCGTCGTGCGCGGCGCTGCCGGACGCCCAGCGGTGCACCTGGCGGAACGGCTGCCCCCCGACGGCGGCGGCGTGCAGCCAGCAGCGCAGCAGCGTCTCCGCGGCGTCAGCCATCGCCGAGTCGAGGGCGTGCGCGGGCCGTACGGGGGCGAGCAGGGCAGCGGCGCGGGCAGCGGCGGCGTCGCGGGACTCGCAGTCGGCGGACGGGGACCAGCGGAGGCGGGCGGGGGTGTCGATGAGGTGGCTCGGGTCGTAGACGTGGACGGGGCCGAGCTTGGCGCGGGCGTCCTTGGTCTCCGCCCAGAGGGCGGGGTCGGACGTCGTGACGAGTACGGGGCCTTCGGCGGAACGGATCGCTTGCAGCGCGAGTTCCCTGCGGGGCGCGCTTCCCGTCCCGGTGAAGTGAACCCCGGCGGGGGGCCGCTGCCCGGGCCCGGCGGGCCGCCCCACGGCCACGGGTGCGGCGTCGGCTTCGCCGACGGACGCATACGCGGGTGGATGGCGCGTGGCGCCGCCGTCGGTCGGCGCGAGTCCGCCTGAGGCGATCCCAACGGTGGGGAAGGCCGTGCCTGCGCTCGGGTGGACCGTGGGTCCGTCGGGCGACTCGCCGTGGGCCGTGAATCCGGGATGTTCCGTGGCCGATGGCGCGGGGCCGTCGACGTGGGCCGGGTCGGCGCCGGGGTGGAGGTGTGCGTTCCTCTGTGCGTTTCTCGGTGGGGACGGCTCGGAGGGGGCTCCGTGGGCGGCGAGCGCGGAGGGCGTGGAGTGCGCAGGGAACGGCGCAGGGGACGCTTCTACGGGGCCCTGTGCCGCCTCTAGGGCACCGGCGGGGCACGAGGGCGCCGGGGCGGCCTCCGTGCTGCCCTCCGGGCGGGCCGTCCCCGCCTCCAAGGCGCCGTCGGGCCGGGCAGCCCCCGCCTCCGGGGCGCCGTCGTGCACGGCCGTCCCTGTCCCCTTGGCGTCTTCGTGCCGAGCCGTGCCCCTCTCCCCCGCACCCCTCTCCCCCGCACCCTTCTCCCCCGCGCCCCTCAGCCCCGCCGCGCGCCACCGCGTCACCGCGCCGATCGCGAAGACCGCGAGGACGAAGAGCACCATCAGTTCGCCGATGAAGATGCCCCAGAACAACCCGTATCCCGACAGTTGGCTCGCCGGGGTCCCGGGCCAGGCCGAGGTCAAGTCGTGGGGTTGGGCGGCCAGGTGGCGCATGGCCACCGGGGTGTGAGTGAAGTGGACGCCCTTCGGCCAGGCGCCGTGGGCGAGGAGACCCGCCAGGCCCGTAGCCGTCCACACGAGCAGGGTCAGACCGAGCAGGAAAGCGAGTACGCCGACGAGCAGGCCGTCCGGGATGCCGCGCTCCGAGCCTCCCGCCCCTCCCTGCCCGCGCGGTCTCGGTCCGGGTTCCGTCATGATGCCGCCATCTCGTCACGCCACCGTGGACTCGTCCGCGAGCTGTTCCCGTCGCTGCTGCTCCATCGCCTCCGCCGCGCGCGCCTCCGCTTCCGCCTCCGCCGCGCGCTCGACGGCCAGCGCCTCCTCGTCCGCGGACGTCACCGGACGGTTCGCGCCCGGCCGGTGGGCGCCCGGCCGGTTGGCCACCGGCTGCACGCCCGCCCCGCTCTCCTCCGCCTCCAGCGCGGCCGACTCCGTCATCGCCCGGTCGGTGTAGACGAGGGGCCGCTCGGCCTCCGTCACCAGGTGCTTGACGACCTGGACGTTCCCGTTCACGTCCCACACCGCGATACCGGGTGTCAGCGTCGGAATGATCTCGACCGCCCAGCGCGGGAGGCCGAGCACCCGCCCCGTCGCCCGCGCCTCGTCGGCCTTCTGCGCGTAAATCGTCCGCGTCGACGCCATCTTCAGGATCGCCGCCGCCTCCCTCGCCGCCGCGCCGTCCACCACATCGCTCAAGTGGTGAACGACCGCCACGAAGCTCAGGCCCAGCCGCCGCCCGAACTTCAGCAGCCGCTGGAACAGCTGTGCCACGAAGGGCGAGTTGATGATGTGCCAGGCCTCCTCGACGAGGAAGATCCGCTTCTTCCTGTCCGGCCTGATCCAGGTGTGCTCCAGCCACACTCCCACGATCGCCATCAGGATCGGCATCGCGATCGAGTTGCGGTCGATGTGGGACAGGTCGAAGACGATCAGCGGGGAGTCCAGGTCGATGCCGACCGTCGTCGGCCCGTCGAACATGCCCCGCAGGTCACCGTCCACCAGCCGGTCCAGCACCAGCGCGACGTCCAGGCCCCAGGCCCGTACGTCGTCCAGGTCCACGTTCATCGCCTCCGCCGACTCCGGCTCCGGGTGGCGGAGTTGCTCGACGATGTCGGTGAGGACCGGCTGCCGGTCGGTGATCGTCTCGTTGACGTACGCATGCGCGACCTTGAGCGCGAAGCCGGCGCGCTCGTCGAGCCCGTGCCCCATCGCGACCTCGATGATCGTACGGAGCAGGGCCAGCTGGCCGGTCGTTGTGATCGAGGGGTCCAGCGGGTTGAGCCGGATCCCGCCGTCCAGGGCGGCCATCGGGTCGAGCCGGATCGGCGTTATGCCCAGCTCCTGGGCGATGAGGTTCCACTCGCCCACGCCGTCCTCGCCCTGCGCGTCCAGCACCACCACCTGCCGGTCGCGGAAGCGCAACTGCCGCAGGACATACGTCTTCTCGAGCGCGGACTTGCCGTTGCCGGACTCGCCGAGGACCAGCCAGTGGGGGGCCGGGAGCTGCTGGCCGTAGAGCCGGAACGGGTCGTAGATGTAGCCCTTGCCGCTGTAGACCTCGCGCCCGATGATCACGCCGGAGTCGCCGAGGCCCGGTGCGGCCGTGGGCAGGTAGACGGCCTGCGCCTGGCCCGTGGACGTACGGACCGGCAGCCGGGTCGTCTCCACCTTCCCGAAGAGGAAGCTGGTGAACGCCTCGGTGACGGCGGTCAGCGGATCAGGCACAGCGGGGCTCCTACCGTTGAGTTCCCGTCGGGACAGCGTCGGATTGGCGTCGCATCAGCGTCGGATGCCGGTCGCGAACGGCAGCGTGTTCACGAACGCCCGGTGGTGTTCGCGGTCGCACCACTCCAGCTTCAGATACGACTTGCCCGCCGAGGCGCGGATCGTCCGCTTGTCACGCGCCAGGGCCTCGGGCGAGCGCGACGACACCGTGATGTACCCGACCAGGTTCACCCCGGCCGCGCCGCTCGCCAAGTCCTCCCCGCGCTGGTCAAGACGCCCGTGGTGCGCGATGTCGCGCGGGTCCACGGTCCGGTTCATCTTGGCCGCGCGGCTGGCCTCCGCCTCGTCGTTCGTCTTCTCCGTCAGCATCCGCTCGATGGCCACCTCGGTGGGCTCCAGGTCCATGCAGACCGCGACCGTACGGATCACGTCGGGTGTGTGGACGAGCAGCGGGGCGAGGAAGTTGACCCCGACCGGGGTCATCGGCCACTCCTTCACCCAGGCCGTGGCATGGCACCACGGGGCGCGGGTGGTCGACTCGCGCGTCTTCGCCTGCAGATACGTCGGCTCCATCGCGTCGAGCTCGGCGGGCCAGGCATTGCGCTGCGTCATCGCCTGGATGTGGTCGATGGGGTGGTCCGGGTCGTACATCGAGTGGATGAGGGAGGCGAGCCGCCCCTGCCCGAGGGGCTGCCTGACCCGGATGTCGGCCTCGGTGAGCCGCGCGCAGATGTCGGTCAGCTCGCGCGCCATGACCACGGCCAGGCCTGCGTCCTTGTCGAGCTTGCCGCGCCCCTGCCGGGTGGCGCGGGCCATCGCGTCCGCCTCCGCGGCCAGTTCGCGCGTGAAGTGCATGCAGGCGACCAGGTACGCGCGGTGCTGCTCGGAGGAGGTCGACACCATCGACTGGAGCTGGTCGTACGAGTCCTGGAGCCAGCCCGGTGCCCTCGGGTCGCCGCGCCGCTCCACGTCCTTCGCGTGCGCGTCGGGGTCGGCGGGCAGCGTACGGGCCAGCATCTGCAGCCGCGTCACGAAGCCGTCGCCGTTGGCCACATGCTTCAGCAGCGTCCCGAACCGGTCGACCAGCGCCTCCTGGTCCTCGCTGTCGCGCAGCCCGACGCCGGGGCCCTCGATCTCGATCGCCGCGGTGACCGTGCGCCGGTCGGCGTGCAGCAGCACGGCGATCTCGTCGGGCCCGAAGGGCGCCGCGAGCCAGCCGATCCGCCCGATGCCGGGCGGCGGGCCGACCTCGATCTCCCGCCCGTCGATGCGCGTGCCGGCCTCGGGCGCGGCGGAGCGGTAGGCGGCGCCCCGCTTGACGGTCCGCTTGTAGGTGCGGTTGATCTCGAACCACTTGTAGAACGTGCGGTGCTTGTACGGCACGTAGACGGCCGCCAGCGCCAGCATCGGGAAGCCCGTGAGCGTGCCGATGCGCAGCGGCAGGACGGGGATGAGCAGCCCGCCCATCATGCCGAGGAACGCGCCCACGATGATCAGCGCGATCTCGCCGGTCTCCCGGTTCTTGCCGATGACCGCGTTCGGCCGGGCCCGGCCGATGAGGTACGTGCGGCGGGGGGCGATCGGGTGGGACATGGGATGGGACATCTGGTGGGACTGCGTCGTCAACGCCCTTCACCTCCGGTGCGGTTGTCGGTGCGGGCTCGGCTGTCCGTACGGGGCGTGGGTACCGCGCCGCTGCGGCCGCCGGGGTGGGCGCCAGGACCCGCGGCGGGCCTGGGCGCGGCCGCCGGGCCGCGGCTGCTGTGCGCCGCCACGCCGCCGGTCACGGGGTTGGCGGGCTGCGGCGCCGAACGGGCGGAGCCGTCGTCCGCGCCGCCCCCGCCTCCGCTGCCGCGGCTGCTGTGGGTCTTGATGCCCTGCTTGACGAGCGCGGCGGGCGACGAGATGACGGCGGCGGCCGCGGCTCCGTCGGTGGCCGCCTTGCGACTGCTGCGGGCGCCGGCGATCTCGTCGCCGAAGCCGGGGACGAAGCGGTAGATCATGGCGCTGGCGAAGATGGCGAGCAGGATGATCGCGAGCCCGGAGACGACGGCGGAGAAGGAGTCCGGACCGTCCTCGGACGCGGACAGCGCCCCGGCGATACCGAGGACGATGATGATCACCGGTTTGACGAGGATCACAGCGATCATGATCCCCGCCCAGCGGCGCACATGCCCCCACATGTTCTTGTCGACCAGCCCCGCGTACACGACGGTCCCGAGCAGCGCCCCGACGTAGAGCAGCGCGGCCCGGATCACCAGCTCCATCCACAGCACGCCCGCGGCGAGGACGGAGACGAGGCTGACGACGATCAGCATGATCGGCCCGCCCCCGATGTCCTCGCCCTTCTTGAGGGCTTCGGAGAACGACCCGAAGAAGGCGTCGGTGCTGGCGGATGTGCCCGCCGCGATCACTTCCGTGATGCCGTCGGTCGCCGAGACGACCGTG
The DNA here is from genome assembly GCF_052246385.1 of Streptomyces sp. 8N616. NCBI lineage: Bacteria > Bacillati > Actinomycetota > Actinomycetes > Kitasatosporales > Streptomycetaceae > Streptomyces > Streptomyces sp. 8N616. Next base: position 91,684 of record NZ_JBQQBY010000031.1, on the reverse strand, counting down.
TAGAGGATCAGCGGGGTGAATGCCGATGCGAGGACCGTCAGCCAGAGGAACCCGATGGCCTCGGTGATGGCTTCGGTGAACGGGACACCGCGGATGGCGCGCTTGGCGACGGCCAGCAGCCAGAGGAGGAGCGTGAGGACGGTGGACGCGGCGAAGACGACGGCGTACTGGCGGAGGAAGGCGGTGTTGGTGAAGTCGACGTTGGCCGTGCTGTCGACGGCCTTGGACAGCTTCCCGACGATCCACGCGGCTGCGTCGGCGCAGCCGCGGGCGAGGGAGGAGAGGGGGTCGAGGGGGTTGTTGTCGTTGAGGCCGTCGGTGGGCGAGCGGGTGCCGTTGGAGGCGCCGTCGCCGCGCTCGCAGTATTCCTTGGCGGGGCCGCGAATGAGCTCGCACGGGTCGTTGCTCGGGCTTGGCGTGGGCTCCGCGAAGGCCCGGGAGGCCAGGAGGAAGGCGGCCGTCTGGAGGCCCACCACAGCCGCGGTGAGCGACAGGGCGCGGCGGCGACTAGCGGGCATAGGTGAACCCTCCGAACCCCTGGACAGCATCGGCCATGTCTTCAGCAGACGAGGCGGTTTGATCACGGCCGACCGGAGTCGGGCCGTTCTTCTGCTCGAAGTCGGTGACTTTCCAGGCGCCACCGGCCCACCTCAGTTGGAACGTGTTGGTGTACCAGCTCTCGGCGACCGGGTTCTTGGACCCTTCGCCCGCCAGCCCGAACAGTGTCGAGAACCAGACAGCCACCGTGGCGGTATTGCCTTCCAGCTTCTGCAGCTTCGTGCCGATGGGGTTGGTCCGCGAGACGAACGTCAAGCCCTTCGGAGCGGTTCCGTCCGGCTTCAGGCCGATACCCGCGAGGAATTCTCTGTCCGAGTACACGCGGTCGAGATCGTCCTGCCGAGCAGCTGCGACGTCGGGTGCGTACACGGTGTCCACGATCTGGCGGCGTGTCTCTGCCTGGAACATCCCGTCACCCCCCAGCGCTACCGCGTAGTTCGCCGCCGCGCTCTGCGCCCCCTGCTCCGTCCGTGGGAAGCCCGACGCGATCCCCGCGTCGGAGCCCGAGACCGGTCTCTTGCCCGTCGGGGCCGTCGGCTGTGCCTCCGACCCCTCGCTGCTCGAACCTGCGCCGGAGGCGTCCCCGTCACCGCTGTTGTCGCGGTTCGCGAACGCGATGGCGGCGATCAGCAGGACCACAACACCCACGACCGTGATCATGCTCTTCGAGGGCCGGGCCGCGCCCCGAGCGCGCCGCCCGTCCCCGTACGCCTCGCCGTCAGGCAAGCGGGTACGGGTCTGACGGCCGCGCGGGGCCGAGCCGGTGCCCATGTGCTCGCGCTCGTCGTAATCATGGCCGCCGATGCTCATACCGCGCCCGTCCCCTGCCCCTCTGCTGCTCAACCACAGTCGGTCGTCCGTGCATTGTCTCCTTAAGACGACGTTAGCGGTGCGACCGGCCGTGCGGGCGAACTGTGAACCGGGGATTGCATTATGAGACACCTCCCCTGTGGCGCCGGTGTCGGAGTGGACGTTCGGAAGCGGTTACGCCCTTCGCCGGCACGCGGGGGATGGCAGCGTGCGGCCGGACGCGGCCGCGTTGATCAACGACCGTCGGTGAGGTCCAGGTTCCCGGCCTTGATACGGCTGAGGAGCGCCCGTATGGCCGGGCGGGACGCCGTGAGTATCGCGGTGGGCTCGTCGCTCTCCCGGATGTGGAGCGTGCCGTCGGGAGCGGCGGCGAGCTCAACGCAGTTGGTGTTGGGGTCGCCGCTGCTGAAGGATGACTTCTGCCAGCTCAGTTCCGCCATGGAGTTCCCTCTCACAGTACGTACAGCAGATGCTGCAAGAGGCTAAGCGAATCTCGCGTCTCGTAGGACGTTCGTTCGGACTCCGGAACCACTGGGGGCAGCGCCAGTGTTGCGAGGCGGTCGAAGATGTCTGCGTACCGAGTGAGGTGTTCCTGGTCGTCCAGGAAGACCGAACCGGCGTCGTGCTCCAGGTAGATCGTGCTGAGTGCGGGATCTGCCGCACCGAAGATGACGAACGGAGTTCCGACTGCGGGAAGTGTCCCGGACTTGAACGGCACGATCTGGACAGTGATGTGGGGCAACCGCGCCACGTCGATGAGGTGAACAATCTGGCGGCGCATGATCGCGGTGTCGACGAAGTGCATCTGGAACGCCGCTTCATGAATGATCGCGTGGTAGGTCGGGGCAGAGCCGCGGGTCAGCACCTCCTGCCGCTGGAGCCGGAACTCCAGCCCGCGGTCAACAAACTTGGCCGTGCTGTTTGGGAAGGCAGCTGTGATGAGGGCCTTGAGATACTCCGGGGTCTGAAGCAGACCCGGCAGGTGCAGGGGCTCGAAACCGCTGAGATGGGTGGCCATTGACTCCATCTCGGCCAGATCACGCGCACCGGCAGTGGTGTCCCGCCTGTGCTGGTGCCACCAACCGCGAGGAGCCTCGCTCCAAGTGACCAGAGCCTCAGTGAAGGTTTTGGATTCACAGCCGTAGGCAGTCAGGAGCGCTCGCAGCTTGTCCTCGGGAATCGCTGTGCGCCCCGACTCGATGTGGCCGAGGTGGGCGCCGCTCAAGCCCGCGTACGCCCCCGCCTCGGCTGCTGTCATGCGCGTAGCGTCACGCAGTCGGCGCAGCTCAATGCCTAGTCGGCGCTGTCTCTGTGTCGGGCTGGTGCGAAGTCCCATGGTGATCTCCTAGCAGCCGCGGCGCGCAGGCTGTGACGGGAACGGCTGTGGCTCACTCGATAGTGGCAAGTGGCCCTCCGTATACGTGAATTAGAAACCTGAGCGCCTATCTTCAGAACCACACCAACCCCGGGTCGGCGTAAGCCGGAAGCGCACCGTGCCCTCCCCTCGTCGGGAGCCGACGGCATCGCCACCGCTGCAGGCCGGGGCCCTCATAGACCCGTACCGCCCGGAGTAGGCCATGTGCCCAAGCCCCGTCCTTGTCCCCGACTTCTCGCTCACCTTCCCGCCGGACCCCGCGTGGGTCCGTACCTGCCGGGAGACCGTGCGTACGTCCACGCTGACCCTCAAGCAGCCCACCGCCCTCACTGAACTCGCCGTCCTGCTCACATCCGAGAGCGTCACCAACGCGATCAACGCGTGTACCGGCTCCGGCTGCCCGTACCCCATCACCCTCTACGGCGAGTGGCTGGCCACAGGCCCCCTCCGTATCCACGTCAGGGATGCCGCCCCGGGCGTACCCGCAGCGCACAGCCTCACCGAGCACTCCGAACACGGCCGCGGGATGTATCTCATCGCGGAGCTCGCAAGCCGACACGGGATCTGCCTGGACGGACCGGGGCCCGGCAAGTCCTTCTGGTTTCAGCTGGAGGAGGGCGTCCTGTGACAGGGGGCGCGACGTGGTGGTCATGGCGGCGGAACGTCGTACGGCTGGGGCCGGACCGGTTACGCGCTGCTGCTGACGTCCTCAGGAAAACCACCGGGCTGCGCGTGGAGGTCCTGCCGGCCGCCCCGCCCCGCCCCGGCAAGTACGTGGCAAGCGTGCGGATGCTCCGGGCCGCGATCGGGTCGCGGCTGCCCGCGGGGCTGATCGCCGCAGAGGGCGTCTCCGTCCGTATGCCGGACGACCCGGACGATTACGTGACGCCCGACCTCACCGTCTGCCCCTCCCGTTTCCTCGACTCGGACGAGAGCCTGATCCATCCCCAGGATGTGGAACTCGCGGTCGAGCTGGTCGCACAGCCCGCCGACCCGCAGGAAATCACCGCCAGGATCGGCCAGTACGCCACCGCCGCGGTACGAACCCTGCTGCTCATCGACCCCGGCGAGGGCGTATGGGCCCTGTACACCCACGCGCACCCGCAGCGCACCGCGTATCTGCGCGCCCTGCACGGCGACTACGGCGACCAGATCCCGCTTCCCGACCCCCTCGCCTTCCTGCTCGCCACCGTCTGCCTCCCGCGGTTCGGAGGCCCCGGCGGGCGCGGCTCGCCCTTGTGAGGGGGCATTGGCGGAGTGGATCACCTTGTTGCATCGACGACCAGAATTCTGCCTCAAATGCCCGGTTTTTATGGGCTGTTCTTTCGGCAAAGTGATCCACTCGGCTGGCGTACCAGTTATCCACAGGGGTCGCGAATCTATGGAAGATCCGCTGTGCTGGTTGCATGACACGCAACGGAGTCGGGTGGGGTGAGGCGTGGAGGGCGGCGGCCGCTCGGCATGGGGCAGTGCTGCTGTCTAGGCATGCGCTGACAGTTGGCGGATCGCGGAATACGGTCGTCCGGCGGTTGCGTGAGGAGGGCTGGCAGCGGCTGGGGAGGGGCATTTGGGTCGAGCCGGGGAGGGAGATCAACCATCGGACCAGGATGCACGCGATTCAGCTGATGCACCCGGACATGGTGGCCAGTCATCGGTCGGCCGCCGGGCTGCTGGGTATCGAACTGCTGCGGCCTGGGCTGGAGGTGACCCGGGTCGGCGGCGTACGGCATGGCAGGCCGCTGGGTGCCACCGCATATCAACTGCCGTTGGACGAAGCGGAGGTGATACGGCTGAACTGCGGTCTGCGGGTGACGAACCCCCTGCGGACGGTGGTGGACCTTCTTCGCTCGGCGCCTTTGGACGAGTCGGTGGTCGCGGCCGACTCCGCGCTGCGGCAGCGGAGCGTTGAGCGGGACCGGCTCACGGATGCTCTGCGCATGTCGTGTTGGCGCAAGGGTACGTCCGCCGCGTGGAAGGCGCTGCGGCTCACGGATCCGGCGGCAGGGTCGCCGCCTGAGACGCTTGCCCGGCTGCGTATGCGCGAGGCGGGTATGCACCCGGAGAGCCAGGTGAGCTTCACCCTTCCCGACGGCCGCACCGTCCGGGTGGACTTCTATTTCCCTGCCGAAGGGCTGATCGTGGAGATCGAGGGCTTCACCTGGCATGGCACCAAGCAGGCCCACGAAGCCGACGCCGTACGTTTCAATGCCCTGCTCGGCTGTCAGGGTGTCCGCCGCCTTCTCCGCTTCACGCGGAACCAGGTGCTCTTCCAGCCCCAGACGGTCGTCAGAACAATTCAGCGGGCGCTCGTGGACCTTCGGGAGGGAGGGTGACCGCTCAGCACTTCGGCTGGTCGTCGGCGAAGTGGTCGAACTCGTCGTTCTGGACGCCGAGGACGAATGCCTTCCACTTGGCCGCCGTCGTCGTCACCACATTGTCCGGGTCGTCGCTGCTCCGGATGTGGATGAGGTCGCCGTCCCCGGTCGCGACCTCGATGGACTCGCCTTCCGGGCTGTCCGAGGCCCGGACCCACTCGAGATCGTTCACGCCGCCCATGAGGTCACCTTACGGTGGGCCGGGGGAAGGCAGGCTAGACCGCCATCCCGTAGACGATGGTGAACAGCGTGCCGAGCGAGCCGATGATGAAGACGCCGGTCAGGCCCGCGACGATGAGGCCCTTGCCCTGTTCCGCGCTGAACGTGTCGCGCAGCGCCGTGGCCCCGATGCGCTGCTTGGCCGCGCCCCAGACGGCGAGGCCGAGGCAGAGCAGGATCGCGACCGCCATCACGACCTCGATCATGACGCGCGCCTCGTTCCCCAGGCTCCCGAACGGCCCCCAGTCCGGGGCGATGCCGCCGATAATGGTGTTGATGTCGCCCTTTTCGGCTGCCAGGAACATGTTCTAACTCACCGGCCCCTGTTGACTAGTTGTACGTGCCCCTGCCACAGGGCACGGGTCGGCCTCCATCTTCCTCTAGCTTCTCGGAGGATGGCGCCTGGGGGGTCGACTTGGCGGCAAAATTTGGCGGAATCCGTGCCATGACATGCCCGCCATGCGTCCCCGCCCCGGCAAACTGCGCGATGTCGCCCCGCAGGTTGAAGAGTCGACCGGTCTGCGTGTCGAGGTCGCTGCTGCCCGGGTCCTTGCGGGGCCGGACCGGCCGATGGGGGGCGGGCTGTCGTCAGGCGTCGACCAGGCGCCGGCGCGCCATCGCGAGAACGCCCGGCCTGCCGGGCTCGCCTCCTGCGACCGCGCGACCAGCATGATCTGCCGGTGAATCCGACGCCCGGCCGACCAGCTGGTGCGTGGGAGGAAGCGCGGGTTCTCTCGCGAATAGGTGCGGCTGCAGGTCATCCGGTGGGGAGTCGTACGGGCCCATCCCGATGACAGCTGCGTCGAGTTGCCCGGAGGTGAGCGCCGCCAACAGCGCGTCGGTCTCCTCCTCGAGCAGCGTGAGGTGCACGCCGGGGTGCCGCTGGCGGAACCCGCCGAGCAGCCGCAGGACAGGGTCGTCCGGCAGAGGCTGGACGAGCCCGACGGCGAGTCGGCCGATGACCAGCCCCGACAACGCGGCGACGGTTTCCTTCGCGGCGGCGGCCCGCGCGAGCATCGCCTGTGCATGCGGCAGCAGCGCTTCGCCTGCCGCGGTCAGCGCGACCGAGCGGCGGTCCCGCCGGAGCAGCCGCTCACCGTGCTCAGGCGGGTTCTGACCGCGCGTCCGTGATGGCTGCAACCGGTGCAGGATCAGCTGTACCTCGCGGAGCCCCAGCAGCGAGGCGCAGCTCGTCTGCGTACGAGTCGCCCGAGACGGTAGGGTTTTTTGCCAGGTCGGGGGGCGGGCGGCGACCAGCTCATGCGGTGAAGATCTTGAGGAAGCTGTCCCGGTGGCGCGGCCACCGACGAGGATTTGACCATGTTTCCCGAAAGTTCACGCTGGGTACTCGCCGCCGTCGCGCTGGCTGCGCTCGTGGCCGTTCCCCTGGCCTGCGACTCTCCGCCGGGCAAGGCGAAGCAGGAGGTCCCTGACTTCAACGGTGACGGCTACGCCGACCTCGCGGTCCCTGGACCGCTCAGCACGGTGGACGGGGTCCAACTGGCGGGCGCCGTCTCCGTGGTGTACGGCTCGCGGTCAGGACCCGACACCGAGCACGCCCAGGTGGTCAACCGTGCCGCCGAGGGGACCCTCGGCCAACTCGTGGCTCGGGGAACCAGGTTCGGGGGCAGCCCGGTCGCGCGCGACTTCGACGGCGATGGCTTCACCGACCTGGCGGTGACGGTGAGCACCGACGCCGACGACCATAACGGGACGGTCGTGCTGTGGGGGTCGTCCGTGGGCCTGTCCGGCGGTACGACGCTGCCGGGCGGCTGGGGTCTTCACGGCGGCGACTTCGACGGGGACGGCCGGGCCGACCTGCTGCTCGACAACTACTACGGGAGCGGCCGGCTGGACGGCGACGGGCCGACCGTCCTGTATGGTCCCCTCCCCCGTGACGGGAAGGCGCACCGGAAGGATTCGCTCGGCACCGACTGGGGCGATGACATCGTCCCGCGCGCGATCATCGTGGGCGACCTGACCGGGGACGGCCGGGACGATCTCGTCACGAGCCAGGGTTTCGAGGAGATGCAGGAGCGGGGCCGCTTCTTCAAGGGCGATGAAAACGGCCTGGAACACACCAGCGACGACCTCAACTCGTACAGCGCGGGCGGGGTGATCGCCGACTTCGACGGGGACGGGTACGGCGATCTCGTCGTCCGCGACGTCGGTGAGGTCTCTGAGGACAGCCAGGACCGACCGGGCGAGCTACGCGTCTTCCGCGGCTCGGCCTCCGGCCCCGGCTCCCGCGCGCAACGGATCACCCAGGAGACGCTGGGCCTGGCCGGTATCGACGAGCAGAGCGTGGGCGACGGGTTCGGCGACGTCCTCGCGGCGGGGGACGTCAACGGCGACGGCTACGCGGACCTCGCGGTCGGTCTCCCCGGCGAGGACACCGGCCAGGTCTCGGACACGGGCGCGGTCGTCCTGCTCCTGGGCGGCAAGAAGGGCCTCACCGGTTCCGGCGCGCAGGTCATCACCCAGGACACTCCTGGCGTCCCGGGCAGGGGCGAGTCGGCCGACCGCTTCGGTGCGGCGCTCCGGACGGGGGACATGAACCACGACGGCCACCCCGATCTGGCCGTGGGTGGCCCCGGAGAGCAGGGCAAGGTACAGCAGTCGGGCGCCGTGTGGATCCTGAACGGCACGGCGAAGGGCCTGTCGACCACGAACGTCACCTCGTTCGGCCCGGCCGCGCTGGGTGCCCCCGAGGAGGGCTCCGACGGAACCGACGTCGAGGCGAAGGGTACGGGCTTCGGCGAGAGCTTCACGGCCAGCGAGGACGACTGCGTGGCGGTCGCCCCTTCACCGGGCGGCACCCGTGTCAAGGACACCGAGGGAAGCAACGACACGGCCCGCGTCCAGGCAAGGGAGAACGGCAGCTTCTCCTGCGCTCTCCCCGAGAACGATGGCATGAGCGGCTGGGCCGTCGGCGCCGGAATCGTGGCCGCCGCCGGCACGGCACTGCTTGTCGTCAGACACCGGCGCAGGAAAGCGTCCCCTTCTGGTCGAAAGCCGACCCCCTGGTGGGCGCGCTTTGAACGTGAGCCGCGACCCCCTAACGGTCAATGACAAGTGGCCTCGCCCGTGATCGCCTGGCTCGCCTCGCTAGAAGCAGCGTTGCGGCCGCTTCTGTGAGTCCCCGTTTACCGGGGGACTGCGGGAAGATCGTTCCGCCGGGGGAGGCCTTGTTCATGAAGGCCAGGGCGATCGAGGACGTGCTGTTCCGGAGCGTGGACGTGAGGGTCTGCTGGCTGACATTCGTGGAGCCCGTGCTCGTGGTGGATGCGGCTACGTGCGGCCGACCGGGGCGGTATCCGGACTGCGGCTGTCGCGCTGGACGCGTCCATAGCCGCTGGCGCCAACTGGCGGACGGTCCTGTCGGTGAGCATCCGGTCCGGATCCGTTCGGGTTCGGCGGTTCTTCTGTGATCAAAGACAGTGCCCGCGCCGGGCGTTCGTCGAGCAGGCTCGATGTCGCGACCGACCACTTCCCGCTCTACGGGCTGAATCGCAACGCGACGGCTGCGGCGCCGGACAGCTGAACGTCGTCTGCCCGGCAGGCGGCAGATCAGCTGCCAACTGCGGGCAGATTCAGCGACTCCGACTGATCGTCGCCCCGGAAACCACGCTTCTCGACGGCCCGTCCATACTCATCTCGGGTATTCGTGAGGGGATTCCGAGTCGAGCAACTGCTGCAAATCCAGTACGAGGATCAGCGAGTAGCGTCCCAGGGAAGCAAGATTCCTGAAGATGTGTCGCGCAAGGTCTTCTTGCCGCGCCATATCCGAATCGAAGTCTCGGACGGTGAACAGCGAATCGTACCGCTCGAAGTGGATGCCGTAGGCTTCCTCGTACTCGTGCGAGAACTCGACCTCGACTGCCGCGTGGCCGAGGTTCACGGCGTAATCGATGAATTCGGAGTCCACCGGCTTCAGGTTCACGCCGCACGCGGACGAGATGTCGGCGACGAGCTGCTCCCGGGGGTGACCAGGGTGGATGAAGACGTAGTGATATTCGCTCACGGATACCTCTAGGGCCAATGGATGTGGAAGCCGTCGCCGATGATCCTGATGGAGTTCATCCTGCCAGCTGGATTGTCCCGCAGGAACTTCCCCATCCCCTCGCGCGCTCCGCTCTCGCTGAGGCCGCTGCCTCGCGCGTCGATGATGGCATCTCGCGCCTGCTTCTTTGCCGTGTTGAGCGTGTTCTTGATGGCATTGGGTGCAGCACCGGGCTGGAGGGTCTTGAACTCGGTGGGTACGCCGTCCACGAGGGCATCAGGGGTCCTCTGCCCCTCAACGGTAGACTCCTTGAGTGCCTTGACGTTCTTGCCTTCCGCCTGAAGGGATTCGGCTATCTTGCGTTCCTTGGGACTGAACGCCTTCTCGGACTCGTCGATAGCTCCCTTCCCTTGTCCAGGACTCCCTTCCTGAGGCTTGGCCTCGGTCGGCCGCTCTCCTTCTCCACTGTGGACGCCGCCGTCAGCTCCGGCGGCCATGAGGACGATGCCGGCCGCGCCGAGGGCGGCCGCATTGACCACCGCCTCGGTGGTGATGGCGCCCGCCACCACCCCGCCGCCCGCCAAGGCGAGGCCGCCAGGCGGGATCAGGGCGAACAGGGCCAGCAGGAGAAGGACGAAGCCGAGGTAGAGGAGGAACTCATCCAGCGCGGCCAGGAGATGGGCCTGCTCGGTGAGGACCTCTTCGTCTGCGGGGGTGCCCTTCAGGCGGAGGGTCAGCAGCAGAGTTCCCGTCGTGGTCGAGCCCAGGGCGGTCCAGAGGCGGAAGCGGATCGTCGCCAGTGTCTCGCCGACCGGAAGGGCCGCAGTGGTGCGCCAGGCGCGCAGCAGGACGTACAACTGCCAGGCGATCCAGGCCAGTCCCGCGATTCCGAGACCCACCATCAGCGTGGGGCCGCTGCCAGTGGAGAAGAACTCCTGGATTCCCTTGGTGGACGGGAAGGAGCCCAGCCCCAGGAAGACGACGGATGGGAGCGCGAGCAGCAGCGGGATGGGCATGAGCCAGCGGCGGGCTCGGCCGCGGGCGGCGCGGGCGGTCTTGAGTTGGGCGCGTATTCGGGCCGAGTTCCAGGCGTCCGCGTGGTTGCTCGCGTTCATCCGCGCCGCGATCGCCGCCACCGCCTGACGCAGCGGTTCGAGCCGGTCCGGTGGGGTGCGGGCCGCAGCGGCGTAGAACAGGGAGCGGCGCAGCCGGGCGAAGCGCACAGCGATCAGGGCCGTCCACGGGATGCACCAGCTACCGAAGCCCGCCAGCGCCGTCAGACCCGTCTTCCCGGCCTGCTCGTCGCTCAGCAGCACTCCGGGAACAGCCGCCTTCGCCCGGTGGAGTTGGACGAAGTCCACGGCCATCGCGGCGAGCAGACAGATCAGCGGGGCCGCCCCCACCAGGTCGTCGCCCAGCCCCGCCAACCACTGCGCCCAGCCGGGCGGGTCCTCCTTCGGCCGCCCGGTGTAGTTGGTCAGGGTGTGGTGGCCGATCGCGAACGCCAGCGGCGCCATGGCCGCAAGTTTCGCCCAGCCCCGGCCGCGCAGCAGCAGTCCCGCCCCCAGCGCGCCCACAGCGCCCCAGGCCAAGTGGAGGTTGGTGCTCAGGGTGCCGCCGGGATGCCCGAGTTCGACCACCCCGAGGGAGGCCGGAAGCCAGGTGGAGAGCACCTGGCCCAAGTCGGGGATATAGCCCGCGACCAGACTGATGCCGCCCGGCAGCATCCAGCCCCCGCCCGGATAAGGGGTCGCCCGCTCGGCATCCAGCGCGTGCTGCAGCAAGACCTCCAGCAGCCCGAACCCGGCGCCAAGACCCGCGCCGAGCACCACGTAGTCCGCCAGCCCCAACTGGTAGCGGATCTTCAGATTCCAGCCGACCAGCAACAGCGGCACGATCTTCGCCAGTTCCTCGACCACCGGAGCGACCGTGTAGCTCGAGGCCTGCACCACGTCCGCGAGCGGGTCACCGCTCCACGCCGCCATGCCACGCGTGTAGCCCCACTCCACCAGCACCGTGGCGACACCGCTGCCGTAGACGCCGAGCACGATGGTCAACAGCACCGTGGACAGCCGCACCGACCGCGCTGGCCACGCCAGCACCGCCAACTGCAGAACCCCGTAGACCGCCGCGGTCACCATGATGAACGCCACGCCAAGTCCCCCCGCTGGCCTACGTTTACGGTGCGCTTACGCTACTGCACGGTTTTGTCGCTTCCGAAACCCAGTTTGAACGGCTCCCCCGACCTCGAGCCCGACCCCGGGCCCCCACACCGGCCCTGGACCTCTCCCCATCGTTCGCCGGTGCGTCGACGTGATTTCGGCCAAACCGTCGGGCACCCCGAGACCAACCACCCCCCGATGGGGGAGGGTTGGAGGGTGCGGAAATTCTGGGTTGCCGGTGGAGTCGGCATCGGGCTGTGTCTCTGCTTTCTCGCGCTCCTCGTCGTCGGCACGTACACCGCCGCGGCGGGCATCGCCAGCGGTACGGGCCGGGGGGCCGGGCTGGCTAAGGGGGCGGTGCCGGCCGCGTACCAGCCGCTCGTGCAGAAGTGGGGCACTCTCTGCGACTCCATCAGCCCCGCACTGCTCGCGGCGCAGCTGTACCAGGAGAGCGGCTGGAACCCGAGGGCCCAGAGCCACGCCGAGGCCCAGGGGATCGCGCAGTTCATCCCCGGCACCTGGGCGACCCACGGCATCGACGGGGACGGGGACGGTGACCGGGACGTCTGGGACCCGGCGGACGCGATCCCGTCCGCGGCCTCGTACGACTGCGAGCTCGCGCGGTACGTGAAGGACGTCCCCGGCGACCGCACGGCCAACATGCTGGCCGCCTACAACGCGGGCGCGTACCGCGTGATCCGCGCCGGCGGTGTCCCGGCGATCCGCGAGACGCAGAACTACGTCAAGATCATCACGACCCTCGCCAAGAGCTTCGAGGCGCCGACGGGCAAGGTCCCGGCGTCGCGGCAGGCCGCGGGGGCGATCTACTACGCGCAGAAGAAGCTCGGCACGCCGTACTTGTGGGGCGGCGACGGCACGGCGGCGGACGGCGGCCGGTTCGACTGCTCGGGCCTGACGAAGGCGGCGTACGAGACGGTGGGGATCGAGCTGCCGCGAGTCGCCAACGACCAGTACAACGCCGGGTCCCACCCGGCCAGGGACGAGCTGATGCCGGGCGATCTGGTCTTCTTCTCGGACGACCTGACCGACTCGCGGGCCATCCGGCACGTCGGCCTCTACGTCGGCGGCGGCTACATGATCAATGCGCCGTACACGGGCGCCGTGATCCGTTTCGACAAGATCGATACGCCGGACTACTTCGGCGCGACCCGGGTCACCGAGGACGGCGCGGAGGCGCTGCCAACCGCCGACGCCTCCTAGCGCGAGTCGCCGCCACGCGGCCCTGAGCTGCGACGATGAGTCACTCTTGGATAACGTCCTGGTGATCGTTCGGTGGAGAGCGGAACGCCGCGGGAAGCGTCGGCGTTCCCTGGACTGGGGACGCAGCACCTCAACCGCCACGGGGGTCAGCAGCAGGCACGTACGAGCACAGAGACAAGGGGCCGCGGCAGATGGCTGGAGTCGAGTCGACCGGGTCGAACCCCGACGTTTCCCTGCTCTACGACATCAACGGGTTCGCCGCCGACGCCCCACGCTGGTTCGACCGGGTCATGGAGTGGACGGGCGAGTACGGGATCATGGCCGGGCTGGTGCTGCTCATGGTCTGGTGCTGGTGGGCCGTCAGAAAGCGGGAGGACGCGCCGACCGCCGTCGCCGGGCTGATCTGGGCGCCGCTCGCGGCCGGTCTCGCCCTGCTCGTCAACGTTCCGATCCGCGGCTTCGTCGAGCGCCCCAGACCCTTCGTCGACCACAGGGGGCTCGAGGTCCTCATCGCCGGAAAGACCGATTTCTCCTTTGTCAGCGACCACGCGACGATGGCGATGGCCCTCGGCGTCGGAGTCTTCGTCGCCAACCGGAAGTTCGGGCTCGCCGGGATCGCGCTCGCCCTGCTGGAGGGCTTCTGCCGCGTCTATATGGGCGTGCACTACCCGACGGACGTCATCGGCGGATTCGCGCTCGGCACGGCGGTCGCCCTGCTGCTCGCCCCGGCGGCGATGGCGCTCCTCACGCCACTGACGCGCGCCGTCGTGGACTCGCGGCGCGGGGGGTGGCTCGTACAGGGCGCGGGCGGCGTACGGGGCATGGGCGTACGGGACCCGCAGGCGCGGGAGGTCGAGGCTGCGGGCGGCACTGACGGAGGGTCGGGCACTGGGGCGGCGGGGGCACCTCCGGCGGAGCGAGAGGGAGGGGCGGACGGTTCGGGGGGCTCGGACGGTTCGCCGGGCTCGGGCGAGCCGGGCGGCTCCGGCGGCTCCGGCGGCGACAAGGACCTCGCCGCTTAGGGCGTGTCCGGTGAATCGTGGCGCCCGCGGTGGGTTGTTCCCCTGACCCACCCTCCCCCAGCTACCGCTGGGAGGTGCCCCCCATCCCGAAACTGGGCTCCGCCCCGGACCCCAGGGTCGAGGGGCCCCAGCCCCCGGTTGCGGAATGGGTCGCCCGCGGCCGCAGGCCGCTGCGGGCCCCTGCGGGGAAAGGCCCGCCGGGCCGCGACGCCCCTCACAGCGCCTGCGGGAAGTCGAAGACGCGCTCCGGGTCGTACTGCCGCTTCAGGCGCGTGAGACGGTCCGCAGCAGGCCCGTAGTACGCGCGCCGCCAGTCCTTCAGGGCCGGGTCCGTGTAGTTCTGGTAGGCCGCGCCGGAGGCGTGGCGGCGCATCGCCCGGTGCAGGTCGTTCAGCCACGCGGTCGCCGCCGAGCCGCTCCGCCCCGCCCGCCAGGCCGCCAAGTACTGGGCCAGTACGCGCGAGCGGCGGTGCACGAACGCCGTCGCTGTCGGCGCGACCCGGTTGACCGCCCCGCCCAGCGCCGTAAGCACGATCGTGCCGGAACCGGAACCGGAACCGGAACCGGAACCGGAACCGGACCCGAGCTCGGGCCCAGCCCCAGCCCCAGCCCTAGCCCCAGCCTCAGCCCCAGGGCCCGAGCCGCTGCCGCCCGCCCTGCCGTAGCGCTCGACCCGGTCGATGAGGACCCGGATGCCCTCGGGGCCGAGCGGGCGGTCGTAGAAGTCCGAGCGCGAGGCGTACGTCTCGCGGACGAGGGAGCCCACTGGGCGGCGGCCCGGGGTGCTGCCGGGCAGATGGCACTGGTCGGCGCTGTACGACGCGCAGCCCGCGTACGCGTCCATCGCCTCCGGGTACGTGCTGCCGCGCAGCGAGACGGACGACGCGGAGGCGCCGACCCCGTCGGCCAGCCGGTCCACGGCGTTCTGCAGATCCCGGTACGCGCCGAGCGAGAAGGCGGAGACCGCGACCCGGGGCGACCCGCCCGCGACCGCCGCGAGGTGTACGGCCGACCAGATCTCGTCCGGCTGCTCCGGACCCCACTCCTGCCAGGCGCGGACGACGTCGGCGGCCTTGCCCCACGGCCAGTTCAGGCGCGCGGCGACGACGGCAGGCGGCCGGTGCGTACGGAAGCGGAGCTCGGTGACGACGCCGAAGTTGCCGTTGCCCGCGCCCCGCAGGGCCCAGAAGAGGTCGCGGTGGTCGGCCGCGTCGCAGCGCAGGGTGCGGCCGTCCGCCGTGACGAGGGTGGCGGCGAGCAGGCTGTCGCAGGTGAGCCCGTACGCGCGGGACACGACGCCATGGCCGCCGCCGAGGGTGAGCCCTGAGATGCCGACGGTGGGGCAGGTGCCGCCGGGGACGGTGACGCCGCGGGCGCCGAGGCGGGCGTAGACGTCGACGAGCTTGGCGCCGGCGCCGATGACGGCCTCCGCGCGCCCGGTGACGGCGACGCGGTCGAGCCGGGAGACGTCGATGACCAGGCGCCCGGTGCCGCTGGACCAACCGGCGTAGGAGTGGCCGCCGTTGCGGATGGCGACGGGGACGGCGTGGCGGCGGGCGAAGGCCAGGCACTCGGCGATGTCGGCGGTGCCGGAGACGTACGCGACGGCGGCGGGGCGCAGGTGGTCGAAGCGGGTGTTGTAGAGCCTGCGGGCGGAGGTGTAGTCGACGTCGCCGGGCCTGACGAGGCCGCCGCCGAGGCCGCGGGCGAGGGCGGACCAGTCGCCGGCGCGGGGGGCGTCGGCGGGCGTGCCGTGGCGGCCGGGGCGGTCGGAGCGCGGGCCGCGGGTGCGGCTGTGGTCGCGGTTGCCGTCGCGGGCACGGGAAGAGGCGGCCGCCTGGCCGGAGTCGCCGCTGCATCCGGCGAGCCAGGCCGCGGTGGCCGCGAATCCGGTCCCCGCCTGCAGAAGCGTGCGCCTGTCCATCCGAACCTCCAAACGACGTCTGACGCACGGCCAGACGATGCTCGATGGACGTAGGTTCCCCCGCTCAGGGCGGCGATTTGCGGCACATCCGCAAGAACGGAATTCGTGTCATCACAGCTCGCGCGCGCAGGCCCAAAGCGGTTGAAGGACAGGCCAGTTCGGAACGGCCCTCGCCCTGAGCCGAGCGTGGCACGGCCGAGCTCACCGGCTGACCGCATGCCCGGTGACCACGGTCGGCCCGGTTTCCTGTGGTGATGAGCTCGGCCGCACCCTCTCCTACGAGTCATACGAGGTGAGCCTGACCGGCAGGGTCGGGGTCCGGCTCGACAAAGGGGGGGCCGCGGTCGGGCGCCGTCCCCTCAGCGCTCCAGGTGCGCCGCCGCGTCCTCCCGCGCCTTGGCGCGGGCGCGGCGGGCCGGGCCGGTCCAGCCGCAGCTGCAGCGGGCGATACAGAAGGCACCCTGCTCGACAGTGCGCGTGCAGTGGCCCTCGCCGGGCTCGCTCGGTACTTCGGGGGCTTTCGGACGCACCAGTCCACCGTACCGGCCGTGACGGGCACCCCCGCCCGGTCGTTAAGCGGAACGAGCTTCGGGCCGGGGTCGCTCCGGCTGGTCTTTCAGGGGGTTCGCAGGCGATGGCGATGGTGGTGCAGCGGCACGGACGGAAAGGCGGCGCCGTTGCCGCCGCCGTGGGCAGCCTGGCGGTGGGCCTGCTGGCCACCGGCTGTTCCGGGATGGGCGCCGCGGCCGACGAGCGCGGCAGCGTCGACGACGCGACCGCCGCGGCCGTCGTGCACCGGGCCGCAGACGTCCTGGAACGCTTCGGCAGCTCCCGGGCGTATACGTCCATGGAGACGGCGACCGGCGGCACCCGGGTCACCATCCGCGGCCGGGGCGCGTTCGACTACACCAGACGGATCGGCCGCCTCGTCGTCGTGCTGCCGAAGGACGCCGCGGGCGCGCCTGAGCACCAGCCGGTGACCGAACTCCTCGCCCCCGGCGCCCTGTATATGAAGGACCGCGGCGCGGGCGTGCCGCCCGACAAGTGGGTGCGGGTGGACACGACCGGCCTCGCCGACGGGAACCTGGTCACGGGCGGGGCGACCGACCCGCTGTCCGCGGCGGAACTGCTGCGCGGGGCGCGGGACGTGAGGTACGCGGGCGAGGCGAAGGCCCCGGAGGACGGGGTGACCGTCCGGCACTACCGGGGGACGACGGACATCGGGCGCGCCGCCCGGGCCGCCTCGCCGCACGCGCGCGGGGCGCTCACGGCCGCCGCGAAGGGCTTCTCGAAGGACGCCGTACCGTTCGATGCGTATCTCGACGAGCAGGGGCGCCTGCGGAAGGTCCGCCACCGCTTCACCTTCTCCAACGGCAGCGATGCGACGGCGACCGAGGTCGTGTCGACGACCGTGCTGCACGGGTTCGGGAGCGGCGTGAACGTCGACCTGCCGCCGGACCGCGACATCTACGCAGGCAAGATCGCCGTCCCGGAGTCATAGCGGACAGCCGGGACAACGGGCCCCAACGGGCCCGTGGAAATGGTCCGTCCGTGCCATGCGCGCACTGTGGCCGGTTCCCTACGCTGGGCTCTACACGCACAGCGGTGTTCAACGCAAGAGGCAGCACGTAAGGAAACGCAGTCAGGCGCTGCAGACGGCGCTCGCGACGAGGAGGTGACGCACGTGCCTGTGCCCAGCGGCTCCGCGGTCCAGGACCACGTGGCCCTCGCAGAGATCGAGCTGTGCGGCGAGTTGATGATCGCGGCGTCGGCCGCGGACGGGGAACGGCTCAGTCCGGCCCGTATCGACGAAGTGCTCAGGGTCACGGCGGACCGCGCCGAGGAGCACGGCTAGGCGGACGCCCGGGGTGCCGGGGACGTCGGGGGGCATGGGGGCGGCTGACTGGCTGGAAATCGCCGCATCAGGTGCGCAGCAGGCGGGCGATCGCAGCTGTGGCCTCCGCCACCTTCGCGTCGATCTCCTCGCCGCCCTCGACGGCCCCCTGAGCGGAGCTCTCCATGGCTGCACTCGCGACGCAGTGCCGCAGGTGCTCCTCCAGCAGCTGCAGGGCGAAGGACTGCAGCGCCTTCGTACTGGCCGAAACCTGCGTGAGTATGTCGATGCAGTAGACGTCCTCGTCGACCATCCGCTGGAGGCCGCGGATCTGGCCCTCGATCCGGCGCAGCCGCTTGAGGTGCTGGTCCTTGTCCTTGGTGTAGCCGTGCGGCCCGGTGCCCGTGGCGGGCCCGGAATCCGGGTTGTGGCAGGTGGCGGCCTCAGTGGTCGTCATGGGGTCCTCCGTCGTCCGCGGGCCGTGTGAGCCGTGCAACCGGGGTGAGCCGTGAAAAAGGAGTTACGCGCGTTTAAATACCCCTGGCGGGTATATCGTACCGAATTTCACGGTGCGTCCGGGGCCCGTGCCGGAGCACCCTGTCCGATGGGCGACACTGAAGGACAGCCGGTTAGCCGTGGCCGGATGATGCGCCTAGCATCACCCTGACCGAATCCGATGCATACCGAGGAACCCACGTGCGCTTTCGTCTGACCCCCAGGGAGACGAGCTTCTACGACATGTTCGCCGCGTCCGCGGACAACATCGTCACAGGCTCCAAGCTCCTCATGGAACTGCTCGGAGCGGACGCCTCTGCCCGGGCCGAGATTGCCGACCGGATGCGGGCAGCGGAGCACGCGGGGGACGACGCCACTCACGCGATCTTCCACCAGCTCAACTCCTCCTTCATCACGCCGTTCGACCGCGAGGACATCTACTCCCTGGCCTCGTCCCTCGACGACATCATGGACTTCATGGAGGAGGCCGTCGACCTGGTCGTCCTCTACAAGGTCGAGGAGCTGCCGAAGGGCGTGGACCAGCTGATCGAGGTCCTGGCGCGGGCGGCGGAGCTGACCGCCGAGGCCATGCCGCACCTGCGGACGATGGAGAACCTCACCGAGTACTGGATCGAGGTCAACCGGCTCGAGAACCAAGCCGACCAGATCCACCGCAAGCTCCTCGCGCACCTCTTCAACGGCAAGTACGACGCCATCGAGGTGCTCAAGCTCAAGCAGATCGTGGATGTGCTCGAGGAGGCGGCGGACGCCTTCGAGCACGTCGCCAACACGGTCGAGACCATCGCGGTCAAGGAGTCCTGAGCCCCGGCCATGGACACCTTCGCGCTTGTCGTGACCATCGGGGTCGCGCTCTTCTTCACGTATACCAACGGCTTCCACGACTCCGCGAACGCCATCGCGACCTCGGTCTCCACGCGGGCGCTGACCCCGCGGGCCGCGCTCGTCATGGCCGCGGTCATGAACCTCGCCGGCGCCTTCATGGGCAGCGGGGTCGCCAAAACGGTCAGTGAAGGGCTGATCGAGACGCCGACCGGCCGGTCGGGGATGGGGATCCTGTTCGCCGCCCTCGTGGGGGCGATCGTCTGGAACCTGATCACCTGGTACTTCGGCCTGCCGTCGTCTTCCAGCCACGCGCTCTTCGGCGGCATGGTCGGCGCGGCGCTCGCGGGCGGCACGGAGGTCATCTGGACGGGCGTGCTCGAGAAGGTCGTCATCCCGATGTTCGTCTCGCCCGTCGTGGGCCTGGGACTCGGCTACCTGGTCATGCTCGCGATCATGTGGATCTTCCGCAGCGCCAACCCGCACAAGGCCAAGCGCGGCTTCCGCATAGCCCAGACCGTCTCGGCGGCGGGCATGGCGCTCGGCCATGGTCTGCAGGATGCCCAGAAGACGATGGGCATCGTGGTGATGGCCCTGGTCATCGCGGATGTGGAGGACGCGGGCGACCCGATCCCGGTGTGGGTGAAGATCGCGTGTGCGGTGATGCTGTCGCTCGGGACGTACGCGGGCGGGTGGCGGATCATGCGGACGCTGGGGCGGCGGATCATCGAGCTGGACCCCCCGCAGGGGTTCGCCGCCGAGACGACGGCGGCGTCGGTGATGTACACGGCGTCGTTCATGTTCGGCGCGCCGATCTCGACGACGCATGTCATCACGTCGGCGATCATGGGCGTCGGCGCGACGAAGCGGGTGAACGCGGTGCGGTGGGGTGTCGCGAAGAACATCGTCGCGGGCTGGTTCATCACGATGCCCGCGGCGGCGGCGGTCGCCGCCCTGAGCTACTGGATCGTCAACCTGGCCTTCGGCTAACGACCTCTCCCCACTCACCCTTGCCAGGGGACTCCGCTCCCCGAAAAACATCCCGCCGCGATGGAGGTCAACCCCCGCGGCGGAGCTCGGCGGTGCCGAACCGGCCTCAGCCCGTGGGTATTCCGCCGCGACGCAGGAATCCAGCCGTGACGGCAGCCGCGACCAACCCCCCGCCCGCCGCAGGCAAAGCGTGGGCCCGCCCCCGGGAGCCAGGGGCGGGCCCTTCGTCTTGCGGTGGCACCGCCATGCAGCACCGCAGGACGCCTTTGCCACGCGACACGAAGCCGCATGATGTCTCGCGTCAGCCGTGCCGGGCAGGGCCCGTCCCTTCGCGGAGCGGCCCGCCCGGCGAGGGCATGGTCAGCCGAAGCGGCCGGAGATGTAGTCCTCCGTCGCCTGCACGGACGGGTTGGAGAAGATCCGCTCGGTCTCGTCGATCTCGATGAGCTTGCCGGGCTGGCCCACCGCGGACAGGTTGAAGAAGGCCGTACGGTCCGAGACGCGCGCCGCCTGCTGCATGTTGTGCGTCACGATGACGATCGTGAAGCGCTCCTTCAGGTCGCCGATCAGGTCCTCGATGGCGAGGGTCGAGATCGGGTCCAGCGCGGAGCACGGCTCGTCCATGAGCAGGACCTGCGGCTCGACCGCTATCGCGCGGGCGATGCACAGCCGCTGCTGCTGGCCGCCGGAGAGGCCGGACCCGGGCTTGTTCAGCCGGTCCTTGACCTCGTTCCAGAGGTTGGCGCCCTTCAGCGACTTCTCGACGATGCTGTCGAGCTCGCGCTTCTTGTACGAGCCGTTGAGCCGCAGACCCGCCGCCACGTTGTCGTAGATCGACATCGTCGGGAACGGGTTCGGCCGCTGGAAGACCATGCCGACCGTGCGGCGTACGGCGACGGGGTCGACGCCGGAGCCGTAGAGGTTCTCGTCGTCCAGCATCACCTTGCCCTCGACCCGGCCGCCGGGGGTGACCTCGTGCATCCGGTTCAGGGTGCGGAGGAAGGTGGACTTGCCGCAGCCGGACGGGCCGATGAAGGCCGTCACGGAGCGGGGCTCGACGGTCATCGAGATGTCCTCGATGGCCTTGTGATTGCCGTAGTACGCGGTGAGGCCGCTGACGTCGATGCGCTTGGCCATGTGAATCACTTCTCTTCTACGTGGCCGCGGTCAGCGACCGGTCTTCGGGGCCTTCCAGCGGGCGATGCCGCGGGCCACCAGGTTGAGGATCATGACGAACGCGATGAGGACGAGCGCCGCCGCCCATGCACGGTCGAAGGACTGCTCGGTGCCGAGCTTGTACTGCTCGTAGACGTACAGCGGGAGCGACGACTGCGCCCCGTTGAACGGATCGTTGTTGATGAACACGTTGCCGAACACCAGGAGCAGGACCGGGGCGGTCTCACCGGCGATGCGCGCCACGGCGAGCATGACACCCGTGGTGATACCGCCGATCGCGGTCGGCAGGACCACCTTGAGAATGGTGCGCCACTTCGGCACGCCCAGGGCGAGGGAGGCCTCACGCAGCTCGTTCGGGACGAGCTTGAGCATCTCCTCGGTGGAGCGCACGACGATCGGCATCATCAGGATCGCCAGGGCCAGGGCGCCGGCGAAGCCGGAGAAGCCCATCTGAAAGGTCAGCACCCAGGTGGACAGGATGAACAGACCCGCGACGATCGACGGGATGCCCGTCATGACGTCGACGAAGAAGGTGACGGCCTTGGCCAGCTTCCCGCGCCCGTACTCCACCAGGTAGATCGCCGTGAACAGGCCGATCGGGGCGGCGATCAGGGTCGCGATCCCGACCTGCTCCAGGGTGCCGATGATGGCGTGGTAGACGCCGCCGCCCAGGTCGGTGCTGCCGAGCCCGGCCATGGAGTGGCTGAGGAAGGCACTGTCCAGCACCTTCGCGCCGCGCGCGATGGTGACCCAGGAGAGCGAGACCAGCGGGACGATGGCCAGGATGAAGCAGACCCAGACGAGGCTGGTGGCCACGCGGTCCTTGGCCTGCCGCTTGCCCTCGATGCTGCTGGTGATCACGTACGAGCCGAGGACGAACAGGAGCGCGGAGATCAGGCCCCACTGGACCTTGCTGTGCCAGCCGGCTCCGACGCCGATGCCGACGCCCGCGGCGATCGAGCCCATGGCGATGGCGAACGGGGCCCAGCGCGGCATGCGCCGGTGAGCGAGGCTGGCCGGGCCCGGGGCGCCGGCGACCGGGGGCTTGTCGATGACGGCGTCGCTCATGCGTTGGCCCCCGAGTACTCCTTGCGGCGGGCGATGATCAGGCGGGCCGCGCCGTTGACCAGCAGTGTGATGACGAAGAGCACCAGACCGGAGGCGATCAGCGCGTCACGGCCGTACTCGTTCGCCTCGCTGAACTTCGCGGCGATGTTCTGGGCGAACGTGCCGCCGCCCGGGTCCAGCAGATGGCCGGAGAAGAGGAAGCTCGGGGAGAGCACGGTGGCCACGGCCATCGTCTCGCCGAGCGCCCGGCCGAGGCCGAGCATCGAGGCGCTGATGATGCCGGAGCGGCCGAAGGGCAGCACCGACATGCGGATGACCTCCCAGCGCGTGGCGCCGAGGGCCAGGGCCGCCTCCTCGTGCATCTTCGGCACCTGGAGGAAGACCTCGCGGGTGACGTTGGTGATGATCGGCAGGATCATCACGGCGAGCAGGATGCCGACGGTGAAGAGCGAGCGGGCCGGGCCCGCGCCCTCCTTGTCGAAGATGTACGTCCAGCCCAGGAACTCGTTCAGCCAGCTGTTCAGGCCGCCGAGGTACGGAACGAGGACGAGCGCGCCCCAGAGGCCGTAGATGATGCTGGGGACGGCGGCGAGCAGGTCGATGACGTACGCCAGCGGCGTGGCCAGCCTGCGCGGCGCGTAGTGGGAGACGAACAGCGCGATGCCGACCGCGATGGGGACGGCGATGACCATGGCGATGATCGAGCTCACGACCGTGCCGTAGGCCAGGATCGCGATGCCGAACTCCGGCGGGCTCCCCGCCGGGTTCCACTCGAAGGCGGTGAGGAAGTTCGCCTTGTCCTTCGAGATGGCCAGATATGCGCGGTAGGTGAGGAAGACCGCGATGGCCGCCATGATCACCAGCAGCAGGATGCCGGACCCGCGGGAGAGGCCGAGGAAGACCTTGTCTCCGGGGCGGTTCGCCTTGCCCTTGGGGACGGACGGTGGTGGTGGCGGCGGTGCGGTTGCGGTGGGGGTTATATCCATGATTGCTCCGGTCTGATGGGGTCTTGTCCCCTTGTGAGGGGCCCCTGGCGGCGGTGCACCGGATGGTGGTGACCTCGGACGGACGGCCCCGCCCTGCTATGGCTGGGCGGGGCCGGACGCCGGGGTCAGGAGAGAGTCGGGATGGTCTCGCGGACCTTGGCGGCGATCTCGGCGGGGAGCGGCGCGTAGCCCTCCTCGGTCAGGATCTTCTGGCCGTCCTCGCTGGAGGTGTAGGTGAAGAAGGACTTCACCGCATCGAGGGTTTCGGCCTTGTTGCCCTTGTCACAGGCGATCTCGTAGGTGACCAGGATGATCGGGTAGGCACCCTCGGCCTGGGTCTTGTAGTCGAGCTCGAGGGCGAGGTCCTTGTCCTTGCCGACGACCTTGGCGGCCGCGATGGCCTTGGAGGCGTTCTCGGAGGTGGCCTCGACGGGCTGGGCAGCGCCGGTGTCGACCTTCACGGTGCTGATGTCCTGCGAGGTGGCGTACGACAGCTCGAAGTAGCCGATGGAGCCGTCGGTCTGCTTGACCTGCGAGGCGACACCCGAGGAGCCGTTGGCGGACTGGCCGCCCTTGGCCGGCCAGGACTTCTCGTCCTCGTACTTCCAGTCACTCGCGGCGGAACCGCCCAGGTACTTGCCCAGGTTCTGGGTCGTACCGGACTCGTCGGAGCGGTGGAAGGCCTGGATCTCGGTGGCCGGCAGCTTGGCGTCCGGGTTCAGCTTCTTGATCGCCGGGTCGTTCCACTTCTTGATCTTCGAGTCGAAGATCTTGGCGATCGTCGGGGCGTCGAGGACCAGGTCGTCCACGCCGGCGACGTTGTAGCCGATGGCGATCGGACCGCCGAGCATCGGGAGGTTGATGCCCTGGCCGCCCTTGCAGATCTTCTTGGACTCGGTGACCTCCTCCGGCTTCAGCGCGGAGTCGGAGCCCGCGAAGGCGGTCGAGCCCTGGAGGAACTCGGTGATGCCACCGCCGGAGCCGATGTCCTTGTAGTTGATCTGCGTTTCCTTGCAGGCCGAGGTGTAGTTCTGGATCCAGGCGTCAATGGCGTTCTTCTGTGCCGAGGAGCCGGAGGCCAGCAGCTGCCCCTCGCCGTCACACTTGATGTTGCCGGCGGCCGCCGTGTCGGCCTTGCCGCCTTCCTTGGTGTTGTCGTCCGAGCCGCAGGCGGTGAGGACGAGTGCACCGGACACTGCGACTGCGCCGACGGTCAGGGCGCGGAGACCGCGGCCGTTCTTACGCTGAAGCTTCACCTTCGAAGGTTCCTTCCTGGGCCCGCCGGCGGACGGCGAAGCAGACGAGGGTTTGTTTCTGCTATCCACCGGCGGCACACGCCACCGGTACGGCTGAAATTAGGCAGATCAGGTGAAGCGATCGACGGGTGCAAGTGAACTCAAGGTGAACCTCGACCGTCGGTGCGGCGACACGGCGTGTCCGAAAGCAGCTGTATGCCTCTTCTGGATTATGGAGAGGCATGGCACCATCCGCGCCTGGATAGGAACTAGCCAGTAACCAGTGACCAGGTGGGGCGACGTGGGGAGGCGGCCGGTGAATCGGCAGGGGGGCAGGGGCGTGAGCAGGGGGATACGGATCATGACGGCGACGGCGCTGGTATGCGCCGTGAGTGCGCTGATCGTGCCAGGAGCGGCAGGAGTGGCGTACGCGGCCCCCCTCGAGCCGAGGCCGAAGCCCGCGGCGGACCGGAGCCTGGAGGAGGTCCGCAAGGAGATCGACGGGCTGTACCGGAAGGCCGAGGCCGCCACGGACGCGTACAACGCGGCCCGCAGCGCCTCCGAGAAGCAGTCACGGCAGATCGTCCGGATCGCCAAGGACATCGTCGAGGCGCAGAAGAGGATGGACCGCCTGAGGAACCAGGCGGGCGCCCTGGCCCGCGCCCAGTACCGGGCCGGCAGCCTCCCCGACGAGGCGCAGCTCCTGCTGAAGAACGAGCCCGAGGACTTCTTCCGCGGCGCCGACCTGGCCCGCAAGGGCCAGCAGGCCACCAAGGGTCTGATGACCGCCTTGGCCCGCACCCAGCGCGACCTGGACGGTTACGCGAGGTCGGCGAACGAGCAGTGGCGGAAGCTCGAGGAGAACCGCAAGAAGAAGGCCGCCGCGAAGAAGGAGATCAAGGACCGGCTCGCGGACGCGAAGAAGGTGGAGAGCCGGCTCGCGAAGGAGGAGCTGGAGCGGCTGCGCGAGCTGGAGGACGAGGCCGCCCGCAAGGCGCAGGCCAGGTGGCTCGGCTCCGGAGTGCTGGACGAGATCGGCGGCAGGGCCTCGAAACAGGGCAAGAAGGCCATCGCGTTCGCGACGAAGCAGATCGGCAAGGACTACGTGTGGGGGGCCGAGGGCCCGGACACGTACGACTGCTCGGGGCTGACCTCACAGGCGTGGCTGGCCGCGGGCCGGGCCATTCCGCGGACCTCGCAGGAGCAGTGGAGGCAGCTGCCCCGGGTGGACATCGAGGACATGCGTCCCGGCGACCTGATCATCTATCACGACGACGCGAGCCATGTGGGGATGTACGTCGGGGATGGCGCGATCGTGCACGCTCCGCGGCCGGGGCGGCAGGTGACGCTCGCGGGTGCGGGGTCGATGCGGATCCTGGGAGTCGTACGTCCCGACAAGTAGCGCCCGTTGACGCCCGTGAGAGGTCATCCGGGCGCCCCTGACGGTTACGTGACGGGCTGTCAATGTGCTTGCTGCAAGCCCTTCCACACCTCCGCGAAGGCGTCGTAGGCCTCCTGTCCGAAGAGTACGAAACGCGCCTCCGTGACTGTCCTGGTGTCCGTGTCGCGGACCGTGGTGAGGGCGATGCGCGCGGCGTCGCGGAGCGGCCAGTGGTAGACGCCCGTCGAGATGGCGGGGAATGCGACCGTGCGTGCGCCCAGCTCGTCGGCGACGCGCAGGGACTCGCGGTAGCAGGAGGCGAGCGTGGCGGAGCGGTCCTCGGTGTCCGACCAGGCCGGGCCCACGGTGTGGATCACCCAGCCGGCGGGCAGCCGTCCGGCCGTCGTCGTCACCGCCTGGCCCGCCGGGAGTCCGCCGCCGTACTGCGCTGCGCGCAGCGCCCGGCACTCCTCCAGGATCTCGGGCCCGCCCCTGCGGTGAATGGCGCCGTCGACGCCGCCCCCGCCGAGCAGCGAGGAGTTCGCGGCGTTCACCACGGCATCGACCGACTGGTCCGTGATGTCGCCCAAGGTCAGCGTGATGTTCGTCATTCCCCGATTGTCTCGCTTCCGGCCAAAAGCCCAGTACGGAGCGGCATATGACTCTGGCGGTTCGCCGCACGCCATTCCACTCCGGTGCGCCGGACCGCTATGGTCGCCTGTCAGCGGCCTGCCGCCAGGCGGTCGCTGTGCCCTCGGGGGGAGGGAAGGAAGCAGATCAATGCCCGTACCAGTACCGCAGCAGGGGGAGGCCCTGGCTGCGGGAGGTGCTTCGGCTGATGTCCCGGCACGTGCCGGGACTGCGCGGCCGGTGGTGCCGCAGCAAGCCGGTCCGGTGGACGGCACCGCGCCGGACGGCACATCCATAGCTGGGCCCGGGCCCGCGCCCGCCGGTGAGGCGGCGAACGGCCCCGGGCTGACGCTGCTGGTGATCGAGGACCACCCGGCCATCCCTCTCAACCTCCCGCAGATGCTGGACTCCGAGGGCAAGCGGGTCCGCGTCCGTACGGCCCGCAACCTCACCGAGGCGGAGCGACTGCTCACCGACGACGTGCACTGCATCCTGCTCGACCTCGCCCTGGAGGTCCCCGGCAAGGAGGGGACGGGCGAGGGTGACGAGCTCGACACGCTCCGGCATGTGCTGCGGCTGGCGCCCAGCCACGCCGTGCTCGCGCTGACCGCCGAGGCGGACGCGGAGCGGGGCGCCGAGGCCGTACGGGTCGGGGCCCAGGACTACCTCTTCCGCAACGAGCTGGACGGCCAGCTGCTGAACCGGGCCATCCGCTATGCCGTCGAGCGCAAGCGCGCCGATGTGGCGCACCGCCAGCTAACAGAATCGGTTCTGCGTAGCCAGGAGAACTCCCGGCTGGAGCGCGGTCTGCTGCCCAGGCCGCTGCTGGACGGCTCCGAGCTGCGCTTCGCCGCCCGCTACCGTCCCGGCCGGAGCCGGGCGCTGCTGGGCGGCGACTTCTACGACACGGTGCGCACTCCGGACGGCACGGTGCACGCGATGATCGGCGACGTGTGCGGGCACGGCCCCGACGAGGCCGCCCTCGGCGTCGAGCTGCGGATCGCCTGGCGTGCGCTGACCTTCGCCGGGCTGTGCGGCGACCAGCTGCTCGGCACGCTGCAGAAGGTGCTGGAGAACGAGCGCTCCGACGAGGAGATCTTCGCCACGCTGTGCACCGTCGACATCGCGCCGGACGGGCGGCGGGCCGGGCTGTGCCTGGCCGGTCACCCGGCGCCGCTGGTGATGCGACCGGGGCACGGGCCGCAGCTGCTGCCGTACGAGGACGGGGGCCCGGCGCTCGGGCTGCTGCCGCGCGCCCGCTGGCCGCGGCTCCAGGTGGAGCTGGGCCGCGACTGGAGCCTGATGATGTACACCGACGGCCTGATCGAGGGCCGGATCGGGAAGGGCACCCAGCGGCTGGGCCAGGAGGGCATGGTCGAGATGGTCGGTCGGCAGCTGGCCGCGGGACTGCGCGGCGAGGGGTTGCTGGACGCGGCTCTGGCGGAGGCGCGCTCGCTCAACGGCGGGGAGCTGAACGACGACGTGGCGGTGCTGCTGCTCGACCGCGGGCAGGGGTGAACGGGCGGGGGTGAAGCGGTGTCGCGGGGACGTACGCCCCGGCCCGACCGCCTGAGCCGCTGCTAACGACCGCCGTTGAAGGGGCCGTAGGGACCGTCGGAGCTGCTGCCGCGGCGTCGGCCGCCCCGGCCGCCGCCGGAGATCGCCTTGACCGCGGGCCGGACGTCGACCACGTAGACGATGGCCGCGATCAGCCCGATGATCACGAGGAAGAACAGCCCGACCGGGATCAGGTTCACCACGACCGCGAGGCCGAGGATGATCAGCCAGAACTGCTTGGTCTGCTTGTCCGCGGCGCGGTAGGCGTCCTCGCGCCGGAATGCGGCATCGCCGAAGGCGAAGACCGTGAAGAGCAGAATGCCCAGGTAGACCCAGCTCAGTAGGTCGTGAAACCCCTGCACCAACACGCCGTACACCACCTAGAGAGTCTGTGAGCCGACCGGGCGAGCGTTGTCCCGCCCGCGCCCACCGTACCCGTGGGGGCACCTCCCATGCACGAAGTGCTATGGGGGAGGGCCGGGCACGCCTCCGCGTGCCCGGCCGCCCGTCCGTAGGGTCCCGATGCCGCCGGTCACTCGCCCGGCTTGGTGGTCGGCTTCTTGGCGGCGGTGGTCTTGCGGGCCGGGGCCTTCTTCGCCGCGGCGGGCTTGGGCGCCTCGGCCTTGGCCGGCTCGGCCTTCTTCGCCGGCGCCTGGGCCGCGGCGGGCTCCGGCTCGGGCTCGACGGCGACCGCGATCTCGGCGATCTCCTCGGCGGTCTCGCCGCGCCAGGTCTTCACGGCGCGCTGCCCGCGCTCGGCCAGCTCGTCGTAGGTCTCACGGGCCTTGACCGCGTACTCCGCCGCCTTGCCGACGCCCTGGAGCGCGAAGTCCTGGGCCTGCTCGCGGAGCTTCTTCAGGTCGGTGTCGAGGGTGCCGATGACCTCGGTCACCTTCGTCTGGACGGCGGCCTGGGCGTCCTTGGCCTGCTTGGTCACCCGCTCCTGTACGACCTTGGGGTCGGTGGACCGCACGGCGGCGATGCGCTCGGGAGCCTCGGCGCGGAACTTCTCGATCAGCGCCGGCACCTCCTTGAGCTTCTCGGCCGCGAGGTCGGTCGCGCCGGCCGCAGCGTAGAGGGGAGTGGGGTTGGTCAGGGTCTTGCGCAGGTCTTCGGTGATGGCCATGGTGATGGGCTCTCCCGGATCATTTCGAGGGTTGGCTGGCTTCGTGGTCCGGCTTGTCGCGCTTGTCGGCATCCGGCTGTGCGCTGTCCGGCTTGTCGGTGTCCGGCACGAGCCCGTTCTCCTTGCGGAAGGACTCGTAGATCTGCAGCAGCACCTGCTTCTGCCGCTCGTTGATCGTCGGGTCGGTGAGTATCGCGCTCTGCACCTCGACTCCCTCCCGGTCCCGCTCGTCGAGGATCCCGGCCTGCACGTACAGCGT
This sequence comes from Streptomyces sp. 8N616, assembly GCF_052246385.1. Lineage (NCBI taxonomy): Bacteria > Bacillati > Actinomycetota > Actinomycetes > Kitasatosporales > Streptomycetaceae > Streptomyces > Streptomyces sp. 8N616. The sequence continues at coordinate 62,438 of NZ_JBQQBY010000031.1, read as the reverse complement.
CTCGGCGGAGATGCGCAGGGCCTTGGCCAGCTGCTGCAGGATCTCCGCGCTCGGCTTCCGCAGACCGCGCTCGATCTGGCTGAGATACGGGTTGGACACTCCGGCGGCGTCCGCGAGCTGGCGCAGGGACAGCTGCGCACTGCGCCGCTGCTCCCGCAGGAACTCGCCCAGATTGCCGACGTTGAGTGAAGCCATGCCTCGATCCTGCCTCCGCTTGCTAACTTTTGCAAGCACCCGCTTGCAAAAGTGTCGTAACCAACATGTTGCGGGGGCGTGAGGCGCTGCTGCGTCGTGGCGACCTCAGCGTCACCGAGATCTGCTTCGCGGTCGGCTGCTCGTCGCCGGGCACCTTCAGCAGTCGTTTCACCGAGCTGGTCGGCGTGCCGCCCAGCGTCTGCCGGCGCCACGCGGCGCGCGCGACGGCGGGGATGCCGTCCTGCGTCGCGTAACACGTGAGCCAGACCGATCAGGAATTGAGAAGCGCCGGTCACCGAGCCGCGGCTAGCGTGACCGCCATGGACATCACCAGTCACGCGAGCCTCCTCCCGCACGACGACCCGGACGCGTCCCTGGCCTTCTAGCGCGACCGCCCGGCGGTGGTCCCTTCCTGGGGGGAGGCGGCCGCCTGGTGGCCACCGTCACCGACCCCCAAGGCAACGTCCTCGGGCTGCTTCAGGACCGGTAGTGCCGACCACCCGCTCCCGCGCGAGGTGAACGAGCTGCCCGATCGCGAGCTGATGCGCGACGGACGTTGGTTGGTCTGATGCCTCAGGGGGCCCGCCGCGTGGGAGGGGCCCAGAGGCTCCACGGGCCGAGGCGCAGGAGAACCAGACGTACGCTCGAAGCCGGTCGGATCGAGCCAGGCGACGCCGACGGAGACCGCGAAGGCGGCCCCGCGTAACAGATGGAGACACGATGAGCATGGCCACGAGGACGGACGACACGCAGTCGCCTGCGCTGCACGTTGCCGACAGCCACGATCTGATCCGCGTGCACGGCGCGCGCGTGAACAACCTCAAGGACGTCAGCATCGAGATCCCGAAGCGCCGGCTGACCGTGTTCACCGGCGTCTCCGGCTCGGGCAAGAGCTCGCTGGTGTTCGACACGATCGCCGCGGAGTCGCAGCGGATGATCAACGAGACCTACAGCGCCTTCGTGCAGGGGTTCATGCCGACACGTGCGCGGCCCGAGGTCGACGTACTCGAAGGGCTGACGACCGCGATCATCGTCGACCAGCAGCGGATGGGTGCCGACCCCCGCTCCACGGTCGGCACCGCCACCGACGCCAACGCGATGCTGCGCATCCTCTTCAGCCGGCTCGGGCAGCCGCACATCGGCTCGCCCAACGCGTTCTCCTTCAACGTCCCTTCGGTCCGAGCGAGCGGTGCGATCACGGTCGAACGCGGTGACCGCAAGACCGTGAAAGCGACCTACGCACGCACCGGCGGCATGTGTACGCGCTGCGAAGGCCGGGGCACGGTCTCCGACATCGACCTCACCCAGCTCTTCGACGACTCCAAGTCGCTCGCCGAGGGCGCGATCACCATCCCCGGCTACAAGGTGGACAGCTGGTGGACAGTGGGGATCTTCATCGAGTCGGGCTTCCTCGACCCGAACAAGCCGATCCGCAAGTACACGAAGAAGGAGCTGCAGGACTTCCTCCACAGGGAGCCGACCAAGGTGAAGGTCAACGGCGTCAACCTCACCTACGAGGGGCTGATCCCGAAGATCCAGAAGTCGATGCTCTCCAAGGACCGGGAGGCACTGCAGCCGCATATCCGGGCGTTCGTGGACCGGGCGGTCACCTTCACCGCTTGCCCCGAGTGCGACGGCACCCGGCTCAGCGAGGCGGCCCGGTCGTCGCGGATCGGCGGGATCAACATCGCGGATGCGTGCGCGATGCAGATCAGCGACCTGGCCGAATGGGTCCGCGGCCTCGACGAGCCGTCGGTGACGCCGCTGCTCTCCGCGCTGCAGCAGACTCTCGACTCGTTCGTGGAGATCGGCCTCGGCTACCTCTCGCTGGAACGGCCGTCGGGCACGCTGTCGGGCGGCGAGGCGCAGCGCGTCAAGATGATCCGCCACCTCGGCTCCTCGCTCACCGACGTCACCTACGTCTTCGACGAGCCCACGATCGGCCTGCACCCCCATGACATCCAGCGGATGAACGACCTCCTGCTGCGGCTGCGGGACAAGGGCAACACGGTGCTCGTCGTGGAGCACAAGCCGCAGACGATCGCGATCGCCGACCACGTCGTCGACCTCGGCCCCGGCGCCGGTACGGGCGGCGGCACCGTCTGCTTCGAGGGCACTGTCGAGGGGCTGCGGGCCGGCGGCACCGTCACCGGCCGCCATCTCGACGACCGGGCCGCCCTCAAGGAGATGGTGCGGACGCCCACCGGCCGGCTTCCGATCCGCGGCGCCACGTCCCACAACCTGCGCGACGTCGACGTCGACATCCCGCTCGGGGTGCTGTGCGTCGTCACGGGCGTCGCCGGCTCCGGCAAGAGCTCGCTGATCCACGGCTCGATCCCGCCCGGCGCGGGTGTGGTGTCGGTCGACCAGGGCGCGATCCGCGGCTCGCGACGGAGCAACCCGGCGACGTACACCGGACTGCTCGACCCGATCCGCAAGGCGTTCGCGAAGGCCAACGGCGTGAAGCCGGGGCTGTTCAGCGCCAACTCCGAGGGCGCCTGCCCCAACTGCAACGGCGCCGGCGTCGTCTACACCGACCTGGCGATGATGGCCGGCGTCGCCACCACCTGCGAGGAGTGCGAGGGGAAGCGGTTCCAGGCATCGGTGCTGGACCATCACCTCGGCGGCCGCGACATCAGCGAGGTGCTCGCGATGTCGGTGACCGAGGCCGAGGAGTTCTTCGGCGCCGGCCAGGCGCGCACGCCGGCCGCGCACCGCATCCTCGACCGGCTCGCCGACGTCGGGCTCGGCTACCTCAGCCTCGGCCAGCCGCTCACCACGCTGTCCGGCGGCGAGCGGCAGCGGCTCAAGCTGGCCACCCACATGGCCGAGAACGGCGGCGTCTACGTCCTCGACGAGCCGACCACCGGCCTGCACCTCGCCGACGTCGAGCAGCTGCTCGGTCTGCTCGACCGGCTCGTCGACTCCGGCAAGTCGGTCATCGTCATCGAGCACCACCAGGCGGTCATGGCGCACGCCGACTGGATCATCGACCTCGGCCCCGGCGCCGGCCACGACGGCGGTCGGATCGTCTTCGAGGGCGCCCCCGCCGACCTCGTCGCCGCCCGCTCCACCCTCACCGGCGAGCACCTCGCGGCCTACGTCGGCACCTGACCGAGCGGCTCCGGGGCAACGGATCACCGCTGCGGAAGCCGCACTTCACCTCCATCAGATGCGCGAAACTCTGTCCCACCAGCGGGTGCTTCTCCGGCCTCGTCCGGCGTACTTCCGCGTCGCCGTCCACCGGTCCGCCCAACCGTCGGACAGGTCGAGGCCGACCCGTCCGGCATCCAGCGGGACCGCGATCACCAGGTCTTCCCAGGTGTCTCAGGGGCGTCAGCCGGTCACTTTCCCGACTTTCCCACTCGACTCGGGGCCGTCCGGGGACGGGCCGAAGCGGCGGAGATAGGACGCCGGGGTGAGGCCGGTGCGGCGGCGGAGTTGGGTGCGGAGGTTCGAGGCCGTGCCGAGGCCGCTGAGCCGGGCCACCGTGCCGGGCCGGAGTTCGCCGCGCTCGATCAGGCGGCAGGCCAGGGTCACCCGTTCCGCCGTGAGCCAGGCCAGGGGCGTGGTGCCCAGCTCGGCGCGGAACCTGCGGTGCAGGGTGGCGGGGCTCACCGCCGCGCGCCGGGCCAGGTCCGCGACGGTCAGCGGCTGGTCGAGCTGCTGCTGTGCCCACGCGAGTACGGGCGCCAGCGAGGCGTCCGGTACGGCGGGGACGGGCCGTTCGACGAACTGCCGCTGGCCGCCGTCCCGGTGGGCCGCGAACACCAGGCGCCGGCTCACCGCGTTGGCCACCTCGGCGCCGTGGTCGCGGCGGATCAGGTGCAGGCCGAGGTCCAGTGCGGCCGCGCTGCCCGCGGCGGTCAGCACGTCGCCGTCGTCCACGAACAGGACGTCCGGTTCGAGCCGGACCTTGGGGTAGCGGGCGGCGAACGACTCCGCCCAGCGCCAGTGCGTGGTGGCCCGCCGCCCGTCGAGGACGCCGGCCGCGGCCAGGGTGAAGGCGCCGGTGCAGAAGCTCACGAGGCGCGCGCCGCGCGCCGCGCTCCGACGGATGGCGTCCAGCACGGGCGGGGCCGGGTCGGTCCCGGGATCGGGCCGGTTGGGCACGATCACGGTGTCGGCTTTGTCGGCGGCGTCGAGTTCCGCGACGCCCGACAGCGTGAACAGCCCGGCGTGCATGGAGAGGGCGGGGGCGGCGGAGCAGAGCGTGAATTCGTACCAGGGGCGGTCGAGCTCGGGGCGGCGCAGCCCGAACAGCTCCGTCGCGACCCCCAGCTCGAACGGGTTCGACCCCTCGTCGACGATCACCGCCACCCGGTGCGGACGGCCGGTCGTCGTGGTGGTTGTGGTGTGCGAGGATCCATGCGCCATATGCGATTCGTAGCACTCGCGGAGGCCTGTCGTCACGGCCGACGATGGTCGGGTGAGTAACCAACCGACTGAGCCGACTGAACCGGCTGAACTGACTGAACCCATTGACCTGCGGGCCGCGCTGGCCACCTTCGACGCCCTGTGGAGCCCGCGCATCGTGACCCGGGTGAACGACTACGACGTACGGATCGCCAAGGTTGCGGGCGAACACGTCTGGCACGTCCACGCCGACACAGACGAGTTCTTCCTGGTCATCGATGGTGAACTGGACATCGCCCTGCGTGACGGCGGGGCGGAGGGAGCCGCTGAACGTGTCGTGACGCCGGCGCGCGGCGCGGTGTTCGTCGTCCCGCGCGGGACCGAGCACAAGCCGTCGTCCGCAGCGGGTGCCTCGATCCTGCTGTTCGAGCCAACTGGCACACCGACGGTCGGGGACCGGCATGACCCGATCCCCGACCACGTCGACGCCACTACGGGGCACGCACTCGGCCCGAAGAGCTAGAACAGCAAGGGGTATTGGCTGAATCCGGTGCCCAGGCTCACGCGGGCGGAGAAGAGGTCCGCCGACGCCTTGCCCGTGCCCGGGTAGAGGCAGAGCGTCCCGTCCGAGGCCCTGGCGAGGACGTCCGTCCGGCCGTCGCCGTTCACGTCACCCGTGGGGCGTTCTTCCGCCGCTTCCGGAGCGTCACGCACAGACGCCCGGCGGGCGCCGGGAGTTCACGATCGGGCCCGCGCCGAGCCCCCCGTACGAGCGCTCCGCCCACCCCTCGGAACCCCCTGGGAGCGGGCGCGGGCAGCTGCATAGGATCCGCACATGACGGCAGATCCGAGCGCTCGCGCAGCCCCGCCGGGCTTCGCGATGTCGACCTGCCCGGCCCCGTACCCGGGCCTGGTGTGAGACCCGTGATGCATCCCCACGTCCCCGGACTGCTGGTCCTCACCCCTCAGTACACCGCCACCGGCGCGCTGCTCGCCCAGGTCGCGGAGGACCGCGGAATGGCCGTCGAGCAGCTGCCGACGCACCGCACGGTCCCGGAGCGGCTGCGCGGGGTGCGGCCCGTGCACCTCTACGGCGGGCCGCTGTTCGCCGCCGCCGTGGCTCCGCAGCTCGGGGTGTCCCTCCTCGAGCCCTCCCCGCACTGGCTGACCGGCCTGCCGTACCGCTTCACCGGCCGTACGGTCCGTGAGCTCCCGCTCGCCTCCGCCCGCGAGCTGCGGCACCCCTTCTTCGCGAAGCCGCCGGTGGACAAGACGTTCGCGGCCGATGTCTACCCGTCCGGGACGCGCCTCCCCGCGGACCTCCCGGGCACCACCCCGGTACAGGTGAGCGAGATCGTCGACTTCGCCGCGGAGTTCCGGCTCTTCGTCCTGGACGGCGACATCCGCACCGGCAGCCGCTACGCCACGTACGGCCGTCTCGACCCGGCCCCTATTGCGTCCTGCCCGGAGCGCGAGGACGTCCTGGACTTCGCCCGCGATCTGCTGGCCTCGTGCGGGCACACGCTGCCGCGCGCCTGCGTGCTGGACGTGGGTCGGATCACGGCCTCGGGCGGGGGTGGGGAGGGCCGGTGGGCGGTGGTGGAGGCCAAGATGGCGTGGTTCAGCCACCTTTACGCGTCGGATGCGGAGCGCGCGCTGGATGTGGTGCTGGAGGCGACCGTGCCGGTGCTGCCGCCTTCGGCGGCACTCGTCGATCCGGCGGGTCCGGCGGGTCCGGTGGGTCCGGTGAATCCGGTCGATCCGGTGGGCTGACCAGGCGGCCGGGTACGAGACCAGGCCCCGAAGATCTTCGCGACTTCCGGTACACCGGGCGGGTGCGGCATGCCGAGGGCTGTCTCCGCCCGGGCGAGGACGGGCCCGATTCGCTCGGCGACCACATCGCAGTCCGCGGGGGAGGGATCGTCGCCGAGCGTCAGCGCGGCGCGGATGACGTCCGTGTACACGGACTGGACTCGCTTGTAGTCCCGGTAGACGGGTAGGTCGCGCTCCCAGCCGGTGAGGCACTCCGGGCGACTGGCCTCGACGGCCTGCTGCCAGCAGGCGATGGCCTCCTCTTCCTGCTCGGCGGGGTAGTTCATCAGGTGGAGATGGGTGGCCAGGTCGTACACCGGATCGCCGATCATCGCCAGCTCCCAGTCGATGGTCCACAGCTGGTCATGGGTGTCGATGATGAAGTTCTCGCGGTGCAAGTCCCCATGGATCAGGCAGAACGGACGCTCGGCGAGGCCGGCCGCTCTCTTGGACAGTCTCTTCAGGCTGCCCTTCGGGACACCGAGCGCCGAAAAGAGCCCGCCGTACTGCTTGCCGTGGCCGCGGACCACCCGGTGCTCGGTGAAGTGGATCAGCCTGCGCAGGAATCCGGTGGTGTCGCGGTCCTTGGGCCGGTCCCGCTCCCTGCAGTTGCGCTCGACCTCCACGTCGCCGGGTTTGATGGCGACCAGCTGCGCGAAGAGGCTGCCCAGTTGTTTCAGGAACTCGCCCGGGATTTCCCTGCCGGCTGGGTACTGCGTCCCGAGCGTCTCGCCTTCGATGAAGCCGAGGATCGGAAAGTCCTGGCTCTCGTCGACGACGGGAATGCGGTCGACCCGGTCGGCGAGGGCGACGAGCAGCGTGTTCTCGTCCTCGAAACAGCGACGGTCGAACCACAGGAGACCGGGGCGGGGCTCACGGAGCTTTGCGCGCTCGAAGTCGCCCTTCAACGGACTGACCGGGGGAAGGGGGACTGCGTATGTCTCGTGGTGGTAGCCCGGGAAAGGGCCTTCCACTTCCTCGTCCGCCGTCACCCAGGTGGCGTTCCGCGGGGCGCGAGGAGATGGCGCCGTGGCTGTCATCGATAGGGGCTCTCGGGGGTGGCAGGGGCTGGGGATACTGATGGGTCCGGACAGCCTAGACCTGTTACGGAGATCAGTTGGGCATTTGACGAGCAGAAGGCGTACGGGCGTTGGTCAGTGCCGGTGCGGGGTCTCGGCCCTGGCGGCCTCCAGTACGTACTCGAGCGAGTCGACGACCAGCGAGGCGCCCTCGGCGTAGAGGTCATCCGCGCGGAGCTCGTCGTGGGCGTATCCGAGGAACGGTGCGCTGGCGCGCCGTGCCGCCCTGGCGTCCGCCAGGGTGTCTCCGATCATCAGAGACTCGTGCGGGGGGTACCCCAGGGAGTCGAGGGCCCGTTCGAGGCAGTAGGGGTCGGGCTTGAGGAGCGCCGGGTCGGCGGTACGGCCGTATATGTGTGGGCCGAAGCAGCTTGTCAGGTCGCGGAGGCCCAGGTACCGAGCGGCAGCGGTGGCCGAGTTGTTGGTGGTGACGGCCAACTTCCGTTCGATCGCCACGAGCGTCCTTATCAGTGGGTCGGCATACGGGGTCGGCCGTGCGCTGACCGTGGCGTGCTCCTCCTCCTCGGTGAGCTTCCGTTCCAGCTCCATGACCAACTCGCTGCCCGGGTGGGCCTTGCCTACAACTTTGAGTACGTCCTGAGGGTCCCTGCTCGTATCCTTCAAGCCTTTCAGGAGCACGGCGTGCCCCTGCTCCGCGAGCCAGTGCTTGATCCGCTGGGCGATGCCGGCCGACGGGTGTCCTGCGAAGAGTCGGCAAATGGGCCCATCGAAGTCGAAGAGCACGCATCGGGCATCACCGATCAGCTTCCTGAGCCGAAGGGTGTCGTCCAGAGTCAGTTCCGATCGTGTTGCGTCCGGCGTCATTCAGTGAGTGTCAGGTCTGAAGTAATGGTTTCCCAGAGGGCGTTGAACCACATTTGCGTCTGCTCCACAAATGTGGTGTCCCGTGTTCCCTCGTCGCCCTTGAGGAATGGGAACACCATCGACTGCGTGCCGAATGCGTCGAACATCTCGACGCGCTCGTGCTCGATCTCCTCCAGACGCTGCATGATCATGTAGTAACCGAAGAGCACCTCCTCGTTGTTGAGTATGTACATCTTCACGGGCGGGGTGAACGGCAGGGCACGGAAGGTCACGTGCACGTCGATCTCGTAGGGCGGTTCGCGCAGCGAGCCCAGGAAGTTGGCCAGCACCTGCCCCTGGAGGTTGCGCTGTCTGAGCCAGCGCCTGTGCAGCCTGTCGTCACCGCTGTGATCCTCGACCGGCGTGGGGAAGGCGAGATTGATCTCGCGGCTGGGCAGCAGCACGCGTACGTCCACCCTCTCCGGCTTGACCAGACCGGCGTGGATCTGCCGGATCGCCTCGATGAGGGCCATGGAGAGGGTTTCGGCGGTCAGGCAGAGGGCGTCGATCTGCACATGCGGGACGGCGAACGCCTCGGCCATGCGCGGGGCGAGGGCGACCGTGGCCAGCTGGGGCTGTTCCGCGGGGCCGTTCCGGCCGGAGTGCGGCTCGGCGACGGTGGCCGGGCTGCCCCTGGAGACGTTGGTCAGCAGCTTCTCGTCCTGGAGAACCCGCAGGGCCAGGCGGATCACGCTGCGTTCCACGCCGAACTCGTCTGCCAACTTCGCCTGAGTTGGCATACGGCTGCCCGGGCGCAGTTCACCGGAGCGAATCCGCGCCCGCAGCGCCTCGGCCACTTGCAGGTGGGGCAGGCGCTGACCATTGAGGCCCGTGCTCTCTTGGCTCACATGCAAACGTTACAACTATCCGGCCATCTAGCGGCAGTTGTTGGTCACTTGTTTCTGGTACGAGCCAACAGGGCACAAACTACTGGGAGTTGGTCGCCAACTTCGATGGAGATGGCGGGACTTCTTGCAAGTTGGTCATCTCGAGCCGATCGCCACTGCTGCCCGTCCGACGGTGCACGGGCGTACCTCAGCAGGCCCCGTCCAGTCCGTGCAGCCGCCGGGCCGCACCTCCAGCCCCAGGGGGGATCACCATGCACGAAACCCAGCTCGCGCCCGTCGTCGCCCTCCTTCTCGCCGTCGTCGTCATCGGATTCGAGCAGATCGTGCAGTGGCGCTTCGGCGCCATGGGCATCATCGGGCTCACGATGCTGGCCGTCGGGGTGAAGGCGAAGAACGTCACGTGCAGCTGCATCGGGGCCGTCGTGCTCGCGATGCTGCTGGTTCAGTGACCAAAGGTTGCTTCGTGGGCCAGGTTGTCCCAGAGCGAGTCGAACCACCTCTGAGCCTGGTCCACGAAGGTCGACTCCTGTGTCGCCTCCGTGCCGCTCCCGGTGAAAGGGAAGAGCGCCGCTCCCAGACCCATGACGTCGAAGATCTCCAGCTTCTCCGTCTGCTCGGGGACGGCCGTGGCTCTCACATCCACCGGCCGCTTGACCACGCGGTACATACCGAAGAGCGCATGGCGACGGTTGACGATGCAGAGCTTCGTGATCGGGGTCAGGGGCATGGTCCTGATCTCGACCGACACGTCCTCCACCAACTCGAGGTTGCGCAGCTCGAGGATCGCGTCGCGCAGTGCCCCGGCGTGCCGCCTCGTCAGCATGCGATGCCGGTCGCGCGGCCGCTCGTCGTCCGGGTCGGCGACGGAGCGCGGCAGGGCCAGGTTGATGTCGGTGCTCGGCAACAACAACCGGACCGCAATGCTCTGTGGCTTGATTTCTTCGCTATGGATGCGGAGCGTCTGGGCGCGAATATGCGCGTCCATCGACTCGGCGGACACGGTCATCAGGTCGAGGGTGACCTCGGACGCCTCGAAGGCCCGATCCATGTACTGCTTCAGATGCACCATCGGTGATGCTGCGGCCGGATGGTGCGGCCCGCGCGCGATGACGGCGCCGCTCCCCTGCCTGGACTCGATCCAGCCCTCGTTCTGCAGGTCCAGCAGCGCGCGGCGGACCGTGTCACGGGAGACCCCGAAGCGTTCGGCGAGCTCGCGCTGGGTGGGGATGCGCTGCCCGTACCCGTATGTGCCGTCGTCGATCTCCATCCGCAGCACGTCCGCGACATGCTGGAACTTGGCTTCCCTCGAACCCTGGCCATCCGGCACGTTGACACCCTACAACTGCGCAATGACCGTACGTAATTGGCCTGACGGGGAACTGATACCCCCGGCGGACCCCCGCGGCCGATGCCGAATTGTGAAGCACCGGAACGGGCAAGCTCGTTGCCGCCCTCCCCAGAGGCGCTCTAGCCTCCCTTACTCAGTGGGAGTGGTCGTGCGCGCTCGGTAGGTGGGGAAGACGGGGGAACGGGGGCGGGATGACTCTGCACAACCTCGATGGGGTGGTCGAGCGCCTGGTTCCACCGATGCTGCATATGCCGCTCGGCGGCGGAGACTGGCAGGCCTCGGCATTCCACGACGGCGATCCCGTCGTCGAGATCATCGGCGGCCGGGCGACCGGGAAGTCCGCACTGCTGAAGGTCCTGCGTACGGGATACCGCACTCTCGTCCCCACCGCCTTCGTCGAGCTCGCCGGGAGCCCGTATTCCGCCGACAGCCCGGAGGACCGGGAGCGGCTCGATGCGGTGAACGCGTCGCCGGTCACCAACATTCTCTTCACGCTCTCGCACGAGCTGGCGAACATCCCCGCCAAGTACAAGCCCAGACTGCGCTTCTCCCGGCTCTCGCCGGCCCTGATGGTGATCGCGGCCTGGCGCCCCGACGGCCAGGGGGGTCCTCAAGGCCAAGGCCAAGGGCAAGGGCCGGGGCGGGGGCCGGTGGTGCCGCCCGCCGAGCTCGTGGAGGCCGAGAACGAGCTGCGCGAGCTGCTGGACCAGCACCCCGCACCCGCCGCCGCGCGCGACGCGGCCATCCACCGCTGGGGGAAGGCGGTGAACGGCGTCGTCGGCGGCCTGCTGCCGCAGGTGCCCGGCCTGGCGGGCGTTCTCGATGCCGCACTGGAGACGCTGCTGGGCCGCAGGGGCAGCACCCCACTGGACTGGTGGCGCGACCGGCTGGGGCGTGACGACCCGGTGAAGGGCCTCTTCGGGCTCGTACGGCAGTTCCGGCGCCGCGGCGCCGGCCGTACGGAGGTGGAGTCCCATCTGATCGGCGCGCTGCTCGCGGACATCGACGATGCGTACGGCACCTGGGCACGCCAGACCACGCACCCGCCGCTCATCCTGCTCGACGATGTGGACGACGACCTCGGCAAGCGCTTCCTCACCCCCTTCGTCGAGCAGTACGCCCAGCTCAAGCAGCGGCGGCGGTGGGCGGGCCGCCCGCTGCGCCCCGTGGTGATCGCCACCTCCCGGGGGCGTGGCACCGACGCAGGACACGGCAGCGAGCTGATGCCCGCCACCCGGACGGAGCCCTGGACGAAGCCCGAGCTCCGCCCTCCCGCCGCGTGGCTGTTACGGCTCAGGATCCCTTCCCTCACGTCGGACGAGATCCGGCCCATGCTGGACGGCCACGACTATCCGGCCGCCCTGCCCGAGATCATCGCCCGGCTCAGTGGCGGCCGTACGGGCAATGCCCTGCTGCTGGCGGAGGCGTCCAGGCAACGGCTGCGCACCCACGGCCCGTTCGACTGTCTGGACCTCCTCGACCTCCCGCTGGCCGCGCCGGATGGCCGGCCAGGAGAGGCGGAGGAGGCCGGGCACGAGCGTCCCGTGGCCGAACTGCTGCTGGAGCAGCTGCTGCCGGACGCGACCGTACGGAATCAGCTGCTCGATCTGGCGCCCGCGCTCGACGAGGACGCAGCCGCGTCCCTCGCGCACCGGCTGCCGTCGCGGCCGGACGGCTGGTCAGCGGCGCTGCATGTGCGGCACCTGGTGGACAACGCCCTGTCGCGGAAGCTCTGGAACCACCACCCGTGGCCCACATCCGACGGCGCCACACCGCTGATCACCGATCGGGGGATGCGCGCCGTACTGCTGCATGTGCTGCGGGAGGACGGGGACGGGCAGCGGTGGTCCCTGGGTCACCGGCGCCTTGCCAACCACTACAACGGCCGTGATCTGCCCGCCGATTCGGTCGGGCACAGTCCGCACCATCTGCACCACGCCCTGGCCCTGGGCCAGCTGGACAGCCTCGTCGTACGCGCCCTGCATCACCACTATCTGGAGGCCGAGCCGCGCGCATGGCTGCGCACGGTGAACTTCCTCGCCGCCGCGCCCCGCCCGCGTGGCGGCTTCCCTCCGTACCAACCCCACCGGGCCCATACCGCGGCGCCCGGCGAACCGCCGCCGTGCCCCGGCTGCACGGACGGGGACCCGCGGGGCGTGCACAGCGCGATCCGCCAGGTGCTCGGCGTGACGTGGCGGCTGTCCGACCCCTCGGCCGAGCGGCCGTCGGGATATCGGGACCCCGCTCTCCGACGGCTGGAGACGGGCCTGATGACGCTCAATTCGGATTACGAGGAGCGTTCCCGCCGGGATGCCCGGCGCAGCGATGTGCACAACGCGTACGTCGACGCCCTCGCCACAGGCGGCTGGATCGACGCGCTTCTGGCGGGAACGCAGGCCCCTGAACTCCCGGTCACCTGAGGAGGGTGTCGATGGCCCGTCTGCTGGGCAACCTGTGGCACTGGCACAGAGCCAAGCCGCCGCTCGTCCGCCTGCTGCACTACGCCCTTGCGGTGGTCCTCCTCGGCCCGCCCGCCGGCTATCTCCTTTCCATTCCGTTCGACACCTCCTGCGCGACAGGTGTCGAACGGCGCGGCGGTGACAGCGAATGCACCGGTGTCACGGACGGCAGTTACCCCTTCTTCGACGAACTCGAGCCGGTCTCCGACCGGATCAAGGACGAGAACGACCGGGTCGAGGACGGCGACACGGCGTACGCGACCATCGCTCTGATGATTCCGTTGCCGCACGAGAACAACGACGTCGAGAAGGAACGGGCCCTGCGGGAAGTGCAGGGCGCGTATCTCGCCCAGTGGCGGGCGAATCACGTGGACAAGGACAGCCCGCCGATCCGTCTGGTGCTCGCCAACCCCGGCCACGACAACAAGCGCGGAAAAGAGGTCGCCGACCAGCTCGCGGACATGGCCTCCGGGGGCGAGAGGCTGCGCGGCGTCTTCGGGTTCAACCGGAGCGTCGACTCGACTCTGGACACCATCACCTACCTGACGCAGACGAAGGGGATCCCCGTCGTCGGCGGGCCCATCACGTCCGAGGGCATAGACCCCGGCAACCTGCCGGGCCTCGCGAAAGTCATCCCGCCCGACCGGGACCAGGCCGAGGCCCTCACCAGGTATCTGGACGTGACACCGCAGGAGACCTTCCTCGTCGAGGACATCAAGTCGGACGACCTCTACGCCAAATCGGTACGCGAAGCCTTCCGCGCGGAGACGACGGAGAGCAAGGGAGCGAAAACGCCGTACGCGCCGGAGCAGTTCGATTCGTCGAATGTGCTCCCCAACGACTTCAAGCAGATGGTGAACAACCTCTGCGACTCCCAGGCCACAACGGTCTACTTCTCCGGACGCGTACCCGAACTGGCGCAGTTCATAAGGGCCCTCGGCAACCGCGGCTGCACGCACCATCACTACACCGTGGTCACCCTCTCCGGCGGCTCCCTGCTCGCCCTCGATCCGGTGTTGCAGTCGTCCTGGCAGGGCTTCAAGCGCGGGGCGGGAATCGATGTGAAATACGCGACGGTGACCCACGAGGACGCATGGACGACCAATGTCCCGCCCAGCACCGGCGGATCGGCCGAGGACTTCCACGCGCTCAGCGATTTCATCACTGATCCGAAGGAGCACGAGAAGGTCGGCGACATGGGCCGTACGGACCTTGCGGACGGCCATACGATCACGACGCACGACGCCGCCCTGACCATGATCGAGGGCATCCGGAACCGCCAGGTGGCGGGGGACCGGATCCCCGACCTCGCCGACGTACGCGAGGCGTGGCGCCGTCTGCACGGCGACTCCAAAGTCAGAGGCGCGAGTGGCTGGATCTGCCTGGACAACGACGGCAACGCCTTCAACAAGGCGGTCGCCATCGTCCGCCTCGACCCGGATCCCCCGCACATCACCTTCGAGAAACTCGCCTGGCCCACGGGCGAACCCCCCACAGACGAGTGCAAGGCCCAGGTCGGCTGATCCCTGGACGGCGTTCCTCCCTCCGTAACGCCGTCACCTCAGAAGACGTCCGGGCACCAGGGGCGGCGGGACGTCCGCAGCAGGGTGTCCGCCAAGACCGCCGCGCCGCCGCGCTCCTCCGTCACCCGGCCCAGCGACGCCAGCCGGACCGCCGACTCGTCGCCCAGGTACAGGGCCGCCAAGTCGCCGATGGCCAGGGTGAGATCGGCCGGGCCGGTCGTCGGGGTGCAGGAGGAGCCCTCCGGCGAGGCGTCCAGCCGGAAGCGCCCGCCCGCAAGCCCCGCCGTGTCGTGGACATCCAGCACCAGGGAGCCCGGGACCGGGTAGGTCCTGGCCTCCAGGGCGCGGGGCACGTCCAGGATGCGCACCCAGAGGAAGTCCGCGTGCGTCGTGAGACGCGCGGCCCGCGGGTCGGGGAGGAGAAGGGGAAGGAGGTCGTCCGGAGCCCGGTAGCCCGACTCGACCGTGGTGATCCAGTCGACCGAGAGCAGGAAGTGCCACAGCGCCCGCTCCGCCTCCGGAGTCACCGCGATCATGCCGAGGACGCTCGCCCGGCAGTGCGCCCGCTTGGCCTCCCACCGGTCGTCCGCCGTGTAGGCCAGGAGGCCGTCGATCCGCCCGCCGCCCTCCGGGGAGCGGTGGACCGCGTAGTACGGCTCCGTCCACGGCTGGGAGGGGATGCGGATGTCGCCGGTGGCGCGCCGCCACCAGCGCTCGTTGCGGCTGACCACGCCGTGCTGCGCCGCCCGCAGCCGCTCGTGCAGCTCCGGGCCCAGCTTCCGTACGTCCGCGCCGTCGACCAGGTCCACCCGGCCGCCGTCGTACGGGCCCGACCAGCGCGGGTCGAGGCCCGCCCGCGCCACGTCGACCTTCCACTCGGTGATCCAGGTGGCCGGGCCGAAGCCGTACCGTCCGTAGATCGGGTACTCCGCGGCGATCAGCGTGGAGACGACGTCGCCGCGCTCCTTCGCCTGCGCCAGGTCCGTGTCGATCATCCGGCTGAGCAGGCCGCGCCTGCGGTGCGTGGGCGAGACCGTCACGTTGCAGACGGCGTTGGCGGGCACCGAGGCGCCGCCCACCACCGTGAGCAGCTGCGGGAAGCTGCGGTATGTGCCGACGCAGCGCCCCGCGTCGAACGCCCCCTGCGCCCGGTCCAGGTCCATCCCCGCGCGTCGCGCCTCGACCTCCTCGGCGGAGATCTCGGGCTCCCGCAGTAAGCCGGTCGCCAGGGCGCGCAGCCAGTCGGGCAGTTCGGCGTCGGTGATCGTACGGATCTCGAGGCTCATGCCCGCCACGCTAAGCGAGGGTGCGACCGCGGGTCGCTCGAATTTTCTGTCGCCGTTATCGGCGCCCCTGCTTCATGCCAGCAGGTCGTCCACCTGGGCCTCGCCGGCCCGGTACCGGCGGGCGATCTCCGCGCTGCAGCCGTCCGCCGTCTGCTGCAGCTGCTGCCGCCGCCGCGAGACCTGCTGCTCGCAGCGCACCAGCCGCCCCATCGCGCCGAGCAACTCCTCGTCCGTACGCGAGTCCAGGTCCGACAGCTGCACCTCGGCGAGCATGTCCTCGGCGAGCTGCCGGTACTTCTCACTGTGCGGGGTCCCCAGCGTCACGTGCCGCGCCGACCGGCCGCGGGAGGGGCTGTCCGCCAGGATCTCGTGCAGCCGGTCCACCACCGGCGACTCCGGCGCGGTCCGCCGCCCCTGCTCGGCCCTGAGGATGTCGATCCGGCCCTGCAGCAACCGCCGTACATAACTGAGGTCGGCCTCCTCCTGCTGCGACTCGCGGCGCAGCGCCCGGAGTTCGGGCAGCCGCAGCGTCCGCAGGTCGGGCTGTGGGGCGTCGGCAGGCGCCCCCGGAGCCGTACGCTGCGTCGGCGGGCGGCTGGTCGTGGCCGCGCGTCCGGTGCCTGGTGTAGTCATCCCTCATCCGTCCCCTCGTTCGGTGCTGCGTCAGGTTGCCGACGTACGCACCGCGTGGATGCATCGTGCCACTATCGGCCGTGCACGTGCATCGGCACCGCTCTCGACAGAACCCGGACGGACGCAGGGCATCATGGTCCGTATGCGTGCTGTGGTGCAGAGGGTGAACGGGGCGAGCGTCGTCGTCGACGGGGAGACGGTGGGCGAGATCGTCGGTCAGGGCCTGTGCGTGCTGGTCGGAGTCACCCACGAGGACACCCGGGAGAAGGCCGCGGCGCTGGCCCGCAAGCTCTGGTCGGTACGCATTCTGGAGGGCGAGAAGTCCTGCTCGGACCTGGACGCACCCCTGCTGGTGATCTCCCAGTTCACTCTCTACGGTGACGCCCGCAAGGGCCGCAGGCCCACCTGGAACGCGGCTGCTCCGGGCGAGATCGCCGAGCCGCTCGTCGACGAGGTCGTGGCGCAGCTGCGGGCGCTCGGCGCGCACGTGGAAACGGGCCGGTTCGGAGCGGCCATGAAGGTCTCGCTCACGAACGACGGCCCGTTCACGGTGCTCATCGAGGTCTGAGGGCCTTACCTCACTTCACCGAGCCCGCCATCACCCCCTGTACGAAGTGCCGTTGGAACGCGAAGAACACAGCCACCGGCACGATCAGCGACAGGAAGGCCCCGGGCGCCAGCACCCCGATGTTGCTGCCGAACTGCCGCATCTGCGACTGCAGGGCCACGGTCAGCGGCTGCGAGGTGCTGTCGGCGAAGATCAGGGCCACCAGCATGTCGTTCCACACCCACAGGAACTGGAAGATGGCCAGGGACGCGATCGCAGGGCGCCCCAGGGGCAGCACCAGCCGGGCGAAGATCCGCCACTCCCCGCCGCCGTCCATCCGGGCGGCCTCCAGCATCTCGCGCGGGATCTCCGCGAAGTAATTGCGGAGCAGGAAGATGGCGAACGGCAGCCCGTACGCGACGTGGAAGAGGATCACTCCGGGGATCGTGCCGAAGAGGCCGAGCGTCCCGAACATCTTCGCCACCGGCAGCAGCCCGACCTGGACGGGCACCACGAGCATGCCCACCACGACCAGGAAGATCCAGTCGCGGCCGGGGAACTCCAGCCACGCGAAGGCGTATCCGGCCAGGGCCGCGACGACGACCACCGTGGCCGTCGCGGGCACCGAGATCAACACCGTGTTCCAGAAGGCGTCGACGATGCCGGAGTCCTCGAGCAGGGCCGAGTAGCTGTCGAAGGAGAGGCTGCCGGACCCGGTCAGGGCGGTCCACCAGCCGGTGGCGGCGTTGTCCTCCTCCGACCGCAGCGAGGCGATGAAGAGCCCGAAGGCCGGGGTGAGCCACAGCAGTCCGACGATCGCGAGGAAGACCTGCACCAGGCCGCGGCCCGCCCGCCGCGCCAGCCAGGTGGCGGGGCTCCGCCTCGGCGCGGCCGTCCCGGCGGGACGCGTCGGCGTGGTCCGGGGAGGGGCGTCGGCGGTCATGACTGGCTCCTGCGGAAGCGACGGATGTTGAAGATCATGGCCGGGACCACCAGGAGCAGCAGGAGGACGCCCAGGGCGCTGCCGAGGCCCTGGTTGTTGCCGCCGCCGAAGGAGACCAGCCACATTTGCAGGGCCAGCACGTTGGCGTCCTGCTGCACTGGACCCGGGGCGATGATGTAGACGAGGTCGAAGACCTTCATCACATTGATCACCAGGGTCACGAAGACCACGCCGAGTACGGGCGCGAGCAGCGGCACGGTGATCCTGCGGAAGATCTGCCACTCGTTCGCGCCGTCCATCCGCGCCGCCTCCAGGACGTCCCGGGGCATGGCTGCGAGCCCGGCGCCGATCAGCACCATCGCGAACCCGGTCCAGATCCACAGATACGCGCCGATGATCGCCGGAGTGATGAGGGCCGGGCCGAGCCACTCGATGCCCCCGTACGGCTCGGCGAAGTTCTCCGCCGGGAGCCGTACGGCGTACTCGCCGGCCTTCAGACCCGTGAAGCGGTACGAGCCGTCGGCCGCCGTGGTCGCCTTGCCTGCGACCCGGTCCCCCTGGACCGCCTCGACGACCATGTGCGGGAGGCCGCGCTCGGCCGGGTCGACCCGGCCGGGCTTGCCGCCGCCGCCCAGCGTGAAGTCGACCCAGACCACGCCGCGCAGCTCGCCGCCGGCCGCCGGGGCGGCCGAGGCCTTGCGGGCGGGCTTCGCCTCCTTCGGCAGCTCCTTGGGCGGAACGCCGACCAGGCCGAGGTTCACGGTGTTGCCGGGGGAGGCCTTGTCCTTCGTCGTGTACGAGCCGTCGGAGCCCTTGGTCAGGAACGTGCTGTCCTTGGGACGGGCGGTCGGATAGCCGGTGCTCTTGTCGAAGGTGTCGTGCACGCCGACCGCGACCGCGTTGAGCACGCCCCGCTGGGGGTCCTGCTCGTAGACGACGCGGAAGATGATGCCGGCGGCGAGGAAGGAGATCGCCATCGGCATGAACAGCACCAGCTTGAACGCGGTGGCCCAGCGGATCTTCTCGGTGAGCACGGCCAGCACCAGGCCGAGTCCGGTCAGCAGCGCGGGGGCGACCACGACCCAGACGGTGCTGTTGCGGATCGCCTTGAGCGTCGCCGGGTCGCGGAACATCTCCGCGTAGTTCTCCGCGCCGACGAACTGCGTGCCCGAGGCGTCGAAGAAGCTGCGGCCGACGGTGAACAGGATCGGGTACGCGACCAGGGCGCCGAGCAGCAGCAGCGCGGGCAGCAGGAAGATCAGGGCGACGAGCCGCCGTCGGCGCGCGGCGCGCCGGCGCGGGTCGGGCACGGAGCCCGGCAGGGCGCCGCCTCCCTTACGGGGCGGCGCCTTGCGTGCGGCACCGGGCGGCCCGGTGCCCTTCACAGGGGTGGCTGACATGAGTTACGGGTCCTCAGTCCTGGGTGTCCTTGTACGCCTTGGCGGCGGCGGCCTCGAGCTTGCGAGCGGTGCCCTCGGGGTCGGACGGGTCGCGCAGGAAGTCCTGGAGCAGCTTCCACTCGCCCGCGCCCTTGGTTCCGCCGAAGGCGGCCGGGGCCAGGTCGGACAGGTCGAACCGCACCGAGTCGCCCGCCTTCACCAGCGCCTGCGCGCTCTTCCGGCTGGCGTCGTCCTGGTAGGCGTCCGGCTTCAGGCTCTCGTTGGGGGAGATGAAGCCGCCCGCCTTGGCCCACACCTCGGCCGCCTCGGGCGTCGCCATGAACTCGACGAGCTTCTGGGCGGCCTCGCGGTTCTTCCCGGCCTTGAGGACGGCCGCCGCGTCACCGCCGCCGACCACCGGTGTCTTCCCGCCCTTGACCGCCGGGAAGGGGAAGAACTTCGCGTCCTCGCCGACCTTCTTCTTGAACTCGCCGGAGACGATGCCGCCGACGAAGTCGCCCTCGTAGACCATCCCGGCCTTCGGGTCGTTGCCGAAGACCTGCTCGACGGACTCGGGGAAGTCGGTGCGCAGCGCGCCGGAGCTGCCACCGGCCACCAGGTTCTTGTCCTTGAACAGCTCGCCGAGCGTGGTCAGGGACTTCACCACGGTGGGGTGGGTCCACGGGATCTTATGCTCGGCCAGCTTGTCGTAGTTCTCGGGCCCGGCCTGGGAGAGGTAGACGTTCTCGAACCAGTCGGTGAGGGTCCAGCCGTCCTCGCCCGCGACGGAGAACGCGGGCAGACCCGAGTCGGAGACGGTCTTGCCAGCCTTCAGCATCGCGTCATAGGTCTTCGGCGGCTCGACCCCGGCCTGCGTGAAGGCGTCCGGGCTGTACCAGACCGTCGACTTGTTGGACGCCTTGAAGTAGAGGCCGTAGTACTTGCCGTTGACGGTGCCGTAGTCCCGCCACACGGGTGCGAAGTGGATCCCGGCCTTCTCGTAGACGTTGGCGGAGAGGGGCTGGAGCCAGCCCTTGCCCGCGAACTCCTTGAGGACGCCGGGCTGCGGCACCATCACCACGTCGGGGGCATTGCCGCCCTCGATCTTGCTGCCGATGACAGTGGAGACGTTGTCGCCGGTGGAGATGAAGTTGACCTTGGCGCCGGTCTTCTCGGAGAAGGCGTCCAGCACCTTCTTGAAGTTCTTCTGCTCGACGCCGGTCCACACTCCGGCGACCGTGACGGACTGGCCCTTCAGCTCCTGCTTGCCGGAGCTCCCGCTGCCGCTTCCGCCGCAGGCGGTGGCGGTCAGGGCGAGGCCGAGGGCCGCCGCGCCGGTCGCGGCTATGCGTCGTCTCGTGGCGTGGCTCATGAGGTGATTCCCTTCGAGGAGTCGGCGGAGTTCGTGGAGTCCGTCGAGTTGGCGGGGTTGGCCGGGTTGCCGGGGGTCTTGGGGGTGTCCGGGGTGGCGGCGGGGTCGCTGATCCACCAGGCGGCGGTGGAGGCGGGGAGGATCCCCGGCGGGCAGTCGCCGCTCGCGAGCAGCGGGGCACCGGCGGCCGGCGCCGGTACGGAGCCGAGGCCGAAGTTGACCGCGCAGACCAGCCCGTCGCCGCGTACGAACGCGAGGACCTGCGCTGGCTCGGTCTCGAGCCAGCGCAGGGTCCCTTCGCCCAGCTGCGGCAGGCTGCGGCGCAGCGCGAGACCGTCGCGGTAGAGGTGCCAGAAGGAGCGGGTGTCGGTCAGCGCCCGGTCGGTGGCGTGCTGCGCGAACCACTCGGGCTGCGGCAGCCACGGCCGGGCCGCGCTGCCGGCCGCGGTGAAGCCGAACGGCGAGGCCTGTCCGGACCAGGGCAGCGGCACCCGGCAGCCGTCGCGTATCCGGAGGCGGCTGCCGGTCCTGCGGAAGATCGGGTCGGTGAGCACCTCGTCGGGCAGGTCGTCCACCTCGGGCAGACCCAGCTCCTCGCCCTGGTAGACGTACGCGGCGCCGGGCAGCGCGAGCATCAGCAGGGCGGCGGCTCGGGCCCGCGCGGTACCGACCTCGGTGGACTCGCCCGCGTAGCGGGTGACGGTCCTGACCTGGTCGTGGTTGTTGAGCACCCAGGTGACGGTGGAGCCGGTGCCCGCGATGTCGGTGAGCGCCTCGGAGATGGCCTTCCGGAAGGCGTCGACGTCCCACTGGGCGCTGAGCAGGTCGAAGAAGAACGCCTGGTGCAGCTCGTCCGGGCGGACGTACTCGGCGTGTTCGCGGGGCGTCGGCACGGACACCTCGCCGACCAGCAGCCGGTCGAGCCCGTCGCGCGCCGTGTACTCCTCGCACACCGCACGCCAGTCGCGCCACACCTGGTGCACCTCGGGCTGGTTCCAGGCCAGCGGGTTGACCGAGTCGCGGGCGCGCTCGTCGGCCTCCGGGTCGGGCGAGTCGGGGAGCGAAGGGTGCTTGAACAGGCCCGCGGCCACGTCGATCCGGAAGCCGTCGACCCCGCGGTCGAGCCAGAAGCGCAGCACCTCGTCGAAGGAGTCGCCCACGGCCGGCTCGCGCCAGTTGAGGTCGGGCTGCTCCGGGGTGAACAGGTGGAGGTACCACTGGCCGGGCTCGCCGTCCGCCTCGGTCACCCTGGACCAGGCGGGGCCGCCGAACATGGCCCGCCAGTTGTTGGGCGGCAGTTCGCCGTGTGCGCCGCGCCCGTCGGCGAAGTGGAAGCGGGCGCGGGCCGCGCTGCGCGGGCCGTCCTCGAGCGCCGCGCGGAACCACGGGTGCTCGCTGGAGCAGTGGTTGGGGACGATGTCGATGAGGATCTTCAGGCCGAGCCGGTGGGCGTCGGCCACGAGGTGGTCGAACTCGGCGAGGTCGCCGAAGACCGGGTCGACTCCGCAGTAGTCGGCGACGTCGTAGCCGTGGTCGTGGTGCGGGGACGGATAGAACGGGCTGAGCCAGATGCCGTCCACGCCCAGCTTCTTGAGATACGGCAGTCCCGCCCGGACGCCGGCCAGGTCGCCGATGCCGTCCCCGGTGCTGTCGAGGAAGCTGCGGACGTAGACCTGGTAGATCACCGCATCCCGCCACCAGTGCTGGGGGGAGGCGGCCGTGCCTGTGTGCATTCCCGTTGACCCGTCTGTCCGACTCGGTGCGCCTCGCGATCCTCCGCCCTGGCGCATGATGCATGCATGTTAAGTAGCCGTGTCGAACGGGTGTCAATGAGTGCGCAGGAAAATGCCAAGCAATGCAAGGCGAGTTGTCCGGGTTTGCATGGATTATTGACGAGGTGCCTGTAGATAACAGGTAACTAATCGCCCTGAAGTCGGCCCTGGGATCGAGCCTCAGCCGCGGCGGACGATCGCCCCGAGCTCCCGCGCCAGCCGCGCGACCGCGTGGTCCGGGGTCTCCCGCTGCGCCATCGCGTCGTGCACGACGGCCTGGACCGCCAGGTTCACCTGCTCGTACCGCGGGCTCTTGGGGCGCGGCCTCGCGTCGAGCACGCTCTGCCGGAGCGTGGGCAGATACGGGTAGCGGCGCACCAGCGCCGGGTCGGTGTACAGATCGGCCCACACGGGCGGCAGCGCACCCTCGGTGAGCACCTGCCGCTGGACCCTCTCGCTCGTCAGATAGCCCAGCAGATCCGCCGCGGACTCCTTGTGCCGGGAGTGTGCGTTGACCGCGAGGTTCGAGCCGCCGAGCACGCCCACGGCGCGTCGCTGCGGCCCCGGCAGCGGGACCACGCCGAACTTCCCCGCCACCTTCGAGTCCCCGCGGCTCGCCAGCCTGTGGACGTACGGCCAGTTGCGCAGGAAGAGAAGTTCGCCGTTCTGGAAGGCCCGGCGGGACTCCTCCTCCTTGTACGTGAGCGCCTGCTCGGGGATCCACCCCTCCCGCACGCCGTCGGTCAGGAACGCCAGCCCCTTGCGGGCGGCCTCGGAGTCCACGGTCACCCGGGCGCCCTCGTTCGCGAGGACCGAGCCGCCGGCCGACTGCACGGCCTCGATGGCGTTCACCGTGAGGCCTTCGTACGGCAGGAACTGCCCGGCGTAGCCGTCCAGGCCGTACTCCGGGGCCACGGTCTTCGCCAGCCGCTTCAGCTCGGCCCAGGTGCGCGGCGGCCGCTCGCCCGCCTTGTCCAGCACGTCCTTGCGGTAGTAGAGCAGGCCCGCGTTGGTGACGTACGGCAGCGCGTGCAGCCGGCCGCCGAAGGTGGCGGTCTCCACCACGGGCGGCAGGAAGCGCTTGATGGGGAAGCGGTCGGCGTCCAGCGGGGCGATCCAGCCCGCCGCCGCGAACTCGGAGGTCCAGGCGACGTCGATGTTGAGCACGTCGAAGCGGTCGCTGCCGGAGCGCAGGCTGGTGGTCATCTGGGCGCGGACCTCGTCCGCGGCCTCCGGCAGTTCGACCAGGGTGACCTTCTCGGCGGGGTGCGTACGGTTCCAGTCGTCGAGGACACCGCGCAGATAGCTGGTCAGGTCCCCGCCGGTCACCAGCGTCATGGGGCCGCGGCCGTCGCCGTCCGCCACCTCACCGGCCCTGGCGCCCGTACCCGCATAGCCCACGAGGATCAGCGCTGTTGCCAGGAGCCCCCTACCCGCGGCACGTGTCCACCGCATAGGTTCCTCCTTGGCACACCGGCGCCGGCCGCCCTGCCGACTTCCGCGCCCCTGTATACCTGTTAGGCATGCGCGATACTAGACGTCGCGGACATATCCGAGGGCGATCCGGCTCACAGCCCGGAGCTGTCGGCTAACGAGTAGGTAACGGCGGGGAGGGAGGAGGGCGAGCGTGCGTCTGTCCCTCCTCGCGCTTCTCGCCAAGGGCCCGGCCCACGGCTACGAGCTGAAGCTGGCCCTTGAGAAGCTCCTGGGTGCCGCGTACCCTCAGCCCAACGTCGGGCAGATCTACGTGACCTTGGGCAGGCTGGAGAAATCCGGGCTGATCGAGGGCGAGGACGTCACCCAGTCGAGCCGGCCGAACAAGCGCATCTACCAGCTCACCGACGCGGGGCGTGAGGCGGTGGCCGCGTGGTTCGACGAGCCGACGGAAGAGCCGCGGGTGCGGGACGAGTTCTTCATGAAGCTCGCCATCGCCCCGGAAACGGGCATGGCCGACCAGATCGCCCTGATCAACAAGCAGCGCCGCCACTACCTCAACACCATGCGTGATCTGTCGAAGCTGGCCGCGACCGAGGACCGGGACAACCGGGTCGCGCAGCTGCTCATCGAGGGCGCGATGCTGCATCTGCAGGCGGACCTCGACTGGTTGGAGCGCTGTCAGGAGGAGCTGGAATGAGCCGCGAGCGCAGCCAGAGCCAGGGAGCCGCAGAAGCGGCTCCCATCGTCAGAGCCGAAGCTCTGGTCAAGACGCACCGGTCCGACGGCGCCCCCGTCAGGGCCGTACGCGGAGTGGACCTGTCCGTCGAGCACGGCGAGTTCGTGGCCGTCACCGGCCCTTCCGGCGCCGGCAAGTCCACCCTGCTCCACCTGCTCGGTGGCCTGCACCGGCCGGACAGCGGGCGCATCTGGCTCGAGGGCGCGCGGGTGGACACCTACAGCGAGGCCCGCTGGGCGCTGCTGCGCCGCCGCCGCATCGGCATCGTCTTCCAGTTCTTCAACCTGGTCTCCCACCTGACCGTGGCCGACAACGTCGAGCTGCCCGCGCTGCTCGCGGGCAGCTCGCCGCGGCAGGCCAGGGAGAGCCGCGCCGAGCTCCTCGCCGACCTCGGCCTCGACGGCAAGGAGAACAGCACGCCGGGCGAGCTGTCCGGCGGCGAGCAGCAGCGCGTCGCGCTCGCCCGCGCGCTGGTCAACCAGCCAGGCCTGCTGCTCGCCGACGAGCCCGCGGGCAGCCTCGACAGCAAGGGCACCCGTGAGGTGCTGCGGCTGCTGTCCCGCTACCACGAGCGCGGCCAGACCATCGTGCTGGTCACCCACGACGCCCGGATGGCGAGCGCCGCGGACCGGGTGATCAGCCTCTTCGACGGGCGGATCGCCGACGACGCGAAGCTCGGCGGCAGCGACGGCGACAGTGACGGCGACGGTGACGGCAAGCGCGGCGGCAAGCGGCGCCCGGGTGGCGTCTCCGGCATGCTCGAGCTGAAGGGCTGACCAGGATGCGGGCCGTCGCTGTGCGCTGGGCACGTCTGCGTGCCGCCGCGGTGCGCGGGGTGACCGGACCGCAGCGGCTGGCCCTGGGTGCCACCGCGCGCTGGGTGCGCGCCGACCTCCGGGCGCACCGCGGCGAATCGCTGTTCCTGGTCCTCGCCACGGCCGGGATCATCGTCTCGCTGCTGCTCGCGGGCGCCTTTCTGGCGTACGCGGCGAACCCCTGGCAGCGGGTGTTCACCCAGTCCTCCGGCGCCCACGTCTGGATCCAGACCAAGGGCACGGCCGACCCCGCGGCCGACCCCGCGGCGCTCGCCGGTCTCGACGAGGTCGATGCCGCGTCCGGGCCGTTCAGCACCGCAGGCGCCACCGCGGAGCTCAGCGGCGCCAGGGCCACGGTGCAGCTGCGCGCCGCCGAGGCCGATCCGCCCGACGTGGCGCGCCCGTTGGTGACCGCCGGCCGCTGGCTCGGGGCGGGAGCGGGCGAGGGTACGGGATCGGGCGCGGGCGCGGAGAGCGGGATCGTGCTGGAGAGCTCGCTCGCCCGCGCGCTGTGGGCCGAGCCCGGCGACTCGCTCAAGGTCCGCGGCTCCGGCGGGGCCGTTCAGACCCTCCGCGTGACCGGCATCGCGGACACCGCCGAGCCGCAGTACAGCCCGGGAGAGACCCCCGGCACCGCCTGGGTGCTCCCCTCCGCCCTGCACCGCGTAGAGCCCGACGAATTCCGCCGCGGCCAGACGATCGGGCTGCGGCTCAGCGAACCCGACGACACCGACTTCGCCGTCCAACAGGCCGTCACCAAGCTCGGCGCCGACCAGATCGCGAAGGTCTCCACCTGGCAGGGGGCGCGGGCCGACGCCGAAGGCGGGGACCGCCTTCTCGGGCTGCTGCTCGGCCTGTTCGGGCTCGGAGCGCTGCTGGCCGCGGCCCTCGCCGTGGCCGGGGCGATCAGCACCAGGATCCGCGGCCATCTGCGGGACATATCGATCCTCAAGGCCATCGGGTTCACCCCCGCCCAGCTCGTCCGCACCTTCCTCGTCGAGCACGCGGCCCTGGCCCTGCTCGGTGTGGCCTGCGGGGCGGTCCTCACCGAGGTGCTGGGTCCGCGGATGCCCGGCCGGGTCGGCGAGGCGATGCGGCTGTGGCAGGCGCTGCCCGCCCACACCTGGATCCCGCTGGCGATTCCGTTCGGCGCGCTGCTGCTCATCACCTGTACGACGGGACTGGCCGCGTGGCGGGCCGGCCGCGTCCCGCCCGTGCCCGTCGCCCAGGCCGCGATGCCCGCGGGGCGCCGGAGCATGCCCGGAACGGTGCGGCGGGCCCTGGGCCTGCGCCTCCCGCCGGCCCTGGTGCTCGGCTGGCGCGGCGCCTTCCACTCGCGGGCGCGCGGCCTCGCCGCCGCCGCCCGGCTCGCCGTTCCGCTGCTGCTGATCACCGTGGTCCTCGGGGCCTGGACCACCCTGGACCGCTTCGAGGCCCACCCGGAACAGGTCGGACTCCCCGCCGCGCTCACCGTCCGCGGCGACGATCTCGACGGCGGCACGGTACGGCGGATGCTGGCCGACCGCCCGGAGGTGACCGCGGCCTACCCGGGTGCGGAGGTCGAGGCGCTGGTCCCCGGCCAGACCGGCACGATCACACTGCGCGGCCTGGGCACGGCCCGCGACCCGTACCCCTTCACCGTCGCCGAGGGGCGCGCCGCCCACGGGCCCGACGAGGCGGTCGCCGGGCAGGGGCTCCTCGACCTGCTCGGTGTGGAGGTCGGCGACTGGGTGCGCATGACGGTCGAGGGCAGCCCGCAGGTGCTGCACATCGTCGGGCGCAGCATCGAGCCCGAGGACGGCGGCCGGGTGATCTCCACGGCCGTCGACACCCTGCGGGAGGGGGACGCCACGCTGCGGCCCGGCTTCTACCACGTCGTGCTCGACCGGGACGCCGACCCCGCCGCGGTCGGCGCCCGCCTGTCGGCATCCGCGGCGGCGCAGGCGCAGGGCGGGCAGCTGGACGTACGGGAGATCCCCAACCCGGTGGACGAACTGTCGGCCGTACGCGGTGTGCTGGCCGGACTCGTCACCGTCCTCGCGCTGATCGGCCTCGCCGAGCTCTCGACGACGATCGGCGCGGGCGTGCGCGACCGCCGCCGGGATCTGCTCGCGCTCAAGGCCATTGGGCTGACCCCGCGCCAGATCATCGCGGTGATCGTGGCCGGGACGGGCTTCACCGCGCTGGCCGCGGCGGTGGCCGGGACGGCGACGGGCGTCCTGGCGGCCGGCTGGCTGATCGACCTGCAGGGCAGCTCGAGCGGCATCGGCGCGGGTATCGCCCAGCAGCCCCCGCTCGCGGCCCTACTGCTGGTCGGCGCGGCGGCGGTGGCGGGCGCGGTGGCCGTCTCGGTCCTGCCGGCATCCCGCGCCGTACGCCAACGCCTCGCGGACACCCTGAGCGACACACTCTGACCGCCCCCGGACACCGCGGCTTCCGCCGCCCGCCGCGGGGCGGCGTCGGCCGGAGACGTGCGCTCCGGGCTCCCTGCCGGGCAGGCGACCGGGGCCCCGGTTCGGCGAAGTCGCGGGCGCGGGCCGCGTCGGTGGCTCGCCGTGGCCCGGTGCCGTCGGTCCGGCGAGGCCCGGGCCATGGCAACAGGGCGCCGGGCCTTCGTCGCGGAGTCGCACCGGCCGTGAGGCCTACGGCTCGACGACGACTTCCTGCGCCGCAGCCGTCGCGTCCACGATCAGCTCCGCGTCCACCGGCACATTCCGCTTCACCAGTGCCAGCGCGATCGGCCCCAGCTCGTAGTGGCGCGCCGACGTCGTGACGAAGCCGAGCTGGCGCCCCTCCTCGCCGTCCGCCGCCAGCCGCACCGGCGCCCCGTGCCCCGGCAGCTTCACCTCGCTGCCGTCCAGGTGCAGGAAGACCAGTCGGCGCGGCGGTTTCCCCAGGTTGTGGACCCGCGCCACGGTCTCCTGGCCCCGGTAGCAGCCTTTGTCCAGGTGGACGGCCGTGTCCAGCCAGCCCACCTCGTGCGGGATCGTCCGGTGGTCGGTCTCCAGGCCGAAGCGCGGCCGGTGCGCCTCCACGCGCAGCGCCTCCAGCGCCATGACGCCGATCGCCGGTCCGTTCGCCTCGGCGAATTTCTCCAGGGAGGCGCGCGGCAGGAAGAGGTCCCGGCCGTGCGCGGTCTCCCGTACGACGACACCGTCGGGCGTCTCGGCGATCGAGCCCGCGGGGAGGTGGACGACCCCGTAGTCGCCCGTCGCGTCCTTCACCTCGACCCGGTAGAAGAACTTCATACCCTCCAGGTAGGCGATCAGGTCGCCCTGCGTGCCCGGCTCGACGTGCGCCCACGTCGTCTCGCCGTCGTCCACCAGGTAGAGCGCATGCTCGATGTGACCGTGCGCGGACAGCACCAGCGCCTCGGTGGCCTGGCCCGGCGGCAGTTCTGTGACGTGCTGGGTGAGCAGCAGATGCAGCCAGCTCAGCCGTTCGGGGCCGCTGATCGTGACGACGCCGCGGTGCGAGAGGTCCACGAATCCGGTGCCGCCGGCGAGCGCGCGCTGCTCGCGGAACAGATCGCCGTAGTGCGCGGCGACGCCTTCATCGGGGGCCTCGGCGGGAACCGCGCCGGGCAGCGACAGCAGGGGGCTCTTCATAGCTATTAGCCTACGGTCCGGTAGGCGGGCCGGTAGTGGGCCCACCACCTGACGTGGCCTTCTTCACCGTGCAGTCCCGGCACCTGCCGAAGATGGCGAAGTGTTTCAGATCGGTGTCGAAGCCGAAGGACTCCCGCAGCTGGTCGGTGAAGCCCGAGGCCACCGACACGTCGGCCTCGATCACGTCCGAGCAGTCCCGGCACACCAGGTGCAGATGGTGGTGCCGGTCCGCCAGGTGGTACGTGGGGGCCCCGTGCCCGAGGTGGGCATGGCTGACCAGGCCGAGCTCCTCCAGCAGCTCCAGCGTCCGGTACACCGTGGAGATGTTCACGCCACCCGCGGTGCGCCGCACCTCGGTGAGGATCTCGTCCGGAGTCGCGTGCTCCAGCTTGTCCACGGCCTCCAGTACGAGCTGGCGCTGCGGGGTCAGCCGGTACCCGCGCCTTCTGAGGTCGCTCTGCCAGTCGGTGGTCACCACACGGTCAGTGTAGGAGGGGTGCCGCCCGCAGTGGCCTCGCCGACGGCGATCAAGTGTCGGCGCACCCTGCCGACCACGCGGCCGCCTCCTTGAAGAAGGCGATCTACTTGAAGAACGCGATCTACTTGAAGAAGGCGATGCCGTCGTCCGGCAGGTCCTTGAGGTCCTTGGCCCACTCGCGGGGGTCGACGACCTTCTTCAGATGCGCCGACATGTACGGGCGCAGCTCCACCTCGGGGGAGGATTTCTCGCCGACCCACATCAGGTCGCCCTTCACGTAGCCGTAGAGCCGCTTCCCGCCGGAGTACGGCCCCGAGGCGGCGGTACGGGCCACGGCGTCGGTGGCCAGGTCGATCTGCGGCTTCTTGTCGGCCAGCTCGCCGTACCAGACCTCGGCGACGCCCTGGTCCCGGACCATCACGACCTCGACCTTGCGGTCCTTGTCGATCCGCCAGTAGCCGGTCTCCGTCTCCAGCGGGCGGACCTTCCGGCCCTCGCTGTCCAGGACCCAGGTGTGCGAGACGTACTCGAGGAAGTCCCGGCCGTCGTGGTTGAAGATCACTTCCTGGCCGAAGTTGCACTTCTCGTCACCGGGGAAGTCGAAGACGCCCGCCCCTTCCCAGTGGCCGAGAAGGAAGGCGAGGGGGACGAGGTCCGGGTTGAGGTCGGACGGGATCTCGATCATGAGCTCAGGCGATCTGTGGGGAGAGTGGGGACCGTGCGTGCGATCAGCGCTGGCCCTGGAACAGCTTCTTCACGGTCAGCCCGGCGAACGCGACCACGCCGACGGCGACGAGGACCAGCATGGCGGTGAAGAATGCATCAAGCACGAGCGCGCTCCTCGGACGGAGTGAGGGTTGTCCGGCTTACGGACTGACGGACCTCGACCGAGTCTAGTCTGCGGCGCAGGGGCCGGTGCGGCCGGGCCCGCAGCCCGCCGCAGGCGCGCGCCATGATCTGCCGTAGGCGCTCTAGAGTTGACGCATGGCGAAGAAGCTCGTGATCAAGGTGACGGCCGGGACGGACGCGCCGGAACGGTGCTCGCAGGCCTTCACGGTGGCGGCGGTCGCCGTGGCCAGCGGGGTCGAGGTCTCGCTCTGGCTGACCGGCGAGTCCGCGTGGTTCGCGCTGCCGGGGCGGGCGGCCGAGTTCGAGCTGCCGCACGCCGCGCCGCTGCCCGAGCTGCTCGAGTCGGTTCTCGCGGGGGGCCTGGTCACGCTGTGCACGCAGTGCGCGGCGCGCCGGGAGATCACGGAGAAGGACGTGATCGAGGGGGTGCGGATCGCGGGGGCGCAGGTGTTCGTGAGCGAGGCCGTGGCGGACGGCGCGCAGGCTCTCGTCTACTGAGCCCGACCCCGTAACCCCGTAACCCCGTAACCCCGTAGGCCCGAAGGTCCGTGCCCCTAGTGGCGGCGCTTGCCGTCCAGCTCGTCCCACCAGAGGTCGGACTGCGGGTCTCCCGAGGGGTCGTCCCACCAGCGGTCGTCCGGGCCGCGGCGGTTCGCGACGATCGCCGCGACGGGCGGGATGACCATCGCCGTGATGCACATTCCGACGGCGGCGGGCACCGACCAGAGGCGCACGGCTCCCCAGGCCAGGACGAAGAGTCCCAGGCACAACCCCATGAGGACGAAGTACCGCCGACGCCGCACCGCGTACATACGTCCAGCGTACGGCCCGCGCCCGCAGCGTGATCCGCGGTTCGGCCCGCAGCGCGGAGGCTGCAGACAGCGCGGAGGGCCGCACCCGCAGAGCCTGTCCAACCCTGGGGTGCGGCCCTCCGGCCGTACGAAGCGCGTACGCGCGCGTGCCGTCGTCAGACGGCGATGGCGACCTCGGCCGCGGCGCCCTGCTGGGCGACGACGGTGCGGTCCACCGTCCCGCCCGGCACGAGGGCGCGCAGCGTCCACGTGCCCGGGGCGGCGAAGAAGCGGAACTGTCCGGTCGCCGAGGTCGGAACCTCGGCGGTGAACTCGCCGCCGCCGTCGAGGAGGCGGACGTAGCCCGAGACGGGCTCGCCGTCGCGGGTCACGGAACCCTGGATGATCGTCTCGCGGGCCACGTCAACACCTGCCAGTTCCGGGCCGCCGGCCTTTGCTCCACACATGTGCGTCCTTGTCTCTCAGGAGGGGGTTCGGGGTCTGTCGTTCAGCCGTCGGCTCAGGCGTTGGCGCCGAGCTCGATCGGCACGCCGACGAGGGAGCCGTACTCGGTCCACGAGCCGTCGTAGTTCTTGACGTTCTCGACGCCGAGCAGCTCGTGCAGCACGAACCAGGTGAGCGCGGAGCGCTCGCCGATCCTGCAGTACGCGATGGTGTCCTTCGCCAGGTCCACCTGCTCCTCGGCGTACAGCTCCTTGAGCTCGTCGTCCGACTTGAAGGTGCCGTCGTCGTTGGCGTTCTTCGACCACGGGATGTTGCGGGCGCTCGGCACGTGGCCGGGGCGCTGCGACTGCTCCTGCGGCAGGTGCGCCGGGGCGAGCAGCTTGCCGCTGAACTCGTCGGGCGAGCGCACGTCGACCAGGTTCTGGCTGCCGATCGCGGTCAGGACGTCGTCGCGGAAGGCGCGGATCGCGGTGTTCTGGGCCTTGGCCTTGTACTCGGTGGCCGGGCGGGACGGGACGGCCTCGACCAGATCGCGGGAGTCGAGCTCCCACTTCTTGCGGCCGCCGTCGAGGAGCTTCACGCTCTCGTGGCCGTAGAGCTTGAAGTACCAGTAGGCGTAGGAGGCGAACCAGTTGTTGTTGCCGCCGTAGAGGACCACTGTGTCGTCGTTGGCGATGCCCCTCTCCGACAGCAGCTTCTCGAAGCCCTCCTGGTCGATGAAGTCACGCCGCACCGGGTCCTGGAGGTCCTTCTTCCAGTCGATGCGGACGGCGTTCTTGATGTGGTTCTTGTCGTAGGCCGAGGTGTCCTCGTCGACCTCGACAATGACCACCTTCGGGTCGTCGATGTGGGCCTCGACCCAGTCGGCGTCCACGAGGACGTCACTGCGGCTCATGTTCTTCTCCTCCGGGGCAGTTGCGGATGCGCGAGCGGTTGCGGCTGCGCGGTCGCGCGTGGCTGTACGGGGTGCGCGACGACGCGCGGCCGCTTCGATGGAGCGGGAGGGGCCCCAAGGGGCCTGCGGAAAGCGGGAGTCGGGACTCCTGCTCAGAGAGTGCGACAGAGCATGGCGGCGACACGGCACAGGTCGACTGCCCGCCGCTTCGTGAGATCCGCCTGTCGCTTCATGCCCCGATCGTAAGGAGCGCGCACTCCCCATGTCACCGGCGTGTCAAATATTGAGATGCATATGTCCGCGATACGGGACCGGTGGGGCGCGGGGCCGCGGCGGGAGGCGGGCGCTGTACAGCCGATGGGCACTCCTTCTGCCTTGCGGACAGCGCCGTCTCACGATCTGACTACCCGGCTACCGCGCCAACGGCTACCCGGATCCCGGCTACCCGGCCAGCGAGACGTCCGTACCCGTGCCGGAGAACTCAAGGCCGCCCTGGGTCGCCGTGATCTTGTCGAGCTTGATGCTGCTGGGCAGGCCGTCGATCTTCAGGTCGTAGTCGAGCACCTGGCGCACCTTGGCGTCCAGCCCGGGGACCGGCAGCCGCGGCAGGCCGTCGGCGCGCAGCCGCACCGTGTCGCCGCCGGAGAGGACGACCGTGCTGTACGTGGTGATGGTGCGGCCCTTGAGGAGGTCGGCGAAGGGGCCGGGCACGCCGATGCCCGCGCCCTCCAGCAGGTCGGTGAGCGGGCCCGTGACCTTGACCTGGCCCTTGCCCGCCCTGTCGGCACCGGCGTAGCCCACCTTCGCGCCCTTGGGAGCGGCCTCCGTCAGATCCGTGTAGGAGATGCGTGCCGAGCCGGTCACGCGGTCCGCGGTCGCGGACGAGAAGCTGCCGTCGATCCGTACGTCCCGCAGCTCGGCCTCGACCTCGGCCACCTGGACCGAGTGGCCGCCCGCGCTGGCCGTGACCCCGGTGAGGCCCACGTCCACCTCGTCGAGTTGCTTGCTCGCGACCTGGGTGAGGAAGGGGAAGCCCTTGATCGAGACCTCAGGGCTGCTGGTGAGCCCCTGACTGCTGCGGATCTTCTCTGCCGCCTCGTCCTCGGCGAGGGCGACGGCCAGGCGGTCGGCCGCCACGAACAGGCCCCCCAGGACGACGGCGATGATCAGAACTATTCGCAGTGCGCGCATCGAGCTGTTTCCCCACCCTCTTGATCAGACCCCGTTGTCTCGCGAGCCTAACGGCACTTCATGGCGAACGACGGTTGCACTCGAAAGAGTGAAGGGGTGTCGCGGCCTGAGGCCCCCCTTCCGGCTGCGGACGATATGCGGCTCCGCCGCGTGGGGCTCCGCCGCGTGGGGGCTTCGCCCCAGACCCGGGGTCCAGGGCGGAGCCCGCTGTGGGGTCCTGCAGGGAATGACCCGCCGGACTCGCCTCAGCCGATGGCGCGGGCCAGCACGTAGACGGCGGGCGCGGCCGTGGCGAGCGGGAGCGCGACCCCGGCCGTCATGTGGACGAAGCGGGACGGGTAGTCGTAGCTCGCCACGCGGAGCCCGATCAGCGCGCAGCCGCCCGCAGCCGCGCCGAGCAGCGCGCCGGACGCGCCGACGCCCGTCGCCCCGCCCGCCGCGATGCCCGCGCCCACGGCCGCGATCAGCGCGGCGGCGGGAGAGACGTAGGGCGGCAGGCGCAACGCGCGCGTGACGGTCGCGACGGCGACCGCGGCGGCACCGATCACCACCGCGTCGGAGGAGACGGCGGAGGCGGCGAGGTGGCCCGCCGCGAGCACGGTGAGCGCGGTGGACGCGACGCCTGCCGTCAGCGCGTACAGCCGCTCGTCCGGCGAACTGTGGTTGCGCAGCTGGAGGATCAGCACCAGCAGGCACCAGACGCCGAGCGTTCCCAGGGCCACGGTCGGGGCGTGCTCGCGGGCGGTCGCGAGCAGGGCGATGTCGGTGGTGACGCCGCCCGCGAAGGCCAGGGCGATGCCCTGGCGGGCGGGCCACATGCCGTTGAGCCGGTACCAGCCCGCGGCCGTCAGCGCCTGCAGCAGGACGACGGGCACGGCGAGCGCGGGGCGGGCCGGCGGGCCGGTCAGCAGCGCGGCGAGCGCCAGCAGGGCCGACAGGCCCGCAGTGAGCAGCGCGGGCTGCATTCCGGGCGGAATGATCGGCGACCGCCCCTCCGCGCGGGCCAGCTGCGCGGGCGTGAGGGGCGAGGCCGGGGCGCCGCGGGTGACGGCGGCGGGGGCGACCGTCGCGGCGCCGCCCGCGGCCCGGCCACCGGCGGCCACGCCCGCGTGGGCGCCCCCCTCCGGGTGCGCCCGGCCCCCGGCGGGGAAGGCGTCGGCGGCCTGGTGCTGGGACGGCGGCAGCGCGCCGCTCTGCTCCGGGGGCAGCGGGCCCGGGCCCTGGGCGCGCGCGGGTGGGAAGTGGGCGGCGCCCGCCGCGCCCGCAGGATCGTACGGCGCGTGGTGGACGGTGCCGGTGTCCTCGTGGGTGGGGCCGTGCCAGGTCAGGGTCTGCGGGTCCTCATAGGCGTGGCCGGACGAGGCGGCGGGCGGCTGCCAGTCCGGCTGCCGCGCGTACGGGTCGCCCGGCTCGTACGGCGCGTACTGGTGGCGCGGCTCGTACGGCGGCTGGTTCGGGTCCCCCGGGTGCCCGTTGTTGGGATGCCCGTTGTGGGGATGCCCGCTGTTGGGGTGCCCGTTGTGGGGGTGTCCGTCGTAGGAATGCGGGTCGCGGGGGCGGGAGTCGTACGGATCGTGCTGCCCGTACGGTCCGTGCGGATTCTGCGGCTGGTCGTTCATGGCTTCGCGCTCATCCTCCTGCGAACGGCGGGAGCACCTCGACCGTGCCGCCCTCGGCCAGTGTCACCGTGTCGTGGCCGCGGGTCCCGACCGGGTCCCCGTCGACCAGGAAGGAGCAGCGCAGCAGCACGCGGGCGAACTCCGGCCGCGCGCCGTGCCGTTGCCGCGCCGCCTCCAGGGCCTCGGCGAGCGTCGCCGCCTCGTACGGCTCCTCCGCCGTCTGTGCGGCGGCCTTGGCCGCGGCCCAGTAGCGGATCGTGCCGCGGGGCCTGCGGCCCTCGCCGGCTTCGCCGTCCGCGGCCGCGGCGGCGTTCCCGTGCGGTGTGGCCTGCGCTGCGGCCATGGGGGCTCCTGTTCTCGGTTCCGTCGTCCCGGCCCGTCGTCGTCCGGTTCCGCGACGGCGCTCTCGCGGTGCGCCGCACTCCATGATGGCGGGTGCCACCGACAACCCGTACGAGGACGGGCCGCCGGACTCGAGCCGAACAGCGGGGCCCTACCGGGCCGCCACCAGCCACTCGGCGATCCGGTGCAGCAGAGTCGGGTCCGCTGCGTTCTCCGCGTGTCCGAGGTCCGCCTCGATCCACAGCTCGGCCGCGCCGTCGGGCGCCGCGTCCGCCAGCGAGTGCGGGTGGTCGAGCGGGAAGTACGGGTCCCGGTCGCCGTGCACGATCAGCAGCGGGACCGGCGGGATCAGCGGCACTGCCTCGACGGGGGCCAGCGGCACCGGGTCCCAGTCCTTCGGGTGGATACGGGTGCGCAGCCCGAACCGGCCGACGAGCCGGCCCAGGCGCCGCTGCACGACCCAGTGCAGCCGCCGCATCGGCGCGGTGCCGCGGTAGTACCAGCGGGCGGGGGCGCTGATCGCCACGACGGCGTCGGTGTGCGTGCCGGCAGGCGCGTGTGCGGCGACGGCAGCGCGCCCCGGTGGAAGTGAATCCGTGCGCCCCCCGTGCTCCGGATGCTCCTGTGCACCGCTTGACGATCCTCCGTACGCCCGAACCGCCGCTGCCGCCGACCTGTAGAGAGCCGCGTGCCGGATGACCACGGAGCCGCCCATGGAGAAGCCCACCGTCGCCACGCGCGCGTGCCCCAGCGACCGCGCCCACCGCACCACGGCCGCCACGTCGAGCACCTCGCGATCGCCGACGGTGGACCGTCCGCCGGAGCGTCCGTGGCCCCGGAAGGAGAACGTGATCACGGCCGTGTGCTGGGCGAACGTCCGCGCCGCCCGCTGCAGCGCGGGCCGGTGCAGCGAGCCGCTGAAGCCGTGCGCGATCACGATGGCCAGGTCGCCGCGCGGCGTTGTGCCGTCGCCGCCGCCGTCCGTCGCGCCGGCGGCCGGCCCGGCGGTACCTCCCGGAGCGCCCCGAGTGCCCGAGGTGCCCGGAGTGCCCGGGGCGCCCGCCCAGGGCTCGTATGCGGCCTCGATCCGTACGCCGTCCTCTGTCAGCAGCCAGGTCCGCCGACGCACCTGACGAACACCCGAAGTGATGGAGGAAACACAAGGCAGTACGAATTCGGCCTCTGGTCCGGAGCTCATGTGGGCTATTCTTGCTCGGAAGAGGATCCGGGCAGCGTAGCCCCCGGGTCCTTTCGTGCTTCTCGGCGGCTTGTGCGCGGATGAGCGCGGGCGTGCTCCAGGGCGCGGAGCCGCCGCACGACGGTACAGAGCAGTGCCACATACGTCCTCGCATGGGACCGAGGAGGAACCGACGTAATGGGCAAGCGAAGCATTCCGGATCGTACGATCCGGGCATACGGGTACGACCCCGCGACCGAAGGGGGCCGCCGATGAGCTCACTCCTGCTTCTCACGAACGCCCTGCAACCCTCCACCGAGGTGCTGCCGGCTCTCGGCCTGCTGCTGCACAGCGTGCGCGTGGCCCCTGCAGAGGGCCCGGCTCTGGTGGACACCCCCGGCGCCGATGTGATCCTCATCGACGGGCGGCGCGACCTCCCGCAGGTGCGGTCCCTGTGCCAGCTTCTTCGCTCCACGGGCCCCGGCTGCCCGCTGATCCTCGTCGTGACGGAGGGCGGGCTCGCCGCCGTCACCGCGGACTGGGGCATCGACGACGTCCTGCTCGACACGGCGGGCCCGGCCGAGGTCGAGGCCCGGCTGCGGCTCGCGATGGGCAGGCAGCAGATCTCGGCGGACGACAGCCCGATGGAGATCCGCAACGGTGACCTGTCGGTCGACGAGGCCACGTACAGCGCCAAGCTCAAGGGCCGGGTCCTCGACCTGACCTTCAAGGAGTTCGAGCTCCTGAAATACCTCGCGCAGCACCCGGGGCGGGTCTTCACGCGCGCGCAGCTGCTCCAGGAGGTGTGGGGCTACGACTACTTCGGCGGTACGCGGACGGTGGACGTCCACGTGCGGCGGCTGCGGGCGAAGCTCGGGCCCGAGCACGAGTCGCTGATCGGGACCGTACGGAACGTCGGCTACCGCTTCGTCACGCCGGAGAAGGTCGACCGGGCGGCGCGTGCCGCGGCAGCCGAGGAGGCCAAGGCGGAGGCGGCGGCGCAGGACGCGGCGGCTGCGGCTGCGGCGTCGGCGGAGCGTGCTGCCGGTACCGCGGACGACGAGCCCGAGGTGGCATCCGGGGGCGCGCTCGAGGGTGTCCAAGCCATTGCCGTACGCCCTGCGAAGGGCTGAGTCATCCCGCGTAGACTGCCCGCCGTGGCCAAGGTGACGCGTGACGATGTGGCAAGACTGGCGGGGACCTCGACCGCGGTTGTCAGCTACGTCATCAACAACGGACCCCGGCCGGTCGCTCCGGCCACCCGCGAGCGGGTACTCGCAGCGATCAAGGAGCTGGGGTACCGGCCGGACCGGGTCGCCCAGGCCATGGCCTCACGCCGTACCGACCTCATAGGAATGATCGTCCCGGACGCGCGGCAGCCGTTCTTCGCGGAGATGGCACACGCGGTGGAACAGGCTGCCGCCGACCGCGGAAAGATGGTCCTGGTCGGGAACTCCGACTACCTGGACGAGCGCGAGGTCCACTATCTGCGGGCCTTCCTCGGCATGCGGGTGGCCGGGCTCATCCTGGTCAGCCAGGGGCCCAGCGAGCACGCGGCCGCGGAGATCGACGCCTGGGACGCGCGCGTGGTGCTGCTGCACCGGCGGCCGGACGCGATCGACGACGTGGCCGTGGTGACGGACGACGTGGGGGGCGCGCAGCTCGCCACCCGGCACCTGCTGGAGCACGGACACGCGTACGTGGCCTGCCTCGGCGGCGTCGAGTCCACCCCGGTCTTCGGCGACCCGGTGACCGATCACGTCGAGGGCTGGCGGCGCGCGATGCGCGAGGCGGGGCGGCCGACGGAGGGCCGCCTCTTCCACGCCCAGTACAACCGCTACGACGCGTACCAGGTGGCGCTCGGCCTGCTGGGCGGGCCCGACCGGCCCCCGGCGATCGTGTGCGCGACGGACGACCAGGCGATCGGCGTGCTGCGGGCGGCGCGGGAGCTGCGCATCGACGTACCGGGGGAGCTGGCGGTCGCCGGCTTCGACGACGTGAAGGAAGCGGCCCTGACGGACCCGCCGCTCACGACCATCGCCTCGGACCGCGAGGCGATGGCGCGGGCGGCGGTGGACCTGGTACTGGACGACGGCTTGCGGGTCGCCGGCGCGCGGCGCGAGCGGCTGAAGCAGTTCCCGTCGGCGCTGGTGGTACGGAAGTCCTGCGGCTGCCGCTGACCTCGCCGGTCCGGCCGCCCGCTTCGCGGGAGCCAAGCACCGGCGGGGGCAGTCGCGCCCGCCGCACGTCGCGAGGCCGCGTCTGGGCCACTTGCGTCGCGCGCCCGCGGCGGGGCGGTCGCGGTCTTTCGGGGCGGGGCTGCGGTGGGGGTGTTTATGCCGGGCATACGCGCTTCTGCCGGGGTTCTCACGGCGTACTCAGCGCGTTCTCATGTTGCGTGCTCATCGTCGAGGGCATGACCGACAACGATGTGATTCGCAGTCCATACGGCCCGGGCCCGGCTCCGTACGATGCCTCGCATCCCGCGCCGCCGGTTCATGAGCCTCAGGTGCCCGGCACCGCACCGGGCGGGCATCGGCGTGCGCGGCGGCCCGTGGCGCTGATCGCCGCGGTGGCCATCGTCGCGGCCGCGGTCGGCGGCGGTTCGGCGCTGCTCGCCGAGAACCTCACCGGGCGGTCGGCCGGCAACGGAAGCCCGGTCAACGGTACGGCCACGTCGAGGTCGGTTTCGACGGGCGGCACCGTGACCGGTGTCGCCGCCGCCGTCGGCCCGAGCGTCGTCGAGA
Source organism: Streptomyces sp. 8N616 (assembly GCF_052246385.1). Lineage (NCBI taxonomy): Bacteria > Bacillati > Actinomycetota > Actinomycetes > Kitasatosporales > Streptomycetaceae > Streptomyces > Streptomyces sp. 8N616. Next base: position 22,872 of record NZ_JBQQBY010000031.1, on the reverse strand, counting down.
TCACCGCGACCTCGCAGACCGGTCGGTCCACCGGCTCCGGCGTCATCACGACCTCGGACGGCGAGATCCTGACCAACAACCACGTCATTTCCGGCGCCTCCTCCATCAAGATCACCTTCAGCAACGGCAAGACCGCCACCGCCGAAGTCGTGGGCACGAACCCCGACTTCGACATGGCGCTGGTCAAGGCACAGGACGTCAGCGGGCTGAGGGCCGCCGTGCTCGGCGACTCCGACAAGGTGAAGGTCGGTGACGAGGTCGTCGCCATCGGGTCGCCCGAGGGTCTGTCCGGGACTGTGACCAGCGGAATCATCTCCGCCCTCGACCGCGACGTGACCGTCCAGAAGGAGGACGGTCAGGGGAGCCAGGGGCAGGGTCAGGGGCCCGGCGGCGACGGGCAGTGGCCGTTCGAGTTCGGCGGCGGGCAGTACAACGGCGAGGTGGGCGGGACCACCACCACGTACAAGGCTCTGCAGACCGACGCCTCGCTCAACCCGGGCAACTCCGGCGGCGCCCTGGTCAACATGCGCGGCGAGATCATCGGCATCAACTCGGCGATGTACTCACCGACGTCGGCCGCCGGTGCGCAGTCCCGCGACGCGGGCAGCGTCGGCCTCGGCTTCGCGATTCCGATCAACAAGGTCAAGCAGATTCTCGACGACCTGCGCGACGGCGGGAGCGGGAGCGGTGGCGGCAGCTGAGCCGTCGGCTGGCCGTTGACCGACGGCCGGCCGGTCCACCTCGGCGTTTCTGTTCCTCTCCGCGGGCTGCGGGCTGCGGAGCTCCGCCGCTCGGTCGCTCGGTCGCGGCTTCGTGCGGCCGGGAGTGGCGAGGCTGGGGCGTTGTCCGCGGACACGCCTGGTCGGCGGGCCGGCGGCTCCGCGCAGGTGCGCGGGTCGGTGCGGTGCCATCGCAGGAGTGACCGGGATGTCCTGCACGCAGCGCGCGCCCGCCCTGCAACCCGCGCGTCCCGCGCCGGGGTTGCGCCAGTGGCGGCCTGCGCCGCCCGCATGCCCCCCGTGCCTCGCGGCGGCTGCGCCGCGCGGGCGCTCGGCGTGCGAGGCTGGCAGCGTCCGCATCCCGCACCGCCCCCGCACCACCCCGCCCCGCCCCGGCCACAGAGTTCCGCCGTCGGCCACAGGGCCTCGCCCCGCCCGCGCCGCGGCACCGCGCGCCGAGCCGCTCGTAGAAGACAACCCGAGGTAGCAGCCCCCATGAGTCCCGCCGAAGGCGACCACCGCGACGCCCGCGACCACCGCGACGCCCGCGACCACCGCGACCACCGCGACGCCCGCGATCACCGCGATCACCGCGTCCTGATCGTCGACGACGAGCCCGCCGTGCGCGAGGCGCTGCAGCGGAGCCTCGCGTTCGAGGGGTACGGCACGGAGCTCGCCCTCGACGGTCTCGACGCGCTGGAGAAGGTCGGCGCGTACGAGCCCGATCTCGTCGTGCTCGACGTGCTGATGCCGCGCATGGACGGGCTCACCGCCGCGCGCAGGCTGCGCGCATCCGGCGCGACCGTGCCCATCCTGATGCTGACCGCGCGCGACACGGTCGGCGACCGCGTCACCGGCCTGGACGCCGGGGCGGATGACTACCTGGTCAAGCCGTTTGAGCTGGACGAACTGCTGGCCCGGATCCGCGCGCTGCTGCGCCGCAGCTCGTACGCAGTGGCGGCCGGGGTGCCCGAGCCGGAGGGGCGGCTGCTGGCGTTCGGCGACCTGCGGATGGACCTCGCCACGCGCGAGGTCACGCGGGGCGGGCGGACGGTCGAGCTGACGCGCACGGAGTTCACGCTGCTGGAGATGTTCCTCTCCCACCCGCGGCAGGTGCTGACCCGCGAGCAGATCCTCAAGGCCGTATGGGGCTTCGACTTCGAGCCGAGCTCCAACTCCCTCGACGTCTACGTGATGTATCTGCGCCGCAAAACCGAGGCGGGCGGGGAGCCGCGGCTGGTGCACACGGTGCGCGGCGTCGGTTACGTGCTGCGCGGCGGAGCCGGCGCGGTCGGCGGGGTGGGCGGGGTCGGAGCGGTCGGAGCGGTCGGAGCGGTCGGCGGGGACGTCGCCGAGAGCGGGACCGGCGGGCCCGGCGGCACTGGCGGGGGCGGCGGGCCCGGCCAGGACGGCGGGGCAGCATGATCCGCCGCTTCGGCCGGCTGCCGCTCCGCTCGCGGCTCGCTCTGCTCACTACGGTCGCGGTCGCCGTGGCCGTGGCGGTGTGCGCCATGGTGTGCTGGTTCCTGGTCCAGCGGGCGCTGATCAATTCGCTCGACGACTCCCTCGGGGAGAGCCGCAGCAGCTTCCCCGACCGCGATGTCATCTCGCTGCTCAACTCCGGTCGATGCCGGGCGACTCCGCCCCCCGAGGCCCAGCAGGGTCTCGGCGACCCCTTCAGGGCGACGATCCAGGTCGTGACGAGCGACGGCGCCGGTTGCGTCGTCCTCGGCGCGCAGTCGCTGAATGTGACGGACGCCGACACGGCCGTGGCGAACGGCAGTTCGCCCGAGGCCGTGCACGACGCCAAGGGCTCGAACGGCGCCGAGTACCGGGTGCTGACCACCCCGCTGCGCGGCACCGACGCCGCCGTGTCCGTCGCCCGCCCCCTGGCCGAGGTCAACGACACCCTCAATACGCTCGCCCTCGTCCTCACCTTCGTCGCCGGGGCAGGCGTGATCGGTGCGGCGAGTGCCGGGCTGTGGATCGCGCGGGCCGGGCTCAGGCCGGTGGACCGGCTCACGGACGCGGTCGAGCACGTGGCGCGTACGGAGGACCTGGCGGTCCGTATCCCGGCTGAGGGCGAGGACGAGATCGCCCGGCTCTCGCGGTCGTTCAACTCGATGACCGCCGCACTCGCCTCGTCCCGGGACCGGCAGCAGCAGCTGATCGCCGACGCGGGACACGAGCTGCGCACTCCGCTCACCTCGCTGCGTACCAACATCGAACTGCTGGTGCGCAGCGAGGAGACCGGCCGTGCGCTCCCGGCCGAGGACCGGCGCGCGCTGCTGGACTCGGTGAAGGCGCAGGTCGTCGAGCTGGCTGCGCTCATCGGCGATCTGCAGGAATTGTCCAGGCCGGACGCGGCGGCCGGGAGCGGGCCCGCGGACATCGTTGCGCTGCACGAGATCGCCGGCCGGGCCGTACGGCGGGTCCGGCTGCGCGGCTCCGGCCTGAAGATCACGGCCGATCTCGACCCCTGGTACGTCCGGGGCGAGCCCGCGGCCCTCGAGCGGGCCGTGGTCAACCTCCTCGACAATGCTGTGAAATTCTCCGGGGGTTACGGGGGTTACGGGGGTTACGGGGGTTACGGGGGTTACGGGGGACGTCCCCCGGGAGACAGCAGTAGCCCTTCAGGTGGTTTGGTCGAGGTCGCCCTCAAGAGCGGGGAGTTGACCGTACGGGACCATGGGCCCGGCATCCCGGACGACGAACTGCCGTATGTCTTCGAGCGCTTCTGGCGTGCGCCCTCGGCGCGCAGCCTGCCGGGCTCCGGCCTCGGCCTGTCGATCGTGGCCCGTACGGTCCAGCAGGCTGGCGGCGAGGTGGGCCTCCGGGCGGCGGTAGGCGGCGGCACGGTGGCCGCTGTACGGCTGCCGGGGGCGGCGACACCGCCCCCGGCGTGCTGATCTCCGGCTGCCCGCCGCGGCTGGCCGAGCCCGGCGCCGCCGTGCCGTCTCCCGGCCGGGGCTCATGGCGACCGGTCGGCTCGGCTCCCCCCGACTACCGCTGGTAGGTGGCCCCAGCCGGTCCGCCGGAAGGGCTAACGGTCGCCGAACGGGAGGTCCATGCCGGACAGGTCGACGCGGATGCCGTCCTCCTCGACCGAGATGTCCCGCAGCCGCACGTACCCCGGCACGTCCGGCAGTTCGAAGGCCAGCGAGAGCCGCTCCGACAGCTGAGGCTGTGTCAGCTTCATCAGCCCCGCGACCAGCGCCGGGTCGATGCCGACCTTCTTCAGCAGCCAGGGGTGCTCGGCGACGACATCGACGAGGTTGAGCCCCATCACCTTCTCCACGAAGCGCGGCGCCCCGGTCACCTCGTGCAGCCGCTCGTCGCTGCGCAGCGTCTCCTCCAGGACCGACGGCGGCACACCGAGCCGCTGCGCCAGCGACGGCACCGACAGCAGCGCCTTCGCCTGAGCCATGTCGCGCCTGACCCGCTCCGCCGCCTTGCGGGTGAGCTGCAGCCCGGCGCGCTTGCCCGGCCGGTACGTCGCCACGTCCGCGACGTCGAGCCGCATCCCCGCGATGTCGGTCTCGATGCCCCGGCCGCCCACCCGCCGGATGTGCGCCTCGGCCCGCATCCGCAGCTCGTGCCCCGCCACCGGCAGCTTCCCGACCGCGAGCACCGAGTTGTGGCCCATATCGGTGAACTTCACCTGTGAGGAGCCGAGCTCCCGGTTCAGGTCGTCGAAGGACAGCAGCACATCGCCCCGCATCCGCCCGATGAGCGCGCCGCGGATGGAGGCGGGCAGGCTGCCGGAGAGCCGTATGTCCTCGGCTGTCGCCTCCACCTTCGCGAGCGAGACCCGGTCGGCCGCGACATCCGGAATGGCGACATCCACGCGGCCCAGCCGCTTGTCCGCCATCTGGGTCAGGAACGGGAAGCCGTGGATGGTGACTTCGGGTTCGGCGGCGAGGTGGAGCGAGTCCTTGAGCTTCTCCTGGGCGCGCTGCTCGGCGTAGAGCACGGCCCAGCGGTCGGCGACCGTCAGGAACGCGGCCGCGACGAGGACCGCGACGACTGCCTTCGCGGCGACCGGAAGGGCGGCGAATCTGCCGCGGCGGCGGCGCGAACGGCGGTGGTCGGGCGGCGCCCACTCGTCCCCGGCCTCGTCGTCGTCCTCCCGGAGCCCGAGGCCGAGCGGGTCATCGTCGTCCGAGTGGCCGTACCCCGCGTCATCCGCATAGTCCGCGTAGTCCTCTTCGGGCTCGGCGAGCGCGGCCAGATCCTCGTACGGGTTGCGCGGCGCCGGGGGCCGGACGCGGGGGACCTCAAGGGTCTCGGAGAGGCGCGGGGCATAGCCGCCGGCGGCCGAACTCTGTTGTGAGGGTATGCGTGTGGGGGGTCGCATCGGGATATCCGATCACGTAAGTCGCCCTCGAACGCAAGTTTTGGCGTCGTTACTCGGCCAGTGCGTCCGATTTCACACGGCCCCCGTCGAACCTAGACTCGCAGGCACTGTCGGCAGGCTGTCCCGGAAGCCTGTCCCGGCCCCCGACGACGAGGTCCTCATGACGACGCCGACACGCGGCCACCGCGCGGTTCCGCACACTGCGGACATCCGTATCGAGGCGTGGGCCCCGACGCGCGACGAGTGCATCGCGGAGGCGGTGCTCGGCCTGGTGGAGTCCTTCGCGGACGTCTCCGGGGTGCGGCCCGACAACTTCGTGACGGTCTCCGTCCCCGAAGGGCCCGCCGAGGACATGCTGCTCACCGTCCTCGACGAGGTGATCTACCGGCTCGACGTGCATGGTGACGTACCGGTCGACATCGAGGCCGGCGAGGTCGAAGCGGGCGGGGCGGAGCCGGGCGACGAGGAGCCGCAGGCCACCGACGGCACGCTGGACCTGAGGCTTGCCGTGGCCGGAACCGAGTCCGTCGAGGCCGTCGGTGCGCAGCCGAAGGCGGTGTCGCTGCACGGGCTGCACTTCGCGAGCGACCACGTGCGGTGGTCGTGCGTGGTGACGGTGGACGTCTGAAACGGGTTCAGCATCCGCTTCAGCACCCGCTCCTGCATCCAGCTCAGCACCCGGCTCAGCAGCTCAGCCCTTGACCACGCCCAGCGGGGTCAGCCGGGCGACCCTCCGGCACAGGCCCGCCGCCTCGCTCGTCTCGACCACCGCGCCGACGTCCTTGTACGCCTCGGGCGTCTCCTCCGCCAGGCCCTTCCAGGTGCTGGCGCGCACCGCGATCCCCTGCCCCTCCAGCCGGTCCCGCAGCTGCTTCCCCGGGATCGTCTTGACCGCCGCGTGTCTGCTGAGCACCCGCCCCGCCCCATGGCAGGTGGAGTAGAAGGCCTGCCCGCCGGTCACCCCGGTCAGCACGTACGAGGCCGTGCCCATGGTCCCGGGGATCAGCACGGGCTGGCCGAAGGGGCGCAGGTCGGGCGGCAGATCCGGGTGGGCGGGGGGCAGCGCGCGCGTGGCGCCCTTGCGGTGCACGCACAGCCGCCGCTCCGAACCCTCGACGGCGTGGGTCTCCACCTTCGCGAGGTTGTGGGAGACGTCGTAGACCAGCTCGAGGTGCGCGGCGGTGACCTTGGCGAAGACGTGGCGGGCGGCGTCGGCGAGCAGCTGCCGGTTGGCGCGGCCGTAGTTGGCCGCCGCGGCCATCGCTCCCAGGTACGCCCGGCCCCGCGGCGAGTCGACGGGTGCGCATGCCAGCTGCCGGTCGGGCACCTCGATCCCGTAGCGCGGCATCTCCGCTTCCATGGCTCGTACGTGGTCGGTGCAGATCTGGTGGCCGAGTCCGCGCGAGCCGCAGTGGATCATTACGCAGACCTGGCCCAGGTGCAGTCCGAAGGCCTTCGCGGCCGCGTCGTCGTAGATCTCGGCGACCTGCTGCACCTCCAGGAAGTGGTTGCCCGAGCCCAGGCTGCCGACCTGGCCGAGACCACGGTCCATGGCCCGTTCGCTGACCTGCCCGGGGTCGGCGTCGGAGACCGCGCCGGAGTCCTCGCAGCGGTCCAGGTCGCGGCGCTCGCCGTGGCCCGCCTCCACCGCGTACCGGGAGCCCCCGGCCAGCACCTTCTCCAGCTGGCCGCGCCCCGAGAGGTGCCAGACCGCGCCGCGCCGCATGCCGCGCGGGGTCGCGTGGTCCAGGCCGTCCATCAGACGGTCCAGTGCGGCGTGCGCCAGGTCGCGGGCGGTGAGCTCGGCGGCCAGCAGCCGCACCCCGCAGGAGATGTCGAAGCCGACGCCGCCGGGCGAGACGACCCCGCCCTGCTCGATGTCGGTCGCGGCGACCCCGCCGATGGGGAAGCCGTAGCCCCAGTGCACGTCCGGCATCGCGTACGAGGCCGTGACGATACCGGGCAGCGTGGCGACGTTGGCGACCTGCTGCAGCGCCTCGCCGCCGCCCTGGGGGAGCAGGTCGCGAGAGGCGAACACGATGCCGGGGACCCTCATGGGGCCCTGGCGGTCGATCCGGAAGCGGTGCGGGGTTTCCTCGACGATGTCCATGGCGACGTCCGTCCATGGGATTCGCTGGCACTCGGTGCTTGACGAGGTTCCCGCGAAGGCGCGACCCATGCGTGTCCGCCGCCTGCGGCGCACCGGGCGCTGCGTGCCCGGGGCGCCGCAGCGGACGGCCGGCTACTTCACTCCTGCACGACCGTGATGCGGTCCGCCTTCGGCGGGGACAGGGGCTCGGCCGCCGAGGAGTGGGCGGCGAAGTACGCCGTCAGCGCCTCCAGGTCGGACTTGCCGACCAGCTTGTTCCCGCCCTCCTTGAAGACCGGGAAGCCGTCGCCGCCGCCCGACAGGAACTCGTTCATCGCGACGCGGTACGTCTTCGCCTGGTCGATCGGTTCACCGTTCAGCTTCACCGAGTCCGTCACCACCCTGGCCGCGCCCGACTTCGTCAGATCCAGCGTGTACGTGAAGCCCTCAGAGACCTGAAGGATCTTCGGCGAGGCCTCGTTCGGGCCGCTGACCTGCTGCTGGAGGGCGGTGATCAGCTGCGCGCCGGTGAGGTCGACCGCGGTCATCATGTTGGTGAACGGCTGCACCGTGAAGCCCTCGCCGTACGTCACGACGCCGTCGCCCTCGCCGCCCGACGCCTTGTGCACGAGGTCGGACCGGATCCCGCCCGGGTTCATGAGGGCGATCTGCGCGCCGCCCTTGTCGGCCGGGGCCATGGCCTCCAGCTGCGCGTCCGCGATCAGGTCGCCGAGCGGCGACTCGGGGGTCGCGGCGCCGCGGCCGGGGATGTCGGCGGAGATGTAGCCGATGGGCCGGTTCGCGACCGGCGCGGCCAGCTTGTTCCAGCGCTGGATGAGAGCCGTCATGTCCGCGGCCTTGGGCTGGTCGCGGCGTACGACGCGGTTGGCGGACGCGACGCTCGTGCGCACGATGTCGCGGGTGCGGCGGTCGTAGGTGAGCGTCGTGTCGGTGTAGAGCTTGCCGTACGAGGACGCCGACGTGACCATGCGCGGCTGCCCCGCCGGGTCCGGGACGGTGCACACGTACGCCTGATGGGTGTGGCCGGTGACCAGCGCGTCGACCTTCGGCGTGATGCCCTTGGCGATGTCGGTGATCGGGCCCGAGACGCCGTCGCCGGGGCCGGGGCTGTCGCAGTCGTAGTTGTACGCGGGGGAGGCGGGCGCCCCGCCCTCGTGGATGAGGGCGACGATCGACTTCACACCGAGCCGGTCCAGCTTCTTGGCGTACGTGTTGACGGTCTCGATCTCGTCGTGGAACTTCAGGCCTTTGACGCCTTCGGCGGAGACGATGTCCGGGGTGCCCTCCAGGGTCACGCCGATGAACCCGATCTTCACGCCGTGCCGCTCCCAGACCGTGTACGGCTTGAGGATCGGCTTGCCGGTCTTCTCGTCGGTGACGTTGGCGGCGAGGTAGGGGAAGTCGGCGCCCTCGAAGACCTTGCCGTCCTCGTAGCAGCCGTCCTTGGGGTGGCAGCCGCCCTTCTGCATGCGCTCGAGTTCCCCGCGGCCCTCGTCGAACTCGTGGTTGCCGACGCCGCTGACGTCGAGGTCGAGCCTGTTCATCGCCTCGATGGTCGGCTCGTCGTGGAAGAGGCCGGAGAGCAGCGGGCTCGCGCCGATCATGTCGCCCGCGGCGGCGGTGACGCTGTAGCGGTGGTCCTTGCGGGCGGTGCGCAGCGCGGTGGCGAGGTATTCGACGCCGCCCGCGTCGATCTTCTCCGTACTGCCGTCCGGGTGCTGTTCCGTCACCTGCCCCGAGGAGCCGGCCGGGGGTTCGAGGTTGCCGTGGAAGTCGTTGAAGGAGAGCAACTGCACGTCGACGGTGCGGCCGTGGCCGGAGGCGTGGGCGTCGCCGGGCCGGGCGCCGCTCTCGGCCCCGGCCGGAATCGCGGCCGACAGCACACCGGCCGCGGCGGCGAGCACGGCCGCACCAGTGGTCAACCGGCGTACGGCACGGCGCCGTTGAGGTGTCGCTGGCATGAGTTCCCCTTCGTGGACAGCGAGATGAGTGGAGGTATGGGTCTTTGGGTGGCTCCAAGTGGGGGCAGCCTACGGTCAACGCGCGTAGCGTGTCAGGAGTGTTGAAGTGACGAGCGCGTTGCGGCGGGGTGGCGCGGGGCGCTGCCGGCGCCCCGCGCCGGGCGCCGGGCGGCCCGCAGGCGCGGAACCCCGCCCTCATCCGGATGGTCCACGTCACGGGCACCGAGTCGTAGGCTCAGGGCATGAGCTACGTGGTGGACGGTACGGGCGCCGCGCGCAGGGTCGAGATCCTCGACGAGTTGGCGCCCGAGGCGGTGCGGGACGTGCTGGAGCTGCTGGCGCGGGCGGCCCGGGTCGACGGGCAGCAGGCGGTGTCCGAGCAGGGCCGGCTGCAGCTGCGCGGCGGCCCCCGTGAGGGCGTACGCCACCTGCTACTGCACGAGGACGACGGGGAGGGCGGCCGCGTGCTCGCCGGTTACGCGCAGCTGGAGGAGACCGACCCGGTCGAGGCGCCGGCGGCCGAGCTGGTCGTGGACCCCGAGCACCGCGGCCGCGGGCACGGGCGGGCACTCGGCAGCGCGCTGCTCGAGGCGTCGGGCAAGCGGCTGCGGCTGTGGGCGCACGGCGGGCACCCGGCGGCGCGGCACCTGGCGCAGGTGCTCGGCCTCTCGCTGTTCCGGGAGCTGCGGCAGATGCGGCGGCCGCTCGCGGGTCTCGCGCTCGCGGAGCCGGTGCTGCCGGAGGGTGTGACCGTACGGACCTTCCGTCCGGGGGACGACGACGCGGCGTGGCTGGCCGCCAACGCCGCCGCCTTCGCCCACCACCCCGAGCAGGGGTCGCTCACGCAGCGGGACCTGGACGACCGCAAGGCGGAGCCGTGGTTCGACCCGCGGGGGTTCTTCCTCGCGGTGCGGGAGGAGCCGGGGCGGGTGGAGCCGGGGCGGGAGGCGGAGGGCGTGCGGATCGCCGGCTTCCACTGGACGAAGGTCCACGCGGCGGAGCAACTGGGCGAGGTGTACGTCCTGGGCGTCGTCCCTGGCGCCCAGGGCGGCGGCCTCGGCAAGGCCCTCACCGCGATCGGCCTCCGGCACCTGGCGGCGGAGGGCCTGCCGACCGCGATGCTCTACGTGGACGCGGACAATGTCCCGGCGGTGACGGTCTACGAGCGGCTGGGCTTCACGACGCACGAGACGGACCTGATGTACCGCACCGAAACCTAACGGCCTCCGGCCCGGGCTGTACGGGCGATCCGCTCGCCGCCGCGGCGGAAATCCTTTCCCGCGCGGCGGCGGGAAGTCCCGGGCGTGGTTCGGCGGGTGTCGTGCGGTCTCGGCGTGGGTGTTACGGGGATCCGCCTGGGGGCGGGTTGGCACTGTCGGTCCCTGCCGTGGTGGTCGTTCGGCGTTGCGGCGGGAATCTTTGCCTGCCGGGGCGGCGGGAAGTTCGGCGGTGTGGTTCGGCGGGTGTCGTGCGGTCTCGGCGTGGGTGTTACGGGGATCCGCCTGGGGGCGGGTTGGCACCGCCGGTCCCTGCCGTGGTGGCCGGTCGGCGTTGCGGCGGAGATCTTTGCCTGCCGGGGCGGCGGGAAGTTCGGCGGTGTGGTTCGGCGGGTGTCGTGCGGTCTCGGCTCGGGTGCCATGGGGATCCGCCGGGGGCCGGTTCTGGACTGCCGGTCTCCGCCGTGGTGGCCGTTCGCCGTTGCGGCGGGAAGGAGATTTGGTCGCAGGGCCGTCGCTGCCGCGGCGGGAAGGGATCCGCCGCAGGGTCGTTCGTCGGCGCTGCGGGAAAGAATTCCCCGCAGCGGCGGGGAAGAATTCCGCCGCCGTGGCGAGGGGCCCGCCATCCGCGCGCAGTGGCGCGATTGCCTGTCCGCCATGTTCGCGTTACCGGTGATTCAGACTCGCTTGCGAGCATCACTGAATGCAGCACGCTGTGCCGACCGACCCCACGCGACGGCTACGAGCCGCCCCTCCCCCCATTTCAGATGCGCCCTTCCGGGCCGCAGCGCGGAACAATGAGGACATGAACGACTCCAGCGCTCCGGCACCGATCCAGCACGTGCAGCCCTCGGTCGGGTCCATCGCCGCGCACCGCCCCGCCACCGTGGCCGCGGTCGCCTCCGATCTCGAGCCCGACCTCGACGCCGATCTGGACGGGTACGACGACCACGGTCAGGACGGTGAGCTGCCGCAGGGCCGCTTCCTGGACCGCGAGCGCAGCTGGCTGGCCTTCAACGAGCGGGTGCTGGAGCTCGCCGAGGACGCGGCGACCCCGCTCCTGGAGCGGGCCAATTTCCTGGCGATCTTCGCGAGCAACCTCGACGAGTTCTTCATGGTCCGGGTCGCGGGCCTGAAGCGCCGTATCGCGACCGGTGTGGCCACCCGCTCCGCCTCCGGCCTGCAGCCCCGCGAGGTCCTGGACCTGATCTGGACCCGCTCGCGCGAGCTCATGGCCCGGCACGCGGCCTGCTTCCAGCAGGACGTGCTGCCCGCGCTCGCCGACGAGGGCATTCACCTCATCCGCTGGCCGGACCTGACGGAGAAGGAGCAGGCTCGCCTGTTCACCCTCTTCCGCCAGCAGATCTTCCCCGTGCTGACCCCCCTCGCGGTCGACCCGGCGCACCCCTTCCCGTACATCTCGGGCCTCTCCCTCAACCTCGCGGTCGTGGTCAGGAACCCGGTCAGCGGCCACGAGCACTTCGCGCGCGTGAAGGTGCCGCCGCTGCTGTCCCGTTTCCTCGAGGTGTCGCCGCAGCGGTACGTACCGCTGGAGGACGTGATCGCGGCGCACCTGGAGGAGCTGTTCCCGGGGATGGAGGTGCTCGCCCACCACATGTTCCGGGTCACCCGCAACGAGGACCTGGAGGTGGAGGAGGACGACGCTGAGAACCTCCTCAAGGCCCTGGAGAAGGAGCTCATGCGGCGGCGCTTCGGGCCGCCGGTCCGCCTCGAGGTCGAGGAGTCCATGGCCCCCAAGGTCCTGGACCGCCTGGTCCGGGAGCTGAAGATCACCGAGGCCGAGGTGCACCCGCTGCCCGGTCCGCTCGACCTCACCGGCCTCTTCGGCCTCGTGAAACTCGACCGCCCCGAGCTGAAGTACCCGAAGTTCGTGGCGGGCACCCACCGCGACCTCGCCGAGGTCGAGTCCGCGCAGGCCCCCGACATCTTCGCGGCGCTGCGCGAACGGGACGTGCTGCTGCACCACCCGTACGACTCGTTCTCGACCTCCGTCCAGGCCTTCCTCGAGCAGGCCGCGGACGACCCCGACGTGCTCGCGATCAAGCAGACGCTCTACCGGACCTCCGGTGACTCGCCGATCGTGAACGCCCTGATAGACGCCGCGGAGTCCGGCAAGCAGGTGCTGGTCCTCGTCGAGATCAAGGCGCGCTTCGACGAGCAGGCCAACATCAAGTGGGCGCGGAAGCTGGAGGAGGCGGGCTGCCATGTCGTCTACGGCCTGGTGGGGCTGAAGACGCACTGCAAGCTGTCGCTCGTCGTCCGGCAGGAGGGCGAGACCCTGCGCCGCTACAGCCACGTCGGGACCGGCAACTACCACCCGAAGACCGCCCGGCTCTACGAGGACCTGGGGTTGCTGACCGCCGACCAGCAGGTCGGGGCCGACCTCTCCGACCTCTTCAACCGGCTGTCCGGCTACTCGCGCCGCGAGACCTACCGCCGCCTGCTCGTCGCGCCGAGATCTCTGCGCGACGGCCTGATCCAGCGGATCAACAAGGAGGCGGCGAACCACCGCTCCGGGCGCGACGCGTACATACGTGTCAAGGTCAACTCGATGGTCGACGAGGCCGTCATCGACGCCCTCTACCGGGCCGCGCAGGCAGGCGTGCCCGTGGACGTGTGGGTGCGCGGCATCTGCGCGCTGCGCCCGGGCGTCGCGGGCCTGTCCGAGAACATACGGGTACGGAGCGTGCTCGGGCGCTTCCTCGAGCACTCGCGGGTTTTCGCCTTCGGGAACGGCGGCGAACCCGAAGTCTGGCTCGGCAGCGCCGACATGATGCACCGGAACCTGGACCGTCGTATCGAGGCGCTGGTGCGGGTGAGCGACCCCGCCCACCGGGCGGCCCTCAGCCGGCTCCTCGAGACCGGCATGTCGGACAACACCGCCTCCTGGCATCTCGGCCCGGACGGCGACTGGACGCGGCACGCCGTGGATGCGGACGGACAGGCGCTGCGGAACGTGCAGGAAATGCTCATCGACGCCCGGAGGCGCCGGCGTGGCCCAGCGACATCTTGACCCTGCGGGCGGCTACGGGGACGGGGGCGGCTCGCCCTGGCCAGAGCCCGCGGCCCGGCCGGGACCGGACCGCCGGTATACGCGCGAGGCGCCTGAGCCGCAGGAGCCGCGTGAGCCGTACGATTCCCGGGCCGGGGGCGGCGACGGAGCCGGTGCGGGGGCCGGGGCCGACGGGGGAGCCGGCGCCGCGGCCGGTGCGCCGGACCGGGGCGGCCGCGTACTCGTGGAACGCCCTCCCGCCGCCCTCACCGCGGGGGACGTGCTCGCGGGATATCTGCATGCGCAGGCCGCGGACTTCCTGCGCAGCCTGCGGCTGCACCGCGAGAGCGGCGCAGACGCGGAGGAGGCCGTCGAGGCGGCCCGCCAACTGCGCCGCTCCGCGCGGCGGATCAGCGGCGCGCTGCACACCTTCCGGCCGCTGACCGACCCGGCGTGGGCGGACCCGCTCCGCGCCGAACTGGCCTGGCTGTCGGGCATGCTCGCCCGCGAGCACGCGTACTCCGCCCGCCTGACCCGCCTCCGTTCCGCCCTGCACCGCCTCTCCGGCGCGGACGCGGCCCCGCGCGCCGACGCGGTCCTGTACGACCTCTTCGACGGCGGGGGACAGCCCGCGGGGGCAGGGACGGCGCCGTCCGGCGCGGCCACGAGGGCGGACGGACAGGGGCAGGGCCGCCGCCCCGACGGCCACACGCCACGCCTCGCCCAGCCGGGCACGCGGCCTGCGGAGAGCGCGTCGGAAGCCCGTCCGGAGCCCGGCGATCAGGAGCACACGCCTGGCGGTGGCCACGTCCAGGCCCGGGGCGCGGCGCAGGCTCCGGAGGCGGATCCCGCGGAGCCCGGGTCGGGTGTGGCGGCGGGGCCGGGAGAGTCCCGGCAGGTCGGCGGCCAGGCAGCCGCGCAGCCCGAGTCGGGCACCGACCGCGCGAACAGCGTCTCCGACGTGGACGGCAGCGTTGTGCAGCCCCAAGCCGCAGCGGGGCACCGTACGCCGGGCGACTCCGGCCGCAGGGCTGCCCGCGGCCGCGTGTCCGCGCAGCGGATCAACCGCGGCACGCGCGCCCAGGCCTCCGTGCCCACGACCCCCGGCGAGGCCGAAGGGCTGCCGGGTGACGACGACGCCGGGCGCCCGGACCGGGGCTCGCCGCGGAACCCCGCTGACGACGAGCCCGCCGCGCAGCGTGCTGCTTCCGGGGCGCACGCCGCTTCCTGCGGCCGCGGCCCGGCCGATGAGGCCGTGGAGCCCGCGAGCGCGGACCGCGGCTCGCCGGGGAAACCGGCCGACAGCCCGTCCGCCGCGCGGCGCGGGGCTTCCGGCGCCCGGGCGCGGGTCTCGCTGTCCGGTGCCGCAGGCCAGGGCGAGAGCGCCTCGGGCGCGGAATCCGCGCCGCCGCGGAGCGGCGCGACGTCCGCGGCCGGCACGCTCACCGTCGGGGCCGCGCGCGCCGGGGCGCTGCTGGAGCGGCAGTTGACGCTCGCGCGGACGCGTGCGCACTCCGCCGCGCTGCAGGCCCTCGGCTCCTCCCGCTTCCACGCGGTCGCCGACGCCGTCGCCGTCCTGGCCTCCGAGGCACCGCTCGACGCGGCGGCCGCCGATGGACCGGCGGACAAGGTGCTCGGACCGCTGGTCGACGTGGTGCACCGGCGGCTGGTGGAAGCGGTGGAGGCGCTGCCGCTCCACCGGGCCGGGCACCCGTACAACGCGGAAGCTCTCGTCCACGGCCTCGCCGCCACCGGCGCGGCCGACGCGCCGCCCGCCAGCGAGCAGCAGGACGCCCCCTGGCATCAGGTGCGGCTGCTGGTGCGGCTGCGCCGGTACGCGCAGGAGGTGCTGGACTCGGCGGGCGGCGCGGCGGAAGCCGGTGCCGACGACGAGTCCGCGGTGCTGAGCGTGCGGCTGCAGAGCGCGGCCCAGGCGCTCGACCGGCACCGCGATGCCGCGGAGGCCGCGGCCGCTGCCGCCGCCGCGGCCCGTACGCCGAGGATCGCCCCGGCGACGGCGTACGCGCTCGGCGTGCTCCACGCGGACCAGCGGTACGACGTCGAGGCGGCCCGGTACGCCTTCGGCCGGCTCTGGGAGCGACTGGCGGTGAACGCCTGATGGCGGACGGGACGAGGGCCGGGACCAGGACGGTGCGGGCGGCGGGGTGCGTCCTGTGGCGGCGCACTCCGCGCGAGGGGCAGCACACCGAGCCGGTCGAGATCGCGCTGGTGCACCGGCCGAAGTACGACGACTGGTCGCACCCGAAGGGCAAGCTCAAGCGCGGCGAGGACCCGCTGCGGGGCGCGCTGCGCGAGGTGTACGAGGAGACGGGCTACGACTGCGAGCCCGGCGCGCGCCTGCCCACCGCGCACTATCTGGCGAACGGGCGGCCCAAAGAGGTGTCCTACTGGGCCGCCGAGGCCACGGGCGGCGCCTTCGTGCCGAACCGCGAGGTGGACTGGCTGGTCTGGCTGCCGCCGTCCGCGGCCCGGCTGCGCCTCACCCACGAGCGCGACCGGGCCCTCGTGGACGACCTCCTCCACGCTCTGCACCTCCACGCGTCCTGACCGTCCGCCGCGGAAGGCCGATCGTCGCGGAGCGGCCGATCGTGGCTCGCAACACCCATTCTGAGCAGGCATTCCCCTCTTCATGAGCCGGGGCTTGTCAACTTTTCTCCTCCGAGCTATATAAGTGGCGTAAGGGCATCGCAGACCAGTGCCGCGAGGAAGGAGATGACCCGTGATGCTCATGCGTACCGACCCGTTCCGTGAGTTCGACCGCCTCACCCAGCAGCTGCTCGGTACCGCCGCCCGGCCCGCGACCATGCCCATGGACGCCTACCGCTCGGGCGACGAGTTCGTGGTCCAGTTCGACCTCCCGGGCGTCGACCCCGAGACGATCGACCTCGACGTCGAGCGCAACGTTCTTTCCGTCCGTGCCGAGCGCCGCTCGCCGGCACCCGAAGGCGCCGAGCTGATCGCAGCAGAGCGCCCTGCGGGTTCGTTCAGCCGGCAGCTCTTCCTCGGCGAGAGCCTCGACACCGAGCGGATCGACGCCTCGTACGACGCCGGTGTGCTGACGGTCCGCATCCCGGTCGCCGAGCAGGCGAAGCCGCGGAAGATCCAGATCGCCGGCGGCGGCGCGCCGAAGCAGATCAGCAGCTGACCGGCCCGCGGCCGGCTGCCGGAAGCAGGTGACCGGCAGCCGGCCGCAGCCGACCCGCAGCGCCGGCTGGGAGAGCGCGAGCGCGGAACAGGGCTGAACCAGGAGAACAGGGAGGGAGCCAACCCATGCGGTGGAGCGACTTCGTGGACACCGTGCGCGAGCGCGGGCAGTACCCCACCAGGAAGGAGGCCGAGCGGGTCGCCCGCATCGTGCTCTCCGCCCTCGGTGGCCATGTGACCGGGCCTGAGCGGGTGAAACTGGCCCGACGCCTGCCGCCCGAGGCGGCCACGGTCCTGGCGGGCCAGATCCCCGCCGTGAAGCCGCTGACCGCGGCGGAGTTCGTCGACAACGTCGCCGCCAGGGTCCCGGGCGCCACCGCGGCAACCGCCCGGTGGGACGTCGGCTCGGTGCTGAGCGCGGTGGCGGACCTGGCGGGCGACGATCTCCTGGAGCGCATGATCCACCGGCTCCCGCCCGGGTACGCCCTGCTGTTCGGCCGCGTGCAGCTCATGCCCGCGCGTGATCTCGCGGTTCAGGGCGAGGCCGAGCTCGTCTGAGCTCGGCCTCCCCGGGGCCGTTCCGGCGGCTCAACGCCGCCGGAGTGCCTTGTCGGAGAGCGCGGGCGGCAGGTAGTAGCTGTCGTCCCGGTTGAGGTCCGTGCCCGGCGGCACGATCTCGTCGATCCGGTCCAGCACGTCCTGGCTCAGTTCGGTGTCCGCGGCCTCCAGCAGGTCCTCGAGGTGCGCGGACGTCCGCGGGCCGATGATCACGGACGTGACCGCCGGGTGGGCCCGTACGAACGCGACCGCCAGGTGCGGGAGCTTCAGCCCCGCCTCGGCCGCCAGCTTCGTCAGCTGCCCCACGGCCTCCAGCTTGGCGGCGTTGCCCGGCAGCGACGGGTCGAACTTGTGCTGCTCGAGGGCAGCCCGCCCGCTCCCCGGCGCCAGGTCGACGTCCGCCGCCTTCGTGTACTTGCCGGAGAGCCAGCCCGCGCTCAGCGGGCCCCAGGTCAGCACGCCGATCCCGTACCGCTGGGCGGTCGGCAGCACCGCTGCCTCCACGCCGCGGGCGAGGATCGAGTACGGCGGCTGCTCCGTGCGGAAGCGGACGTGGCCGCGCCGCTCGGCGGCCCACTGCGCCTCGACGATCTGCTCCGCCGGGAAGGTGGAGTGGCCGATGGCGCGGATCTTGCCCGCCCGTACGAGGTCGGAGAGGGCGGACAGGGTCTCGTCGATGTCCGTGGTGGGGTCGGGACGGTGGATCTGGTAGAGGTCGATGTGGTCGGTGCCCAGGCGGCGCAGGCTGTCCTCGACGGCGCGGGTGATCCAGCGCCGGGAGTTCCCGCCCCGGTTGGGGTCGTCGCCCATCGAGCCGTGTCCCTTCGTGGCGAGCACGACGTCGTCGCGGCGGCCCTTGAGAGCCTTGCCGACGATCTCCTCCGATTCGCCCTGGCTGTAGACGTCGGCGGTGTCCACGAAATTGATGCCCGCATCCAGGGCGCGGTGGATGATCCGTTCCGACTCGTCGTGATCGGGGTTGCCCCAGGCGCCGAACATCATCGCGCCCAGCGCGTATTCGCTGACCGAGATGCCGGTGCCACCGAGGATCCTGCGCTTCATGGGGGTCTCGCCTTTCGTACGCCGGTACGCGGGTGCGCGCTCTTCATGAACCACACTCCGGCGCCGGGGTGGCACGCACCAGGCCCGGCTCAACCGGGGTCTGCCAGGGCCACCTTGAGCGGCTCGAGCGGGCGGCGGGTCCCTCCAGGGAGCCTGTCCGCGGGTCGCCGTTCCCGGTACGTGGCGGGTCCCGTCCGGGACAATGGAACGATGGTGGACCCGGAACCGGAGATCGGCTCGTTTCTGAAGGCCCGGCGCGCCGCGCTCGCCCCCGCCGAGCTGGGGCTGCCGGACGGCCCCTCGCGCCGCCGGGTGCGCGGCCTGCGCCGCGAGGAGGTCGCCCAGCTCGCGGGGATCAGCGTCGACTACTACACGCGGATCGAGCAGGGCCGCAGCCACAACATCTCGGACTCGGTGCTGGACGCGATCGCGCGGGCGCTGCGGATGACGCCGGCCGAGCACACGTATCTGCGCAACATCACGCTGCCGCGGCGGGGCGGTGCGCACGGCACCCAGCGGGTCCGCCCGGAGATCCGGCAACTGCTGGACGCGATGGACGGCACCGTCCCGGCCATGATCTACGGCCGCGGCATGGAGATCCTGGCCTGGAACCGGCTGGCCGGGCGGGTCTCCTTCGACATCGACGCGGTCCCGGAGGGCGAGCGGAACGGGGCCCTGCTGACCTTCCTGCACCCCGCCGCCAAGGAGCTGTACCCGGACTGGGAACAGGGCGCGCAGGAGACCGTGGCCTCGCTGCGCGCGGAGGTCGGCCGGTACCCCGACGATCCGGGGCTGCGCGCCGTCATCGCCGAGCTGCAGGAGCGGAGCGCGGACTTCCGGCGCCACTGGGACGCACAGGCGGTCCAGGAGCGCCTCAATGGCATCAAGCGGATCATGAACCCGCTGGTCGGCGAGCTGGTGATCTCGTACGAGACCTTCCGGCTCCCGGGGGATCCGGACCAGACGCTGTGCACGTACACGGCGGAGCCGGGCTCGCCGACGGCCGAGGCGCTGCGCGAGCTGGCGCGGCTGACGGATACGGCGCTGGCGGCGCGGGCCGGGTAGGAGCTGCGGCCGGGCGCCGGTCGCGCCGTGTCGCGCACGTGTCGCGCACGTCCCGTGCCCCTGTCGCTGTCGCTGTCGCGCACTGGTCAGGCGACCGCGGCCGGGGCGGTGCGGCGCGGTTCCTCCAGGGCGGCTGTATGGCGAGGTGATCCCGGCCGCCCCTGCGGCTGCAGGTGAGCAGCCGGACGCGGATGATCCTGTGCTCCCATCCTGGGCTGTGACGCGCCGTCACTTCGTGACTTCGGTGAGTTCGTGACTTCGTGGCTGACGGGAGTGGACGGGACTCGTGTCAGCTCTCAGCCGCCGCGCGGCGCCAGGGCTTCCCAGCGGACGGTGACCTCGCCCTGGCGCCAGCGGTTCGGCCCGCCGTCCAGCGGCCAGTCGTCCGCGAGGTCGCGGACGGCCCGGACCCAGCGCTGCCGCGCGCCGAGCGGAGCGAGCGGCGCGGCGGCCGCCCACGCCCGGTCGAAGTCCCGCAGAAACGCATGCACGGGCTCACCGGCCACGTTCCGGTGGATGAGTGCCTTCGGCAGCCGTTCGGCCAGGTCCGAGGGTTGTACGAGCGATCCGAGCCGGGTCGCGAAAGTGACCGTACGCGGCCCTTCGGGGCCGAGCGCGACCCATACGTGCCGCCGCCCGATCTCGTCGCACGTCCCCTCGACGAGCAGCCCGCCGGACGCGAGCCGCCCGCACAGCCGCTCCCATACGGCCCGGACCTCGGTCTCGTCGTACTGGCGCAGCACGTTGGCGGCCCGGATCAGCACGGGGCGGTGGCCGCCGGGGAGGGGGACCTCGAAGCCGCCGTGCGCGAAGGCGAGGCCGTCGCGCTCGTAGGGGCGGGCCGCGTGGACGCGGGCCGGGTCGATCTCGATCCCGACCACGCGCGCGTCGGGGCGTACGGTCCGCAGCCGCGCGAGCAGCTCCACGGCGGTCCAGGGCGCGGCCCCGTACCCGAGATCGACGGCGACCGCCTCCCGACCGCGCCGCACGGCGCCGCCGTGCACGGCGGCGATCCACCGGTCCATCCGCCGCAGCCGATTGGGATTGGTCGTCCCACGGGTCGCCGTCCCAACGGGGCGCTGATGCGGAATCCGGACGGCCATACCCAAGAGCGTAAGGGCACCCCCAAACCCCTCCGCCCACACCCGCCGAAACGGCCAGGCGGCCCGCGGCGCTCCGCCCGGAGCGGCCCCGCCGACGAAGCGAGCCGCGGCCCGCAGCCCCTGCCGGCGAGGCGACCCGCGGGCCCGCCGGCGAGGCGGTCCTCGTCACGTTTTGGCAAAGCGGAAATGCGATCGCGTATTCCGCTGGTTACACGGTCAGAGCACTTGTGCGCCCAGCAAGGAGGTCTCGCACGGTGAGCCAGTACGTGTCCCGGCTCGGAGCGCTCCGCGGTCGTGCCCACGGCCCCCTCGCGGCGGTGGCATCGCCGCGCCTCCGGCTGCCCGGTGCCCCGCGCCGCCCCCGCCGCACCGCGATGTTCAGCGTGCACACGTCACCCCTTCACCAGCCCGGTACGGGCGATGCGGGCGGCATGAACGTATACATCGTCGAGCTCGCCAAGCGCCTCGCCGCGATCAACATCGAGGTCGAGATCTTCACCCGGGCCACCAGCGCCGCGCTCCCGCCCGCCGTCGAGCTCGCGCCCGGCGTCCTCGTACGGCACGTGGACGCGGGCCCGTACGAAGGCCTCGCCAAGGAGAACCTCCCCGCCCAGCTCTGCGCCTTCACGCACGGCGTCATGCAGGCCTGGGCCGGACACCGCCCCGGCCACTACGACCTCGTCCACTCCCACTACTGGCTCTCCGGCCACGTCGGCTGGCTCGCCGCCGAGCGCTGGGGCGTCCCCCTGGTTCACGCCATGCACACCATGGCCAAGGTCAAGAACTGCGCCCTCGCCGAGGGCGATACCCCCGAGCCCGCCGCCCGCGTCATCGGCGAGACGCAGATCGTCGAGGCCGCCGACCGGCTCGTCGCGAACACCGCAGAAGAGGCGGCCGAGCTCGTACGGCACTACGACGCCGACCCCCGCAAGGTCGCCGTCGTCCACCCCGGCGTCAACCTCGACCGCTTCCGCCCGCGCGACGGACGCGCCGCCGCCCGCGCCCGGCTCGGCCTGCCGCAGGAGGCGCTGATCCCGCTCTTCGCGGGCCGCATCCAGCCCCTCAAGGCGCCGGACGTGCTGCTCCGCGCGGTCGCCGAGCTGCTCGACGAGCGTCCAGGGCTGCGCGACCGGCTCGTCGTGCCGGTGGTCGGCGGGCCCAGCGGCAGCGGCCTGGCCAAGCCGGAGGGCCTGCAGAAGCTGGCCGCCCGGCTCGGCGTCTCGGACGTGGTCCGGTTCCGGCCGCCGGTCGGGCAGGAGCAGCTCGCAGACTGGTACCGGGCGGCGTCCGTGCTGGTCATGCCCTCGTACAGCGAGTCCTTCGGCCTGGTCGCGATCGAGGCGCAGGCGTGCGGGACCCCGGTCGTGGCGGCCGCGGTCGGCGGCCTGCCCGTGGCCGTACGGGACGGGGTGAGCGGCTTCCTCATCTCCGGCCACGAACCGGCCGACTATGCGCGGGCGCTGCGGCGCTTCGCCGACGAGCCGGCTCTGGCGGACCGGATGGGCGCGGCGGCGGCCCGGCATGCCGAAGCCTTCGGCTGGGACACGGCGGCCTCGGCGACGGCGGACGTGTACACCGCGGCGATCCAGGAGCGGCGTCGTCTACGCTCGCTGCATGGCTGACGTGGACGTGGCTGAGGCGCGCAAGATCATCGAGCAGACGCTCAAGGACGCGGGTCTGGAGTGGGAGAGCCCGGCGGACGGCAGGTACGTGGTGACGCTGCCGGGCACGCGGAAGCTGTCGACGACGTGCTCGCTGGTGGTGGGGAGACACTCGCTGTCGGTCAACGCCTTCGTCGTACGGCGCCCGGACGAGAACGAGGCGGCGGTCCACCGCTGGCTGCTGGAGCGCAACACCCGGCTGTTCGGGGTGGGTTACGCGATCGACCGGCTCGGCGACATCTACCTCGTCGGGAAGCTGCCGCTGGCCGCGGTGACGCCGGAGGAACTCGACCGGCTGCTGGGGACGGTGCTGGAGAACGCGGACGGCAGTTTCAACACCCTGCTGGAGATGGGTTTTGCGACCGCGATCCGCAAGGAGTACGCCTGGCGGACGGCCCGCGGCGAATCGACCCGCAACCTCGAGGCGTTCACCCACCTGACCAGGCGCCCAGCCGACCCCAACTGAGCCCCGCGCCACGACAACGCCGCCACGTCGCGGTGGGCGCGACGGCCGCCACCTCGCGGTGGGGCACCGCCCCCGCCGCCCTGCGCCTGGGTGCGACGCCTCCGCCGCCCCGCACCCGGGCGCGACGCCTCCGCCACCTCGCGCTGGGCGCACCGCCCCCGCCGCCCCGCGCCGTTGGCGCTGGGCACGTCTGCTTCCCGACCCTCGGCGGGCCCGTCGTGCTCTCGGCCCGCGGCCGGACTCCGCGCCCTGTGCGCGGTCTTCCCACCCATCCCGCCCAAAGTCCCGCTGAGCAGCCCCTTCCCCTTCTCCGAAGTCTCCCCCGCCGTGCGGGGGTCGCGGGTTGGAGGGGGCGCAGCGCTTTCCGCCCACCCCCACACCACCCGCCCCATTTAGGGCGGGTGGTGTGGGGGTG
>NZ_JBQQBY010000030.1:0-101790 GCF_052246385.1 Streptomyces sp. 8N616 | reverse complement strand
TCTTCAAGCGGTCGTCGATGTGCACGTACAGTGCGGTCAAGAGGGTGTCTAACTCGGTCGTCACAACCCGATGTTGGACACCCTCCCCGCGTCCGTGAACCCCGCAATCGGAACTACTCGTCTAGCCTTCGGCAGGGGGGACCCCAGAGGACGATCCGCCGCCTTGCGATGTACCGCACCAGACGACGCGGGACGTCACGCCTGCTTCCTCAGGGCCTTGCCCGCTGTGTGACGGCGATGCAGACGAGGACGGCGAGAGCGGCGAGCGGGGCTGCGGGGGTGAGGTGTTCGCCGAGCAGCAGCACGGACCAGACGAGGGTCAGCAGGGGCTGGGCGAGCTGGAGCTGGCTGGCCCGGGCGACGCCGATCGCGGCCATGCCGCGGTACCAGACCAGCAGTCCGAGGAACTGGGAGCCCGCGGCGAGCCAGAGCAGCCCGGCGACTGCGTGGCCGGTCAGCCGTACGGGCTCGGCGAGGAGCGCGAGCGCGGCGCCGGGGACGGCGAGCGGCAGGCAGGCGATGAGCGCCCAGCCGATGACCTGCCAGCCGGGCAGGTGCCGGGCCAGCCGCCCGCCCTCGGTGTAGCCGGCCGCGCAGATCAGCAGGGCGGCGAAGAGGTAGAGGTCACCGGCCGTCGGTGCGCCGCCGCTCTGCAGCAGGGCGAAGGCGATGACGGCCGCGGCGCCGGCGAGGGCGGCGAGCCAGAAGGTCCCGGACGGCCGGGCGCCCGTGCGGACGGCCGAGAACGCGGCCGTGGTCAGCGGGAGCAGGCCCACGACCACGGCGGCGTGGGAGGTCGAGGAGGTCTGCAGGGCCAGGGTGGTCAGCAGGGGGAAGCCGACGACGACTCCGGCGGCGACGACGATCAGGCCCGCCCAGTGGCGGCGGTGGGGGACCGGGACGCGGAGGGCGAGCAGGCAGCTTCCCGCGATGAGGGCGGCGAGCACCATACGGACGGTGGTCACGGTCCACGGGCCGAGCCCCTCCAGGGCCCATGCGGTCGCCGGGAAGGTGAGGGAGAAGGCGGCCACGCCGAGGGCCGCGAGGACGGATCCGCCGGGTCCGTCCGATGCCCTGGCCGGGCGGCCGGTTCCGCTGGCGACCGCTATCGTCACCGGGGCAGTAGCGCTATCCTGTGCTCTCATGCAAGAGCGTAGCAGTGTGGCTGATCTGGCGGAACGCCTGCGGAAGGACCTGAACCGCTACTCGACAGGCGAGAAGCTGCCGTCGAGCCGGGCGCTGGTGGAGCGCTACCGGGTGAGTCCGGTGACGGTGACGCGGGCACTGGCCGTACTTGCGGGGGAGGGGCTTGTCGTGACCCGGCCGGGTGCCGGTGCCTTCCGCGCCCAGCCGCGCAGCCGGGCGCCCGAACCGGGCGACACCTCCTGGCAGGAGCTCTCGCTGAGCGCCGAATCGGCAGCAGCGTCCGGTGAACCGATCCCGCGCACCGTCGACGCCTCCGGGGTGCTCGCGACGCTCGCCGCGCCGCCGCCCGGCGTCATCGAGTTCAACGGCGGCTATCTGCACCCCGCGCTCCAGCCCGAACGTGCGCTGGCCGCGGCCCTGGCCCGCGCCGGGCGCCGTCCCGGCGCGTGGGGCCGCCCGCCGATGGAGGGCCTGGCGGAGCTGCGCGCGTGGTTCGCGCGGCAGATCGGCGGGCCAGGCGGTCCGGTGGGAGCCTCCGAGGTGCTGATCACCGCGGGCGGCCAGAGCGCCCTCTCCACGGCCCTTCGCGCGCTCGCCCCGCCCGGCGCCGCCGTCCTCGTCGAGTCGCCCACCTACCCGGGGATGCTCGCGGTCGCACGCGCGTCGGGGCTGCGCCCGGTGCCGGTCCCGGTGGACGCCGAGGGCGTACGGACCGAGCTGCTGGCCGCCGCCTTCCGGGCCACCGGAGCCCGGGTGTTCGTATGCCAGCCGCTGTTCCAGAACCCGACCGGGGCCGTGCTGGTGCCGCGGCGCCGGAGCGAGGTCCTGCGGGCGGCGCGCGAGGCCGGTGCGTTCGTGGTGGAGGACGACTTCGCGCGCGGGCTCGTGCACGAGGGCGCGGGGGAGCTGTCGCCGCCGCTCGCCGCGGAGGACCCCGACGGCGTCGTCGTCCACGTACGGTCGCTGACCAAGGTCACCTCGCCCAGCCTGCGGGTCGGCGCGCTGGCCGCCCGCGGTCCGGTGCTCAGCAGGCTGCGGGCGATCCAGGTCGTCGACAGCTTCTTCGTCCCGCGCCCGCTCCAGGAGGCGGCCCTCGAACTCGTCGGCGCGCCCGCTTGGCCCCGCCACCTGCGCACCGTCGCGGCCGAACTGCGGGCCCGCCGCGAGGCGATGGCGAGTGCGCTGGGCCGGGAACTGCCGGAACTGGGGCTCGGCCACGTCCCGTCGGGCGGCTACCACCTGTGGCTGCGGCTGCCGGAGGGCACACAGGAGGACGCGGTGGTCACCGCCGCCCTCCGCGCGGGCGTCGCGGTCGCCCCCGGCAGCCCGTACTTCGCAGCCGAACCGCCCGCGCCCCACCTGCGGTTGAGCTTCGCCGGTGTGGCGGGAGCGGGCGAGATCGCGGAGGGCGTACGGCGCCTGCGGACCGCCTGCGGCGAGGCCATGGCGTAACAGCGGTGCCCCGGGCCGGTCGGCACCGCCCCGCCCGGCGGGCCCCCGCGCCTTGGGCTCGCAGCGCTGCGGATCAGGCCCGCGGCAGCGCGCGCAGCTGCTCCGCGAGCTGGGCGATGCGGGACTTCCACGCCTTCAGGGCGGTATGGCGTTCCGCTGTCAGGTCGTTGGGGCCGGTCTGGGTCAGGACGAGCCGGGCGCCGTGGCCCGTTCCGGTGCTCAGCTCCCAGCGGACGCGGCCGCCGGTACGGCCGCCGGACTCCCACTCGTATTCGAGCAGCGCCGGTGCCTTGACCGACGTGACCGCTCCGGGGTGCACCTTCTTGCTGGTGAAGGCCTGCGGCACGGCGTCGCCGGCCTCGGGCTCCGTGGCGCCCTCGCCGGTCAGCTGCGCCCACACCTGCTCGGCGGGCTGGGTCAGCTGGCGCTCGAAGCGGACGAGCCAGCCGTCGGCCGTGTCCGAGAAGGTTCCGCTGTCCAGGCCGAACTTCTCGACGTACGAGTCGTGCAGCTCGGCTGCCGGATAGCCGGGCTCGAAGGGCCGCTCGGCGACCACCGCCTCCAGGGCGTCGAGGCAGACCTGCCAGCCACTGGCGTAACTGGCCGCGCCGTACCGGTCGTCGAAGATGTGGGTGAAGACGAGCAGAGTGCCCGCCGCGCCCTCGGGCCGCAGCTCGAAGCGCACCAGGTCGTCGCTCTCCCGGGTCGTCCCTGGGGGAGCGTGCTGGCTGAAGGCCAAGAGGCGGGGCGGGTCGAGCTCGGTGACGATCGCGTCCATGGTCGTGCCCGCGCCGTCGTCGAAGTGGATCTTCCCGCCGATGCGCAGCTCCAGCTCGGTGGCCCGGAACGGGTACCACTGGCTGAGGTGCTCCGGCTCGGTGATGGCCCGCCAGACCTTGTCCGGCGGGTGGGCCAGCCGCCGTTCGATGCGCAGGACGGGGCGGCCGTCCACGGTGGTCAGCGTCTCGTTCATGACTGATCCTTCGGGTCGCGGTCGGTACCGGGGTCGTCCGGCATGGCGTCGAGGTGTCGTTCGAGTACGTCGAGCCGCTCCTCCCAGAGTCGCCGGTACGGCGCGAGCCACGCGTCGACCTCCGCCAGGGGATCGGGGCGCAGCTCGTACCACCGCCGCTGGGCGTCCCGGCGGACTCGCACGAGGCCGGCCTCGCGCAGCACGCGCAGGTGCTTGGAGGTGCCGGGCTGGCTCAGGCCGAGGCGGTCGGTGAGTTCACCGACCAGGCGGGGGCGCTCCAGCAGCAGATCCAGGATCTGCCGGCGGGTCGGCTCTGCCAGCACGTCGAAAGGTATGGACACACCTCGAACATACTGCGAGGGCTATATAACCTCAAGGGAATGTAGCGCCCGCGGCACAGGACCGGGGCGTCAGCGTTTGCGCAGGGCGCCCGCGGTCGCGCCGGTGCGTTCGCGGAGCAGGATCCGGAGGGTGTTGGCGTGCTCGTAGCCGACCTTGCGGGCGATGACCTCCAGCGGCAGGTCCGTGGTCCGCAGCAGATGTGAGGCCCGCTCGACCCGGAGGTCCTGGACGAAGCGGACGGGCGAGGTGCCGAGCGTGCGGCGCACGACGCGCTGGAGGGTGCGCTCGCTGACGCCGAGGGCGCGCGCCGCGTCCGTCATGGCGATCGGCTCGTCCAGGTGCAGCCGCGCCCAGCGCTCGAAGGCGGCGACGGTCGGATCGCTCTGCGCGAGGGCGGCGGAGATGGTGTACGACGCCTGGGAGGGGCGTTCGTCGATCACCAGGTACCGGGCGACGAGATCGGCGAGTGCCGGGCTGGTCATCCGGACGACCGCGAGGGCGAGGTCGACGTGCCCGAAGGCGGCGCCCGCCGTCGTCACGCCGTCGGACGGGACCACCATGCGGGTCTCGTCCACCGTCACCGCCGGGTAGCGCTTGCGGAAGACGGGGGCCAGCCACCAACTCGTCGTGGCCCGGCGCCCGTCGAGCACTCCCGACTCGGCGAGCAGGAAGGTCCCCGTACAGGCCGAGGCGACCGGCGTGCGGCGTGCGCGCGTCTCGGCGACGAGGCGGCGGGTGGCCGCGGAGCCGGGTCCCGAGACATGCGCGATCAGCGCGTCCGGCCGCCGCTCGGCCAGCGCCGGAACCAGCAGCAGGTCCGCCCCCTCGGCCTCGGCGACGGGCGCGGTCGTGACCACGTGCCCCGCGCCCGTACGGACGCGGCGGCGGAAGCCGACCGTCGTGACCCGCCATGCGGGTGGCGGCTGCGGGAGTTCGCCGCGCATGGCGTTCGCCCCGTCCAGCACGTCGAGGAGCGCGGCGAGTCCCGAGTCGAAGACACCGTCGTACGCGAGCACGGCTATATCCATGACGGAAACGATATCGGATGAGTCGTTTACGACACTGGGTGCCCGGTGCCCTGGGCCTTAGATTCCCTGGTGTTCACCGAAAACCACCCGTGGAGTGCCCCATGACGAATCTCGGTCTGCTCGCCCGGATCGAAGCCAAGCCCGAGTTCGCCGACAAAGTCGAGACCCTGCTGCGCGATGCGCTGCAGCTCGCCAGGGAGGAGGACCACACCGTCACCTGGTTCGCGTTCCGGGAGAACGCCACCACCTTCGGTGTCTTCGACACCTTCGAGGACGAGCAGGGCCGCTCCGGCCACCTGCAGGGCAGGATCGCCGCCGCGCTGATGGAGGCGGCGGAGACCATGCTCGGCTCGGCACCGGACATCCGCCCCGTGGACCTCCTGGCGGTCAAGCTTCCCTGATCGGGTCCGCCCGCGGGCGCGAGCGCGTCCGGCGTGACGGGAAAGCTATGCGAGCTGTCGCAAGCGACGCTCCCGAGATCGCCGGACGCGCCCGGGTCCGCTGTATCGGCAAGCACAGGCAAGCACAGGCAAGCGCATCGGCAACGGCTCCGCGACGCGGAGCCGGCTCCCGACCGCGCCGATCTGCGGCGGCGAGGGTGGTCGTGGCGGCCGACGGGAAGCTGTACGCGCACGGGACCACCACCTGCGCCCTCTTCTCCCTGCCGGGCGCGGCCTGAAAGGCGAGGATGGAGAGCATGGGCCGGACGACCGTCGTCAATCTCAAAGGCCACCGGGACGATCCGGACTACGCGGACGTGGTCTATGTGGGCCGTCCGATGCATCGCGGCGGATGGGATCTCAAGGGCTCGCCGCTCGCCAGCCCCTTCCGCCCCGGGCCTGACGGCACGAGGGAGGAGGTCGTCGAGAAGTACCGGGCGTACCTCCTCGGCCGCCCCGACCTCCTCGCGCTGCTGCCGGAGCTGCGCGGCCACAGGCTCGGCTGCTGGTGCGTCCCCGAGCCGTGCCACGCCCAGGTCATCGCGGAACTCGCCGACGCCGGTGCGGGCGCACGCTCCGGCGACGCGGGCGGCGTCTGAGGGCGCGCGCTGCCGCGATGTCCGCGGACGGCCGGGGCTGTTGCTGCGCCCCGACGGGGAGTAGGCCGCGCTCGCCGAAGACCTTCTTGGCGACGAAGGTCGCGTTGAGTGCCTTGGGCATGCCGCAGTAGACGGCGGAGTGCAGCAGTGCCTCGACGATCTCCTCGGGGGCGAGGCCGAATTGAGGGCGGCGTTGATGCGGACCTCCAGCTGGGGCTCGCATCCGCCGAGGGCGGTGAGCAGGCCGAGCGTGACTAGTTGCCGGTCGCGCGGGGCCAGGCCCGGACGGTCGTAGATGTCGCCGAAGGCCCAGGCGACGACCTCATGGCCGAGCTTGGGCGAGATGTCGGCCAGGGAGTCGATGACCCGCTGCCGGCCTCCCCGTCTATGCGGGTCAGGACCTCCATGCCGTGGTCGAAGCGGTCCTGGCGGGTCTCGGCGGCATCGCCGGTGGTGGCCGTGGTGCTCATACGTGGTCCGTTCCGGGCTGCTCGTCGAGGAGCCGCTCATCGTGGTCGATCTTCTCGTCCAGGGCCGCGGCGTTCTGCTGCAGGCTGCGAATGCGTTCGGCCAGCCGGCTCCGGTGGTCGCGCAACATGGCGAGCCGGTCGCCGACCGTGCTGTCGCCACCGGCCCGCAGTCGCGCGAAGCTCTGCATGGCGGCGATGGACATGCCGGTCTCCCCGCGATGGACTGGACCCTGCACGAGGTGACCGACGATCATGCGGTGTTGCGCTCCGCCAAGGGTGTCGGCCCGTATCTCGAGTTCCTCCGCACGCCCGGCGTGAAGACCGTGCCAGACCGCGTCCATCTGCCCCTGTGTCGACCGATAGTTGGCCATCGGGGATCCGAACGGCATGGCCGAGTCTGATTCGGGAGAACGACGTGCTCGGCCCCCGTGATGCTGTGCAGCGCGGGGGCCGAAGGGGTGCCGTCCTCGCTCCGACTCAGGTCACTGGATTCCGGTGGCTCTGGTCACCATGCGTTGATGACCGGCGCGTCGGGTTCGTGCTGCCGCCAGGCCTCATTGATGCGCTCGAGCCGGGCCGCGGCGGCGATGCCGCACAGGGACGCGACCTTGCCGTCGCTGACTTCGAACCACACGACGCCCACGACCCGGTCGTCGACCACGGCGAGGGCGGCCGGGGAGCCGTTGACCAGCGCGAGGTGGATCGCGGGGGAGCCGCCGGCCAGCCGCCGCTTCGCGGGCGTGGGCTTGAAGCCGGCCCGCACGTAGGCGGCGATGCGCTCGCGTGTGTTGTACCGCAGCAGCCGCCTGGCCAGTCCGGCGCCGTCCGAGACCATCGTCGCGTCGTCGGTGAGCAGCGCCACCAGCCGTTCGGTGCGCCCCGACGTGGCGGCGGCGAGGAACTCCTCGACGACCCGGCGCGCGGACGCGGGGTCGGCCTCGCCGCCGCGGCGGCGCTCGGTGGCGACTCGGATCCGGGCCCGGTGGACATGCTGCTGGCTCGCGGACTCGGTGATGTCGAGGATCCCGGCGATCTCGGCGTGGCGGTACGAGAAAGCCTCACGCAGGACGTAGACGGCCCGCTCGACCGGCGAGAGGCGCTCCAAGAGGGTCAGTACGGCCAAGGACACCGATTCGCGCTGCTCGAAGGTGTCGGCCGGGCCGAGCATCGGGTCGCCCTCGAGGAGCGGCTCGGGCAGCCAGGCACCGGCCGCTCGCTCGTGGCGCGCCTGCGCCGAGCGGAGCCGGTCGAGGCAGAGATTGGTGACGACCTTGGTCAGCCACGCTTCCGGCACCTCGACCCGTTCGCGGTCTGCGGCCTGCCAGCGCAGGAACGTGTCCTGCACGGCGTCCTCGGCGTCGGCGGCCGAGCCGAGCAGACGGTACGCGAGCGAGGCCAGCCGGCCCCGGCTGGCCTCGAACCGATCGATGGCTGCGCTGTCCATGCGGAACAACCTACGCGGCGACCCTCACACCGGCCCGGTCAGGCGCGGTGGCCAGGCGGCGCTTGCGCTTCGGCATGCCGAAGGTCGGGTGGGCGATGCCCCACCCGGCCCCCTTGAGCACGCCCGACTTGAGCCGCGCAGCGGTCCGGCCGCCCAGGTACCAGGACTTCGACCGGACGTCCCCGTCCACCATCTGGAAGATCGCGTCCCGCCGCCCGAGGCTGATGTGGTTGCCGTGGTACTTCAGCCCGGTGGTCGGGACCTCGCTGCCCGTCAGGCGCGCGATGATCGCGGCGGTCGCCTGCATGTTGGTGAAGCCGGCCGAGGCGCAGGACATCGGCAGCGGCCGGCCGTTCTCGCCGATCGCGTAGGCGCAGTCACCGGCGGCGTAGACGTCCGGGTGCGAGACCGAGCGCATGGTGCGGTCGACGACGATCTGGCCGGTCTCGGCGACCTCCAGGCCGCTGGCGGCCGCGATGGGGTGCACGGCGAACCCGGCCGACCACACGGTCACGTCGGCCGGGATGGACGTACCGTCTGCGGCGATCGCCCGTGCCGGCTCGACGGCTTCGATGCCGGTGTGCTCGTGGACGGTGATGCCGAGCCGGTCGAAGGCATGGCGCAGGTGACGGCGGGCCCTCGGGGAGAGCCAGGCGCCCAGCTCGCCGCGGGCGGCGAGCGCGACCGAGAGGTCGGGCCGGGACTCGGCGAACTCGGTGGCGGTCTCGATGCCGGTCAGCCCCTCACCGACGACCAGCACGGTGCCGCCCTCGCCCAGGCCGGCCAGGCGCTCGCGCAGACGCAGCGCCGAGGACCGGCCGGTCACATCGAAGGCGTACTCGGCCACGCCGGGGACGCCATGGCGGGCTACGGAGCTGCCGAGCGCGTAGAGAAGCGTGTCGTACGCGAGCTCGCCATCGCCGTCCTCGCCGGTCACGGCGACGGTCCTGCGCTCGGGGTCGACGCCGGTGACGCGCGCCAGGCGCAGCCGCACCCCGGTGCCCGCGAATACGTCGGCGAGCTTGCGGAACGCCAGGTCCTGGCCGATCGCGAGCTGGTGGAGCCGCATCCGCTCAACGAAGTCGGGCACGGCGTTGACGACGGTGATCTCGGTGTCGGCGGGGGAGAGCCGGCGGGCCAGGTTTCCGGCGGCGAAGGCCCCGGCATATCCGGCGCCGAGTACGACGATGCGGTGCTTCATGGCGTTGCTCCTGTCTCGTTCGCGTGCCCTTCGAACGGGACGGCGCCCCGATTGCTGACAGGAGCCGGGTGTGACGCGGGTCACCGAACTAAGACGAGCGGCTGAGCCTCCGACAGACGCTTGGACCTGTCCTGGGCAGTCGAAACGGGGCGATGGCCAACTACGGATCGAGATGGCGAACGATCGGTCGGCGTCACACAAGTCAAGCGCCGGCCGGGGCGGCCTGCATTGCATAAAGCTGCCGCAGTCCGTATAGTCATGCCATCGATGAGGAGGATTTCGATGGCAGTGCGAGCGGCAGTGGCGGGAGCGAGCGGATACGCGGGCGGGGAACTGCTCCGTCTGCTGCTCGCGCACCCCGAGGTCGAGGTCGGTGC
Organism: Streptomyces sp. 8N616; assembly: GCF_052246385.1. Lineage (NCBI taxonomy): Bacteria > Bacillati > Actinomycetota > Actinomycetes > Kitasatosporales > Streptomycetaceae > Streptomyces > Streptomyces sp. 8N616. The sequence continues at coordinate 92,318 of NZ_JBQQBY010000030.1, read as the reverse complement.
CCTGACGGGGAACTCGAACGCGGGTCAGCGGCTCGGCGCCCTCCAGCCGCACCTGCTGCCGCTCGCCGACCGCGTGCTCGAGCCGACCACCCCCGCGGCCCTCGCCGGCCACGACGTGGTCTTCCTCGCCCTGCCTCACGGGCAGTCCGCCGCCGTCGCTGACGAGCTCGGCGAGGACGTCCTGATCGTCGACTGCGGCGCCGACTTCCGGCTCCGGTCCGCGGCGGCCTGGGAGAAGTTCTACGGCTCCCCGCACGCGGGCACCTGGCCCTACGGCCTGCCCGAGCTGCCCGGGGCCCGCGGCGCGCTGCAGGGGTCCAAGCGCATCGCGGTCCCCGGCTGCTACCCGACCGCCGTCTCCCTCGCCCTCTTCCCGGCGTATGCGGCCGGGCTCGCCGAGCCGGAGGCCGTGATCGTCGCCGCCTCCGGCACCTCGGGCGCGGGCAAGTCGCCCAAGCCGCACCTGCTGGGCAGCGAGGTCATGGGCTCCATGAGCCCGTACGGCGTCGGCGGCGGCCACCGCCACACCCCCGAGATGGTCCAGAACCTCTCGGCCGCGGCGGGCGAAGAGGTCACCGTCTCCTTCACCCCCACCCTCGCGCCCATGCCCCGCGGCATCCTCGCCACCTGCCATGTGAAGGCCAGGCCGGGGACGACTCCGCTCCAGGTCCGGGAGGCGTACGAGAAGGCGCTCGCCACCGAGCCGTTCACCCACCTGCTGCCGGAGGGCCAGTGGCCGTCCACCGCGGCCGTGTACGGATCGAACGCCGCACTGATCCAGGTCGCCTACGACGAGGCCGCCGGCCGCATCGTCGCGATCAGCGCCATCGACAACCTGACCAAGGGCACCGCGGGCGGCGCGGTGCAGAGCATGAACGTCGCCCTCGGACTGCCCGAGGAGACGGGACTTTCCACGATCGGAGTCGCGCCTTGAGCGTCACGGCAGCAAAGGGATTCACGGCGGCGGGCATCGCCGCCGGGATCAAAGAGAACGGCAACCCCGACCTGGCGCTCGTCGTCAACACCGGGCCGCGCCGCGCCGCCGCGGGCGTCTTCACCTCCAACCGCGTCAAGGCCGCCCCCGTCCTCTGGTCCGAGCAGGTCCTTAAGGGCGGCCGGGTCTCCGCCGTGATCCTCAACTCCGGTGGCGCCAACGCCTGTACGGGACCGCTCGGCTTCCAGGACACCCACGCAACCGCCGAGAAGGTCGCGGACGTGCTCGGTGAGAGCGCGGCCGAGGTCGCCGTCGCCTCCACCGGCCTGATCGGCATCCGGCTGCCCATGGACAAGCTGCTGCCCGGCGTGGAGAAGGCCGCGGCCGAACTCTCTGCACACGGCGGCGAGAAGGCCGCCATCGCCATCAAGACCACGGACTCCGTCCACAAGACGGCCGTCGCCGAGGGCGAAGGCTGGACCGTCGGCGGCATGACCAAGGGCGCGGGCATGCTCGCCCCCGGTCTGGCCACCATGCTCGTCGTCCTCACCACCGACGCCGACCTCGAGGCGCCGGCGCTGGACAAGGCGCTGCGCGCCGCGACCCGTACGACCTTCGACCGGGTCGACTCCGACGGCTGCATGTCCACCAACGACACCGTGCTGCTGCTCGCCTCCGGGGCCTCCGGAGTCACGCCCGGCTACGACGCGTTCGCCGACGCGGTCACCCAGGTCTGCGACGACCTGGCCCGCCAGCTCATCGGCGACGCCGAGGGTGCCTCCAAGGACATCCGCATCGAGGTCGTGGGCGCGGCGAGCGAGGACGACGCCGTCGAGGTGGGCCGCTCCATCGCCCGCAACAACCTCCTCAAGTGCGCCATCCACGGAGAGGACCCCAACTGGGGCCGGGTGCTGTCCGCGATCGGCACCACCTCAGCCGCCTTCGAGCCGGACAGGCTGAACGTCGCCATCAACGACGTCTGGGTCTGCAGGAACGGGTCGGTCGGCGAGGACCGCGATCTGGTCGACATGCGCTACCGCGAGGTCCGTATCACCGCCGACCTGGCCGCGGGCTCCGACTCCGCGGTCATCTGGACCAACGACCTCACCGCCGACTACGTCCACGAGAACAGCGCCTACTCCTCATGAGCACCCGTAAGCACACCGCCCTGCCCAAGGCGCAGACCCTCATCGAGGCGCTGCCCTGGCTGACCCGCCACCACGGCAAGACCGTCGTCATCAAGTTCGGTGGCAACGCCATGGTCGACGAGGAGCTGAAGGCCGCCTTCGCCCAGGACGTGGTCTTTCTGCGGCACGCCGGACTCAAGCCGGTCGTCGTGCACGGCGGCGGCCCGCAGATCAGCGCGCACCTCGACAAGCTGGGCCTGGTCTCGGAGTTCAAGGCCGGCCTTCGCGTGACCACGCCCGAGGCGATGGACGTCGTACGGATGGTGCTCGCCGGGCAGGTGCAGCGCGAGCTCGTCGGGCTGCTCAACCAGCACGGCCCGCTCGCGGTCGGCATGACCGGCGAGGACGCGCACACCATGACCGCGACCAAGCGCTACGCCCGGATCGACGGCGAGACCGTGGACATCGGCCGGGTCGGCGATATCACCGAGATCGACGCGGGCGCCATCCAGGCGCTGCTGGACGACGGCCGGATCCCCGTCGTCTCCTCCATCGCCCGCAGCGCCGACGACGGCCACGTCTACAACATCAACGCGGACACCGCCGCTGCCGCGCTCGCCGCCGCGCTGGGCGCCGAGACGCTGATGGTCCTCACCGACGTCGAGGGCCTGTACGAGGACTGGCCGAACAGCGACGACGTGATCAGCAGACTCACCGCGAGCGAGCTGGAGAAGCTGCTGCCCGGCCTCGCCAGCGGCATGGTCCCCAAGATGGAGGGCTGCCTGTACGCCGTACGCAACGGCGTACACACCGCGCGCGTCATCGACGGCCGCGTCCAGCACTCGATCCTGCTGGAGATCTTCACCGACGAGGGCATCGGCACGATGGTCGTGCCCGACTCGCCCGATACGTCCGAGGAGGGGCACGCATGACCAACCAGGAGCTGACCCAGCGCTGGCAGGGCGCCCTGATGGACAACTACGGCACGCCGCGGCTGCCCCTCGTCCGCGGCGAGGGCACCAAGGTCTGGGACGCCGAGGGCACCGAGTACACCGACTTCGTCAGCGGCATCGCCGTCAACTCCCTCGGCCACGCCCACCCGGCCGTCGTCCTGGCCGTGTCGGACCAGATCGCGACGCTCGGGCACGTCTCCAACCTCTTCGTCGCCGAACCGCCCGTCGCCCTCGCCGAGCGGCTGCTCCAGCTCCTCGGCCGCCCGGGGAGGGTCTACTTCTCCAACTCCGGTGCGGAGGCGGTCGAAGCGGCCTTCAAGATCGGGCGGCGCACCGGCCGTACCCACATGGTCGCCGCCCTCGGCGGCTTCCACGGCCGCACCATGGGCGCCCTCGCACTCACCGGACAGCCCGCGAAGCAGGACCCCTTCCTGCCGCTGCCCGGCGAGGTCACCCATGTGCCGTACGGGGACGCGGACGCGCTCCGGGCGGCCGTCACCACGGACACCGCCCTCGTCGTCCTCGAACCCGTCCAGGGCGAGAACGGCGTCGTCGTCCCGCCCAAGGGCTACTTGGCCGCCGCCCGCGAGATCACCCGCGCCACGGGCACGCTGCTCGTCCTCGACGAGGTCCAGACCGGCATCGGCCGTACGGGCCACTGGTTCGAGCACCAGGCCCAGGGCGTCGAGCCCGATGTGGTCACCCTGGCCAAGGGCCTCGGCGGCGGCCTGCCGATCGGCGCCACCATCGCCTTCGGGGCGGCCGCCGACCTCCTGACGCCGGGTCAGCACGGCTCCACCTTCGGCGGGAACCCGGTCGCGTGCGCCGCCGCGCTCGCCGTCCTCGACACCATCCAGACCGAGGGAATCCTCGACCAGGTCAAGCGCATCGGCGAGCGGCTGCGCTCCGGAATCGAGGCGCTCGGGCACCCGCTCGTCGGCCATGTCCGCGGCGCGGGCCTCCTGCTGGGTATGGTGCTCACCGAGTCCGTTGCGCCCGGGGTGCAGCGGGCGGCGCAGGACGCCGGTCTCCTGGTGAACGCTCTTCAGCCCGACGTGGTGCGGCTCGCCCCGCCCCTGATCGTCGGTGACGACGAGGTGGACGCGTTCCTCGGGGCGCTCCCGGCCGTTCTCGACGCCGCGTACGGGGACCGACGATCCGGAGAATGACGACGATGACCGAGGCGCAGGACAGCGAGCGCGGCAGAGCCGACAACGGAGGGCCCGAGCACGGCGGGCAGGCCGTACCGCAGACCCGTACCGCGCGCCACCGCCGGATCGTCGACATCCTCAACCGGCAGCCGGTGCGATCGCAGAGCCAGCTCGCCAAGCTGCTCGCCGACGACGGGCTCTCCGTCACCCAGGCCACCCTCTCCCGCGACCTGGACGAGCTCGGCGCGGTGAAGATCCGTAACACCGGCGGCGAGCTGATCTACGCGGTGCCGAGCGAGGGCGGTGACCGTACGCCGAAGGCCCCGCTCGGCGAGTCGGCCAAGGAGGAGCGGATGCGCCGCCTCTCCGGCGAACTCCTCATCTCCGCCGAGGCCTCGGCCAACCTGGTGGTGCTGCGCACCCCGCCCGGCGCGGCCCAGTTCCTCGCCTCGGCCATCGACCAGGCGGAGCTGCACGACATCCTCGGCACGATCGCGGGGGACGACACGCTGCTCCTCATCAGCCGCGCCTCGGACGGGGGCCAGGCTCTGGCGGACCATCTGCTGCGGCTGGCGCAGAAGGCGCGCTGAACTGCCCGGTACGCCCTGGGCGTACGGCAGCCCGTACGCGGCCCGCGCAGCCGCGAGTCACCCCACCTCGGCGAACTGCAGGAAGCCCGCCGTGCACCAGGTGCTGCCGTCGAGGCCCACCGCGACCGCCTCCACGCCGGGGAGCTCCTCCAGCCAGTCGCGCGCGGCCGAGCCCCGGGCGAAGGCCGCCGTGGCCCAGGCGTCCGCAGCGGTCAGGCCGCGGGCCAGCACGGTGACGGAGGCGAGCGGGTGGCGGGGCGGGGCGCCGGTACGCGGGTCCAGCACGTGGCAGCCGCGCTCCGCGGTGCCCGAGGTGGCCACGGCCAGCTCCCCGGCCCCTTCGACCACGGCCACGAGCTCGCCCGGCTGCAGCGGATCACTGATGCCGATGCGCCACGGACGGCGCTCCTCCCGGTGGCCGCTCAGCTGGATGTCCCCGCCGCCGTTGATGCAGCTGTCGCCGACACCGCGGACGGCCAGCAGCCGCGAAGCGCGCTCCACCGCCCACCCCTTGACCAGCCCGGTGGGGTCGAGCCCGCCCGCGTACCGGGTGCTGAACCAGCCGTCGCTGCGCGCCTCCGCGGCCTCGCACAGGGCCAGCACCTCGCAGACCAGCGGATCGCACTCCGCCGCGGTCAGCTCGCCGCGGGCCAGCCGGCTCAGCTCGCTCTCCGGCTTGTAGAGCGAGAACAGCCGGTCCACCTCGTGCAGCCAGTGCACGGCCTCGTCCACCGCCGCGGCCGTGCTCGCCCGCGCGGCCGCCTCGCCGCGGATGTCGAACGAGAACACCGTGCCCATCGCGTGTTCGACGCGGCGCAGCCGCCGCCGCTCAGACACCGGCCTTGTCCAGTGCGCTCTGCAGGGAGCTGATATAGCCCTCGCTGGTGTACGAAGCCCCGGACACGGCGTCGATCGCGCTGCTCTGAGCCGCTACCGCCGCCTTGTTGAGCTGGGGGACCGCCGACGACGTGATCTCCTTGGAGCGCGGGGCCGACGAAGGGGCCTGCACCGCGGAGGCCTCCGTGATCCGGCTTCCGGCCACGGTGATCCGGACCTGCACCGGACCGTAGTCGGTCTCCGCGGTGTCACCGGTGACGGTGCGGGGCGCGGCGGCCTCAGGGGGATCGGCGGGCTGCTCCGGCGCCTCCGGCTGCCCGGATTCCTGCGGCGGCTCAGCCGGTTGCTGGGGCTCCTGCTGCCCGCCGGGGTTCCCGCCGCCCAACTGCTCCGACTGCCCCTGGCCGCCGGCCGGGGGAGCGGAGGCGGCGGGGACGGAGGCCGGCGGCGCCGCGGGCAGCCCGCCCACCGGAGCCCCGGCCTGTGTCGAACTGCCGGGCAGCCCCGGCGCCTTGAGCGCCAGCAGCAGCACGACGCCGGAGACCGTGGCGGCGGTGCTCAGCAGCACGCGCCGCATCGGATGCTTCTTCATGGGCTCACCATTCGAAGGACTCGTGGTGGATACGGGGGGCCGGGACGCCCGCCTCCCGCAGGGCGGCGAAGGACTCCTCGGCAAGACCCGGCGGTCCGCACAGATACGCGTCGTGCTTGTCGATGTCGGGGAGGACCCTGCGCAGGTTCTCCGCGCTGATCTCGGGACGGGCGCCGTCCGGTCCGTTCACCGCGTACAGCAGCTTGGCTCCGCGCGCGTCCGCGATGGCCTTCAACTCGTCCCACAGCGCCAGGTCTTCGTGCCGCCGCGCCCGGTAGAGCAGGGTCAGGTCCCCGGGCCGGGCGGGGATCGTCTCGAAGAGCGCGCGCATCGGGGTGATCCCGGCCCCGCCCGCGATGAGCAGCACCTTGGTACCGCGGCCGCGCTGCCTGCGGGCGGCGGTGAGCGCGCCGTACGGCCCCTCCGCCCAGACCCGGGTGCCGGGCTCCAGCCTGGCCAGTGCCGTGCTGTGGTCGCCCGCGGCCTTCACGGTGATCCGGAGCCGGTCGTCGCGGGGTGTGGCGGAGAGCGAGTACGGATTGGCCGTCCAGCGCAGCTTCTTGGCGAGGAACCGCCAGCGGAAGAACTGCCCGGCCTCCGCGCCCAGCTTGTCGAGCCGCCGCCCGGTCATGATCACGGAGACGACGCCGGGCGCCTCGTCGACCGTCGACTCCACGCGCAGGCGGTGCCGGAGGTTGAGGCGTACGGGCGTGAGCACCCGGTACCAGATCACCAGCCCGGTCGCCGTGCCGTACAGCGCGTACCAGACGGTGCGGGCGGCCGGGTCGGTGGCGAATTCGGCGCCGGTGGAGAGCTGGTGCCAGAAGGCGAGGAAGACCGCCGCGTAGGTCAGCAGATGCAGGTAGTACCAGGTCTCGTAGCGGATCCGGCGGCGTACGAGGCCGGCCGAGATACCGGCGACGAGCAGCAGCAGGCCCGTGCCGATGGCCGCCTCGATCATGTCGGGATAGTCGAGGACGACGCTGAAGGCCTGCTCGACGAAGGCGGTGCCCGCCTGTGTCGCGTAGCCGCCCACGATCAGCCCGATGTGGGCGAGGACGAGACAGACGGTGTAGCGGCCCGCCATCGCGTGCCAGCGCGTCACCCGGTCGGAACCCACCCGGCGTTCGAGGGCGGGGACCCGGGCCATCAGCGCGACCACGACGGCGGTGGAGTAGCCGGACAGCAGGCCGGTGATCCGGCCCGCGCCGGTGAGCCAGTCGGCGGTGGCCGAGACCGCCGTGGTGTTCTGCCACCACAGCCCGAGCACCGCGACTGCACCGCCCCACAGGAATGCGAGCAGGGGTTTCTCGGGGGAGCGGCGCGGCCGCATGCGCCGCTCGGCCTGACGCTTGGCGGCCCTGCCCTGGTACGGAATGGTCGTCGTCAACGGTCTCGCCTCCCATGGCGCCCTGCGCGACCTGTGTTGACGAGTGATACGGAGAGGGCGGGGCGGCGACTCAATGGCCGGGAGGATTCGCCGCGAGGTTCACGACGACCGCCCCCGCGCCCGGCCCGTTGGCCTCGCCGAAGTGGCTCCGGATTCCGGCCGTTCTCGCGGAGGTGGGCGGTCGTGATCGATCAGTGCCACCAGCTCTGGCGGGCCCCCGGCCGGGATCGCGCTGGTCGGACCGGGTGCCCAAGGCGAGGCGGGCCGTACGGGCCGTGGCCCGTAGCCGCGGGTCCTCGTCCGCCGACGTGCGCACGGCTGCACCTCGTCGCACGCACCGTCGGCCGCCCTCCCGAGCGCCGCCTCCAGCTCCGCTTCGGTGCCCGTTGACGAAACATACGGAGGAGTGCATACTTATTCCATCAGTGAATGCACCGTAAGGAGAGACCCGTGACCGAGCGCGTCGTACTCGCCTACTCAGGCGGCCTGGACACCTCCGTCGCCATCGGCTGGATCGCCGAGGAGACGGGCGCCGAGGTCATCGCCGTTGCCGTGGACGTCGGCCAGGGCGGCGAGGACCTGGACGTCATCCGCAAGCGCGCGCTCGCCTGCGGTGCGGTCGAGGCGGAGGTCGCGGACGCCAAGGACGAGTTCGCCGATGAGTACTGCCTCCCGGCGATCAAGGCGAACGCGCTGTACATGGACCGCTACCCGCTGGTCTCGGCGCTCTCCCGGCCCACCATCGTCAAGCACCTCGTCGCCGCCGCCAAGAAGCACGGCGCGACCACCGTCGCCCACGGCTGCACCGGCAAGGGCAACGACCAGGTGCGGTTCGAGGCGGGCATCTCCTCCCTCGCCCCCGGCCTGAAGTGCATCGCCCCGGTCCGGGACTACGCGATGACCCGGGACAAGGCGATCGCCTTCTGCGAGGAGAAGGGCCTGCCGATCGCGACGACCAAGAAGTCCCCGTACTCCATCGACCAGAACGTCTTCGGGCGGGCCGTCGAGACCGGCTTCCTCGAGGACATCTGGAACGGACCGGTCGAGGACGTCTACGAGTACACGGAGAACCCGGCGACCCCGCGCGAGGCCGACGAGGTGACCATCACCTTCAAGCAGGGCGTCCCGGTCGCCATCGACGGCAAGCCCGTCACCGTGCTCCAGGCGATCCAGCAGCTCAACGAGCGGGCCGGCGCCCAGGGCATCGGCCGGATCGACATGGTCGAGGACCGGCTCGTCGGCATCAAGTCCCGGGAGATCTACGAGGCGCCCGGCGCGATCGCGCTGATCACCGCGCACCAGGAGCTGGAGAACGTCACCGTCGAGCGCGAGCTGGCCCGCTACAAGCGGCAGGTCGAGCAGCGGTGGAGCGAGCTCGTCTACGACGGCCTGTGGTTCTCCCCGCTCAAGCGGGCCCTCGACGGCTTCGTCAACGAGGCCAGCGAGCATGTCTCGGGCGACATCCGGATGACGCTGCACGGAGGCCGGGCGGTCGTCACGGGCCGGCGGTCGCAGGAGTCGCTGTACGACTTCAACCTGGCGACGTACGACACGGGTGACACCTTCGACCAGTCGCTGTCGAAGGGCTTCATCGAGATCTTCGGCATGTCGTCGAAGATCGCGGCCAAGCGGGATCTGGCCTGATTCGATAGGCACAGGCACAGGCACAACAGCCGCATCCTCGCCGTGACAAGGCGGGGAGGCGGTCGGCTGGGGGCCTGGGGGGCGTCCCCCAGAAAACGCAGCACCACCCTTGAGGAGCGTAAGCAGTGAGCAACGGCAACAGTGGCGATGTCCGGCTGTGGGGCGGCCGGTTCGCCGACGGACCGGCCGAGGCCCTGGCCAAGCTGTCGGCGTCCGTCCACTTCGACTGGCGGCTCGCGCCGTACGACATCGCCGGTTCCCGTGCCCACGCGCGCGTGCTCCACAAGGCCGGGCTGCTGACCGCCGACGAGCTGGAGCGGATGCTCACCGGACTCGACCGGCTCGAAGCCGACGTCGCCAACGGCAGCTTCACCGGCACGATCGCCGACGAGGACGTGCACACCGCCCTGGAGCGCGGGCTGCTGGAACGGCTCGGCCCCGACCTCGGAGGCAAGCTGCGGGCCGGCCGGTCCCGCAACGACCAGATCGCGACGCTCTTCCGGATGTACCTGCGGGACCACGCCCGCATCATCGGCGGCCTGATCGCCGACCTCCAGGGGGCGCTCATCGGCCTCGCCGAGGCGCACCCCGACGTCGCCATGCCGGGCCGTACGCACCTCCAGCACGCCCAGCCCGTCCTCTTCGCCCACCACGTCCTCGCCCACGTCCAGGCGCTCATCCGGGACGCGGAGCGGCTGCGCCAGTGGGACGAGCGCACGGCGGTCTCGCCGTACGGCTCGGGCGCGCTCGCGGGCTCCTCGCTCGGCCTCGACCCGGAGGCGGTCGCCGCCGACCTCGGCTTCGAGCGCGGCTCCTCGGGCAACTCCATCGACGGCACGGCCTCCCGTGACTTCGTCGCCGAATTCGCCTTCATCACCGCGATGATCGGAATCGACGTCTCCCGGATCGCCGAGGAGGTCATCATCTGGAACACGAAGGAGTTCTCCTTCGTGACCCTCCACGATGCGTTCTCGACCGGCTCTTCGATCATGCCGCAGAAGAAGAACCCGGACATCGCGGAGCTGGCCCGCGGCAAGTCGGGGCGCCTGATCGGCAATCTGACGGGCCTGCTGACGACGCTGAAGGCGCTCCCGCTCGCGTACAACCGCGACCTGCAGGAGGACAAGGAGCCGGTCTTCGACTCCTGCGACACGCTGGAGGTGCTGCTGCCCGCGTTCACCGGGATGATGGCGACCCTCACGGTCAACCGCGAGCGCATGGAGGAGCTGGCCCCTGCCGGGTTCTCGCTGGCGACCGACATCGCGGAGTGGCTGGTCAGGCAGGGTGTGCCGTTCCGCGTGGCGCACGAGGTCGCGGGCGAGTGCGTCAAGGAGTGCGAGGCGCACGGCATCGAGCTGGATCAGCTGACGGACGATCAGTTCGCCCAGATCTCGCCGCATCTGACGCCGGAGGTCCGTACGGTCCTGAACGTGCCGGGCGCGCTCGCCTCGCGCAGCGGACGCGGCGGCACGGCGCCGTCCGCGGTGGCCGTCCAGCTCGCCGAGGTCAAGGCCGACCTGGCGGAGCAGAAGGCCTGGGCGACGGCCAAGGGCTGAGGAGAGCTGAGGGATTGGGAGGTTTCGCCATGGCCTTCGCCCGGCTCGCGGAAGCCGCCACGCCGACCGCCCGCATCGGGCTCGGCCTGGCCGCCGTCGGCCGGCCCGGGTACATCAACCTCGGCCGGGGCCGTGATCTGCCCGCCGGTCGCACGGTCGACGCGATGCGCGAGCGCGCGCACGAGCTGCTGGATTCGGCGTACGAGCGCGGAGTGCGGTACGTCGACGTGGCGCGCTCGTACGGGCGGTCCGAGGAGTTTCTCGCGGACTGGCTGCGGCGGCGCCCGGACACGCGGGACGTCGTGGTGGGCAGCAAGTGGGGCTACACGTACACCGCGGACTGGCGCACCGACGCCGAGGTGCACGAGGTCAAGGACCACGGTGTGGCGACGTACGACCAGCAGCTCGCCGAGACCCGGCGGCTGCTGGGGAAGCGGCTCGACCTGTACCAGGTCCACTCCGTCACGCCGGACAGCCCCGCCCTCACCGACCGGGCGCTCCACGACCGCCTGGCCCGGCTCGCCGGCGAGGGCGTGACGATCGGGCTGTCGACGAGCGGGCCAGGGCAGGGGGATGCCATCCGCGCGGCGCTCGACGTCACGGTGGGCGGTGAGCCGCTGTTCAGGAGCGTTCAGGCCACGTACAACGTGCTGGAGACCTCGGCCGGGCAGGCGTTGGCCGAGGCCCATCAGGCGGGCCTCGCGGTGATCGTCAAGGAGGCCATGGCCAACGGCCGTCTGGCGACGGCCGCGGAGGCTCCTCCGGAGGTGACCGCGATCGCCGAGGCGACGGGTACGGCGTGCGACACGGTCGCCCTCGCTGCCGTGCTCCATGAGCCGTGGGCCACGGTAGTCCTTTCCGGCGCGGCCACGGTCGGCCAGCTCGCGTCCAACATCGCGGCCGCGCACGTGGAACTGGACGAGCGGCAGCTCGCGCGTCTCGCCGGACTTGCGGAGGACCCCGGCGCCTACTGGCGCCACCGCTCGTCCCTGCCATGGGCTTGAGCCGCCCACGCGTCGCCAAGGCCGCCGGGATGAGCCGGGCCACTGTGCACCGGCAGTTCGCCGGTCGGGACGCGCTCGTACGCGCATGCTCGGAGTGCTCGGCACCCAGCTGGTCGAGGAGGGCCTCCCCTTGTTCGCCCGGCGCCAACTCACGCTCCCCGCGCCCCTGCTGGACATGCGGCTCTTCCGGCACCGCGCGAGTTCTCCGGCGCCGCGCTGGCCGACCTGCCCACGATCCTGGGCCTGTCGGGGCTGGTCTTCTTCCTGTCGCAGTTCCTGCAACTCGTGCAGGAGCGCGAGCCGCTGGAGGCCGGGCTCGCCGAGCTGCCCGCCGCCGTCGGCGCCGTGGCGACCGGGCTCGTGGCCGGAATCGTCGCCCGGCGCTGCTCCGTACGGGCGGTCGTCGCGGGCGGTCTTGCGGCCCTCGGCCTCGCGCTCGTCGCGCTGACCCCGCTGCACGCGGGCACCGGCTACCCGCTGGTCGGTGCGGTGCTGCTGGTCGTCGGCGCCGGCGCGGGCTTCTCGTTCACCGTCACCGCGGACGTCATCCTCTCCAGCGTCCCCAAGGAGCAGGCGGGCGCCGCCTCGGCCGTGTCCGAGACGGCGTACGAACTGGGCTCGGCGCTGGGCATCGCTCCTCGGCGCGGCCGTCACCAGCGGGAGCCAGGAGATTCGTTCCGCCGCGGCGGCCGGTAACGACGGTGGCCGCGCCGGAACGCATCTACGCCGCCTTCGCCTTGGTGGCGTACATGTCCACGTACTCCTGGCCCGACAGCCGCATGACCTCGCTCATCACCTCGTCGGTCACCGCCCGCAGCACGTACCGGTCGCGGTCCATGCCCTCGTACCGGGAGAAGTCCAGCGGCTTGCCGAAGCGGATGGTGACGGGGTGGATGTGCGGGCGGCCGCGGCCGCCCGGCTGCACCTTGTCGGTGCCGATCATCGCGAACGGCACCACCGGCGCGCCGGTCATCAGGGCCAGCCGCGACACACCCGTACGGCCGCGGTAGAGGCGGCCGTCGGGGGAGCGGGTGCCCTCGGGGTAGATACCGAAGACCTTGCCCTCCTCGAGCACCCGGCGGCCGGTCATCAGCGCCGCGACACCGCCGTGCCCGCCGTCCCGGTCCACCGGGATCATGCCGCCGATGTTGCTGAAGAACCAGGCCATCGCCCGGCCCTTGATGCCCTTGCCCGTCACGTACTCGTCCTTGCCGATGAAGAGCACCTGCCGCTTCACCACCAGGGACAGGAACATCGAGTCGATGAACGTGACGTGGTTGCCGGCCAGGATCACCGGGCCGGTCTCCGCGATGTGCTCGGCGCCCTCGACCTTCGGCCGGAACAGGACGCGCATGAGCAGTCCCAGCAATGCCTTGAGCAGGATGCGCAACAAAGGGCCCTCCGGTCGTCATGGTCGGCTTCAGTCACACACCGCGGGAGGCTGTCCACCGCACGAGTGTGCAGGTGAGGACGATACTCGCGGCTCCTTCAGGATCGCACGTCGGGTTCACGCCTCTGATACTCAACGTTGACGTGTGTTTCCACCGCGTTCTGGCCGTTGTCTCCCACACGCAAGGCGCGGACGCCTACGATCAGGCGTTGTTTGTCAGGTGCGGGACACAATTCCGGGACACCGGGACAATCACACATTCGCAGTGCACCCGGCACAGCATGGGATGAGAGGCGAGGAGTGCTCATGGAGCAGGAGCAGCAGCCGAGACGGCGGGCCCTTCTGGGCGCGGCGGCCGCACTCGGCGCGGGAGCGGCGGTGTTCGGCGGGTCCGGTGCGGCGGCGGCCGCCGAGCCCGCGGGGAGCGGTGACCGCGGCCGCCTGCCGGTACCGACCGTCATCGCCCACAGGGGCGCCAGCGGCTACCGCCCGGAGCACACCCTCGGCTCGTACCAGCTCGCCCTCGACATGGGTGCGCACGTCATCGAGCAGGACCTCGTACCGACGAAGGACGGGCACCTGGTCTGCCGTCACGAGAACGACATCACCGGCACCACCGATGTCGCCGCGCACCCCGAGTTCGCGGACCGCAGGACGACGAAGACGGTCGACGGCGAGCAGCTCACCGGCTGGTTCACCGAGGACTTCACGCTCGCCGAGCTCAAGACGCTGCGCGCCAAGGAGCGCATCCCGGCCGTCCGCCAGGAGAACACCCTCTACGACGGCCGCTGGCAGGTGCCCTCCTTCGAGGAGGTGCTGCAGTGGGCCGACGAGCAGGGGCGCAAGCGCGGCCGGCCGGTCTGGTTGCACGTCGAGACCAAGCACCCCTCGTACTTCCGCAAGCTGGGTCTCGGCCTGGAGGAGCGGCTGGCCAAGCTGCTGCGTGCGTACGGGCGTGACAGAAACGATTCGCCGAACTTCCTCCAGTCCTTCGAACCGAGCAGCATCGAGCGGCTCGCGGGGCTCGTCGACTGCCCCAAGGTCGTCCTGCTGTGGACGGCGGACTACCGCCCCTGGGACTTCGAGGAGTCCGGCGACCCGCGCACGACCGCGGACCTCATCACGCCGGAGGGGCTGAAGTGGATTGCGGGCTTCGCGCAGGGCATCGGCCCGGTCCTCGACCTGGTCATCCCGCCGGGGCCGGACGGCAAGCTGGGCGAGCCGACGACGCTCGTACGGGATGCGCACAAGGCGGGCCTGATCCTGCACCCGTACACGATGCGCAACGAGAACCAGTTCCTGCCCGCCGAGTTCCGCCGCGGCACGGACCCGACTGCGTACGGGGACGCCTTCGGCGCGTTCAAGGTCTACTTCGAGACGGGCATCGACGGCATCTTCTCCGACAACGCCGACACGGCGCTGCTCGCGCGGGCGGACTTCGTCGGGGAGTAGGGCGCGCCGCGCCAGGCAGCGGGCCCGCCTTCTCCCTGTTCAATCTGCCGCTTTTCTCCCCGCAACGTGGGGAGAAAAGCGGCAGATTTGCGTGAAGGCGGCGGAGCCCCTTGGGCGTGGCGCCACACGGATGGGTGAGTTCGGTGCGGCCGGGCAACCGGGGGCCTGTGGCCGGTGTCACGGTCGGTATGGGACCGACCGAGTTGCTCAGCGCGCTGCGCCCGCTCCTCGCCGCCGAGGCCGAAGCCGAGGCGTACGGCACGGGTGTCGACCCCGCCGACCTCGAACAGGGGGTCTGGCTCCGCCTGTTGGAGCACACCCGCGACGCCGGGCCGCCGCCCGCCCCCGCGGCCTGGCTCCGCGCCGCCGTCCGCACGGAGGTGCGCAGCGCCCGCCGCCGGGCGCGCCGCGAGGTCCCGTACGACGGCCGCCGCGCCCCCGCGGCCGCCCCGGATGCGCTCCGCCACGCAAACCCCCGCACCCTCCCCGCCGCCGACCGCATCGGCGACCCTGGGACGGCCGTGGAGGACCGCGTCCTCGACGCCGAGGCCCGGCAGACGCTGCGCGCCGCCGTCGCGCGGCTCCCCGGCCGCTGCCCGCGCCTGCTCCGCGCGATGCTGTCGCCGAGGGACCCCACGTACCGCGAAGTCGCAGGCGAGTTGGGAATCTCACAAGGCAGTTTGGGGCCCGTACGTTCCCGGTGCCTTGGATGTTTGCGCAGAATGCTGCTGGCGGAGGTTGCGGCTTCGGACTTCAGGGGAAGGGAGCGTTAGCCGACCGGCGCCACGGAGGCGGCGTGCACCTCCCAGCGGTAGCTGGGGAGCACCCCACGACGGCTCCGGTCAGGGCCCACAGCCCGGGCATCCCAACACCCTCAATGCGCCCGGGCGGACCGACTAGGGGAGGCATGCGCACATGGGCACGAGCGTGACCATCTCTGACGCTACCGAGCAGGACGCCGAGCAGATCCTGAAGCTGCAGTACCTGTGCTACCAGAGTGAGGCGGAACTCTACGGCGACTACACACTCGAGCCGCTCACCCAGACGCTGGACGACCTCCGCGCCGAGCTGAGCCAGGGCCGTGTGCTCGTGGCCCGGCTCGGCGAGGAGGTCGTCGGCTCGGTGCGCGGCACCGTCGACGAGGACGGCACCGCCAGCCTCGCCAAGCTGATCGTGCATCCCCGGATGCAGCGGCACGGCCTCGGCGGGCGGCTGCTCGGGGCGATCGAGGCGCGGCTCGCGGAGGACCTGGCGGCCAAGCGGTACCGGCTGTTCACCGGCCACCGCAGCCAGGGCAACCTCCGGCTCTACCGCAAGTACGGGTACGCGCCCGTCGGCACCGAGGAGGTCTCCCGCCGGCTCAGCCTGATCACGCTGGAGAAGGACCGGGCGGCCACGGCATTCGTGGCCAGCGCCTGAACCGAACGCGCCAGAGGGGCCCGTCGGGCGATGTGCGGTTACGCCCGGCGGGCCTTGCGCAGCCAGAGCAGGCCGGTCACCGGCAGCACCATGGGCAGGAACAGATAGCCCATGCCGTAGTCGGACCAGACGGTCGCGTCCGGGAAGGCGGACGGTTCGACGAGCGTCCAGGTGCCCACGGTCAGGACGCCGACGAGCTCGGCGGCGCAGCAGCCCATGGCCAGCCGGCGCGCGGTCTCGCCGCCGCGCACCAGCGAGACGAGGATGAACGCGTAGACGGCCGCGGCGACCGCCGACAGCACGTACGCGAGCGGCGCCTCCTCGAACTTCATGATCATCTGGGCGATCGAGCGGGACGCCGCGCCGACGGTGAACACCCCGTACAGCAGGACCAGCAGTCGCCCCGGGCCCTGGCCGAGCCGTCCCGCGGCGCCCGGTCCTGACCGGCCGTCCGCGCCGGTCGATGCCGTCTCGGCCACGGCGGACTCAGGAAGCGATTCAGGCACCGGAGGCTCCCCAGATGTCGAACAGCCGGACCTCGAGCACGGCCAGCACCACCGCTCCTGCCGCCACGGTCGCCGAACCCCAGCGCGTCCGCTCCGCCAGCGACATGAAGCCCGCGGCGGGCACGGCCGCTGCCGCGCCCAGCAGATACGCGACGAAGATGCCGGTGCCGTCGCCCGGCTTCTCGCCGCGCGCCAGCAGGACCACGCCCACGACCAGTTGCACGACGACGAGGACCGTCACCACGGCCATGCCGATGAAGTGCCAGTCCTTGGTCGGCTGGTCCCGGTATGCGGCGAAACCGCACCACGCGGCCAGCGCCAGCGCGGCCGCGCCGACGGCAACCGTCAGCGCATCGATCACCGTGACCTCGCCGTGGAGGCCGAAGAGCGGTTGAACAGCATGGGAAGACTCTAATGCGCCCGATTGATCCCGCTGTACGCGCCCCCGGAGCCACCCCGTAGGCTCGCGGACCATGAAGATCTCCGCCGACGCTCTGCTGTTCGACATGGACGGAACCCTGATCTCCTCCATGGAGTCGGTGATCCGCTGCTGGACGCGGTGGGCGCAGGAGTACGGGATAGCGGCCGAGGACTTCGCCCGCGTACCGCTGCACGGGCGCCCTGCTGTGGAGATCATCGCCGAACTGCTGCCCGCCGAGCGGATCCAGGAGGCCCTCGCCCGTATCGAGCAGCTCGAGGTCGAGGACGTGTCCGGCGGCGTCGTCATCCTGCCCGGCACCAAGGAGCTGCTCGCCTCGCTGTCCGACGGCAGTTGGGCCGTGGTCACCTCCGCCACGCGCCGCCTGGCCGAGGCGCGGCTGCACGAGGTCGGCATCCACCCGCCGCTGCTCGTCGCCGCGGACGACATCACCCGCGGCAAGCCCGACCCGGAGCCCTTCCTGCTCGCGGCCGTGAAGCTCGGTGCAGAGCCCGCCCGTTGCGCCGTGTTCGAGGACGCTCCCGCGGGGCTGGCGTCGGGCCGGGCCGCCGGGATGAGGACCGTGGCAGTGGCCACGACCCATGAGCGTGCGGAGCTGGCCGCGGACGTGGTCGTCGCCGACCTGTCGGCCGTATCCGCGCAGGCCACGGACGACGGAGTGGCGATCACGGCGGGCGGCTGAGGCGCCCGTCCCAGTACCTGATCAGATCTGTCCGATACGAGGACGCAGGTGATCGGGCAGCGGAGCGGGCACGTCCACCCTGATCCGGTGCGTGAACCTGCTGGAGCGGCCCAGCTCCGGCACGGTCACCGTCGGCGGCCAGGACCTCACCGCCCTCGCCGGCCGGGGCCGGCGTGCGAGCGCCGCCCTGCGCGAGGCGCGGACCCGTATCGGCATGGTCTTCCAGCACTTCAACCTGCTGTCCTCACCGCAGGGGCCCTCACCCTCGGGCTCTCCGCCTGCGGCTCGGACTCCGGCGACAAGGGTTCGGTGCTGCCGGTCGCCGCCGGGTAACCGCACCCCCGCACACCGCGGAAGCGATGGGCTCCCCCCGGCAGGTGCGGAGCCCCTCGCACTCGCCTGCGCACAGCGACCGGGGTGTGACCCGGAGCTGACCCGGTGCTGCCGTTGCGCAGCCCCATGCTGCATCCTGGGGTACTCCATCACCCCCTGTTACGGAGTGGCGCATGACATCCACCTTCCCGGACATCTCCATCAGCACGGACCGGCTGGTGCTGCGCCCGTTCGAGGAAGGGGACGTACCCGAGCTCGCGGACATGATGAACGACGAACTCGTCACGGCCTGGACGTCCGTACCCCAGCCGTACACCCTCGACGACGCCCGCGCCTGGGTCACCCGGCTCGCGCCCGCCGAGCGCGCCCAGGGCCGCGGCATCGTCTTCGCCGTCACCGAGCTCCTCACCCAGCGGCTCGTCGGCACCGTGCATCTGCAGAACACGGACTGGCGCTGCCGCTCCACCGAGGTCGGCTACGTCACCGCACCCTGGGCCCGCGGCGAGGGATACGCCTCCGAGTCGGTGCACGCCCTGGCGCAGTGGCTCTTCCGGGACCAGAAGTTCGAGCGCATCGAGCTGCGCACCGCGGCCGACAACACCGCGTCCCAGCAGGTCGCGCAGAAGATCGGCGGCATCAGCGAAGGCGTGCTCCGCAACGCGTGGATAGCCCGCACCCAAACGGAGGACGGCAGCTGGACCGACATCCGCACCGACCTGATCGTCTGGAGCCTGCTGCCGGAGGACCTCGAGGACCTCTCCGAGCCGGTGGCCGACGGCGGCGGCCACGCCGCGTTCCCCGACTGGGGCTGACCGACCCCCGACCTGGGATTACCGGTCCGTACCAGCCGGGGTACTGTGCTCATCCGGGGCAAACCCGTACCCCCGATGTGCCACCCGTGCCCGCCCGCCCCGCGGGCCCCGACCTGCGACTTGCCCAGGAGACTGACGACGATGGCCGACCGGGTCACGGTGATCGGCTGGGACGGCTCGCCCCTGACCGGCGCAGCCCGCTCCGCGCTCGGCGCGGCCACCCTCGTGGCCGGCGCCGCCCACCACCTGGCGCTCCCCGAAGTTCCGCCCGCCGCCGAGCGCATCAGGCTCGGCAGCGTGGACCTCGCCGCCCGCCGGATCGCGGGGCACCGCGGCACCGCGGTCGTCCTCGCCGACGGTGACCCCGGATTCTTCGGCGTCGTACGGGCTCTGCGCGCGCCCGAGCACGGACTCGAGGTCGAGGTGGTGCCCGCGGTCTCCTCCGTCGCCACCGCCTTCGCCCGGGCCGGCATGCCCTGGGACGACGCCCAGATCGTCGTCGCGCACAGCCGCGACCTGCGCCGCGCGGTGAACGTCTGCCGGGCCCACCCCAAAGTCGCCGTCCTCACCGCGCCCGGCGCCGGACCCGCCGAACTCGCCCTGCTCCTCGGCCCGGTGCACCGCACCTTCGTCATCTGCGAGGAACTGGGCACCGCCCGCGAGCAGGTGACCGTCCTGACCTCCGACAAGGTCGCCGACCACACCTGGCGCGACCCGAACGTCGTCATCTCCATCGGCGGTTTCCAGACTGCCTCCGTGCCCGGCGTCGCCGTCCAGGGCGGCAGCTGGATCGCGGGCCGGGACCCCGGGCAGCCCCCCACGGTCCGCGGCTGGGCGCTCCCCGCACACGACTACGGCTTCGGCCCCGGGGCGCACGACGGACCGGGCGAGGGCGAGTCGCCCCAGCTCAGAGCCGCCCAACTCGCCCGGCTCGGCCCCCGCGTGGGCGACCTCGTCTGGGACATCGGCGCGGGCAGCGGCGCGGCCGCCGTCGAGGCCGCGCGGTTCGGCGCGGCCGTCATCGCCGTCGACAAGGAGCCCGACGCCTGCGGGCGCACCGCGGCCGTCGCCCGCCACTACGGCGTCCAGCTCCAGCTCGTGCACGGAACCGCGCCGCACATTCTCGAAGATCTGCCCGAACCCGACGTCGTACGGGTGGGTGGCGGGGGAGCCCCCGTCGTGGCCGCCTGCGCCGCCCGCCGCCCGGAGCGGATCGTCGCCCACGCCCCGACGCGCGACGCCGCGGAAGCCATTGGCAGGGCACTCTCCGACGGTGGCTACGCCGTCGAATGTGCCTTGATCCAGTCTGTGGAGTTGGACACGTCGGTGGCCTCGGCATGGGCGGAGCACAACCGTGCAGTGGCGTTTCTGCTGTGCGGTCACCGCCTTTCCAGGGCCTGAGAAGCCGCCGGGGGCCCGTCCGGTGGGCCGGTTGCAGACTGGCTGGGAACCGGCGTTCCGGCATGCGGCCCGTGACGTGCGGACAGCCTCCGGGCGGTAGGCTGGCGGACTGTTGTACCGCCGCACGGCGTTCGATGCTTCGTTCGCCAATGTCCTGAAATCTCCCCCGTATTGAGGGTGAGTGGTACGGCGGTCGGGGGACGCGCGACGTGCCGCGCGGCGTACACGCTCGTTGTTCCTACGGGGCGGTCGCTGCGCCGCGGCCGGGCGGCCGGAAGCGGTTGGAAGGAGCACTACCGATGGGCGAGGGGTACGCATGACTGACACCGGCCAGGTCCCGGGCGAGGGGCTGCCGGAGAACGCAGGCGGACAGCAGGAGACGCCGCGGTACGCGGCTCCCGCCACCCCTGCAGGCCCCGGCCTGCCGGAGCAGCCGGGCGGCATCCCGGCGCCGGGTGCGTACGCCTTCCACGACCCGGCGACGAACGGGCGTGAGGAGGACGACCTGCTGCTGATGCCGGGGGCGCAAGGGGCCTGGAGCGAACAGCCCCAGGGCACGGCGCCCTCTCAGGCGCACGCCCAGCCCCATGGCGGGGTGCCGCCTCGGGCTCAGGACCAGCAGCAGGGCGCGGTGCCGCCCCAGGCGCAGGCCCAGCCGCAGATTCCGGCTCAGGCCGCCGGATATCCGCAGCAGCCCGGGCAGGAGCAGGAGCCGTATCAGCAGCCGTATTTCGCCCCGCAGCCGCACGCATACGTGCCGCCGCAGGCTCAGCAGCCCGCGGACTCCGGGGCGTACGAGCCGGGGATGGATCACGCTCAGGCCGGGACGCATGAGACCGGAGGCCGCGATACCGGGTCCGTCGACTACGGCGCGGTGCGGATGCCCCAGGGTTCCGCGCCCCAGCGCCCCGCCCAGCAGCCGATGGCGTCCCCGTCGCACCCGTCGCCCGTCTCCTCGACACCGCCTGCCGGGACGCCGACGCCCGCGCGGCGGCCGCTTCACCTCGGGCCTCCGGTACCGGAGGCGTCCGGCGGGGTCGTGCGTTCACTCGCCGACCGCGGTCCGGCGGGTGTGCGCGCCCAGGCGGGGGCAGCGGCCGCCCCCCTGGCCGGACCGGTGACCACCGGGCCCGAGTACCTCGACGTGCCTCAGGAGGAGGCGCCCGCCGTCGCCGTATCCGTAGCGGCGTACGCGGAGCAGGCCGCGGGAGTGCTGCCCGGGCCGCAGCTGGGCGAGATTCCGCCGCTGGCGCACTGGAATCCGCAGCCGCCGCATGACGGATCGGCTGTGCGGGCGGAGAATCCTGCGGGAGTGGCCGCACCGGCTGGTGTTGCGGAGTCCGCAGAAACGGTGGGCCGGGCCAACGGAGACGGCACCCCGGCGGAGCCGTCTCAGGCGCCGGCGCAGGCGCCGTCTCAGGTGCAGGCGGAGGCGCAGGTCCAGGAGCAACCGGGTGGCCCGGTACCGGTCCAGGCGCCGGCGCAGGTCCAGGAGCCCGTACCGGCGCCCGGGTCCGGGCAGGCACCTGGGGCCTCGCTGCCGGAAGAGCCGCCGGCACCCGCCGGGGCCGGTGGTGCCCGTGAGACCGAGGCTGCAAGGACGCCGGGTGACCATCCGGGCGTGCCGGATGTGCCGGAAGCCGCCGGCGGGCAGCCGGAACCGACTGATGCGCAGCGCGAACCGGGCAGTGCAGAACTGCCGTTGAGCCCTGCCGTACCGCCACAGCAGTCGGCCGCTCCGGCCGATACCGGCTCCGCGCCCGAAGGAGTGGCTCCGGAGGCCCAACAGCCCGCGGGTGCAAGCGACGTAGCAGCCGATGCCGGCGCCGATGGCGACGGCAGCGGCAGCGGCGCGGAACAAGTGCCGGCGGAGTCGGCGGAGTCGGCCACGGCGCAGGCGCCGGAAGAGACGGCTGCCGCCCGACCGGGAGCGTCCGCCGGGGAGTCGGCGGCCGAAGCCGGGACACCGGCCACGTGGCCCGAGCCCCAGCCGCAGTCCGAGGCCGAGCAGGAGGCCGAACAGAGGGCTGAGCAGGTCGCCGAGCAGTTCGCCCCGGCGGAGGCAGACGAGGGAACGGCCGCGCACCGCTCTGAGCAGGAGCAGCAGGAGCAGGCTCCGGCCGAGCCCGCCAAGGTCCTGGCCGACGAACTCGTCGCGCCCAGGTCCGTGCCGCCGCAGGCCGATGCCGAGCCGGCCCCGGAGCCCGCGGCCGCCGATGCGACCGAGCCCGAGCCCGAGGCGCAGCCCGCGCCCACGGCTGCCTCCGACGACGAGGCAGCGGCCGACAGCGACGACGCGGCCGCGGACCATGCCGAGGGCACCCTCCGCGCCCCCGCAGAGGGGTACGGAGACGCCGAACGCGAAGCCGTACTCCGCGTCATGCGCGAACGCCGCGACATCCGCAACGGCTTCCGCTCCGACCCGGTCCCGCACGACGTACTGCTGCGGGTCCTCGAGGCCGCCCACACCGCGCCCAGCGTCGGCCACTCCCAGCCCTGGGACTTCGTCGTCATCCGCTCCGCCGAGACCCGGCGCACGATGCACGAACTGGCCACGCGCCAGCGCGAGGCGTACGCCAAGTCCCTCCCCAAGGGCAGGGCGAAGCAGTTCAAGGAACTGAAGATCGAGGCCATCCTCGACACGCCGGTGAACATCGTCGTCACCGCCGACCCCACCCGCGGCGGCCGCCACACCCTCGGCCGTCACACGCAGCCGCAGATGGCGCCGTACTCCTCCGCGCTCGCCGTCGAGAACCTCTGGCTCGCGGCACGGGCCGAGGGCCTGGGTGTCGGCTGGGTCAGCTTCTTCGACGAGCGCGAGATGGTCCGGGCCCTCGGCCTGCCCGAGCATCTGGAGGTCGTGGCCTACCTGTGCGTCGGGTACGTCGACGAGTTCCCGGACGAGCCCGAGCTGATGCAGGCGGGCTGGTCCAAGCGGCGCCCGCTGTCCTGGGTGGTCCACGAGGAGACGTACGGCCGCCGGGCGCTCCCCGGCGAGCAGCCGCACGACCTCCTGCAGGAAACCCTCCAGGGCATCCGCCCGCTGGACGCCAAGGCGCTGGGCGAGGCGTGGGAGCGGCAGAAGCGGATGACGAAGCCGGCGGGCGCGCTCGGCATGCTGGAGATCATCTCCGCGCAGCTGAGCGGGCTTTCACGGCAGTGTCCGCCGCCGGTTCCTGAACCCGCGGCGGTGGCCATCTTCGCGGGTGACCACGGCGTCCACGCCCAGGGCGTGACCCCGTGGCCGCAGGAGGTCACCGCGCAGATGGTCGCCAACTTCCTGGGCGGCGGGGCGGTGTGCAACGCCTTCGCCAACCAGGTCGGCGCCGAGGTGTGTGTGGTCGACGTGGGTGTGGTGGGCGAACTGCCCAGCACCCCGGGGCTGCTGCCGCGCAAGGTGCGATACGGCACCGGCGACTTCACGACCGGCCCCGCCCTGAGCCGCGAGGAGGTGCTGCGGGCGATCGAGGTCGGCATCGAGACCGCGAGGGATCTGGTCGCGGCGGGCAACAAGGCGCTGCTCAGCGGCGAGATGGGCATCGCCAACACGACGGTTTCGGCCGCGCTGATCTCGGTCTACACCGGCCAGGACGCGTCCGAGGTGACCGGCCGCGGCACGGGCATCAACGACGAGACGCACGCCCGCAAGGTGGACGTGGTGCGCCGCGCCCTCGAACTGCACCAGCCGGATCCGGCCGACCCGGTGGGGGTGCTGGCCGCGGTGGGCGGTCTTGAGCACGCGGCGATCGTCGGCCTGCTGCTGGGCGCCGCGTCGCTCCGTACGCCGGTGATCCTCGACGGCGTCAGCGCGGGCGCGGCGGCGCTGGTCGCCCGGGCGATCGCTCCGGAGGTCCTGGCTGCGTGCATCGCGGGCCACCGCAGCGCGGAGCCGGGCCATGTCGCGGCGCTGACGAAGCTGGGCCTGCGCCCGCTGGTCGACCTCGACCTCCGCCTCGGAGAGGGCACGGGCGCGCTCCTGGCCCTCCCCCTGGTCCAGAGCGCGGCGCGCGCGATGCACGAGGTGGCGACGTTCGACTCGGCAGGGGTCACGGAAAAGGCGTGACCCTCGCCGGGTGGCCGCTCCGCGCTGCGGTTCGTGGCCGGAGGCGGGGTGGGGCGGCCCCTCTTCCGGCGGCATGATTTACCGGCCGACGCGCAGGTTGTTCGCCCCTGCGGGCCACCGGTAAGCCGGCCCGCACATCACGCTTCAGTGCCCGGAGAGGGACCACCCCGCCCCACCCCTGACTCGCCACCGGACAGGAGCCGCCTCCCCCGCCCCCCGCACACCCGGCCGGGGATGATCTTCGGCGGAGGCCGCGCAGACGCGCGCGGCGCCGCCCCGTAGGGTGGGCGGCGAGGGCCGTCGCACGGCCGAACTCGCCGCTTCAGCGCCGCAGCGGCCCCGCACCCGCCTCTCCGCACGGAGGATCCGCACCGCCATGACCGACAACGCCGCCCACCCCGCGACCCCCGCCTACCCCGTCGGACTGCGTCTCGCCGGACGCCGGGTCGTCGTCGTCGGCGCCGGCCAGGTCGCGCAGCGGCGGCTCCCCGGACTGCTGGCCGCAGGCGCGGACGTTCTGTTGATCGCGCCCTCGGCGACCCCCTCCGTCGAGGCGATGGCAGAGGCGGGCGAGCTGCGCTGGGAGCGCCGCCGCTACCGCGCAGGCGACCTGGCGGACGCCTGGTACGCGCTGATCACCACCGACGACGCCGAGGCGAACGCCGCAGCCTCCGCAGAGGCCGAGGCCCACCGCGTGTGGTGCGTGCGCAGCGACGACGCCGAGGCGGCGACCGCCTGGACCCCGGCCACCGGCCGCAGCGAGGGCGTCACCGTCGCGGTCCTCACCGGCCGCGACCCGCGCCGCTCGGCCGCCGTACGGGACGCGGTGGTCGAGGGCCTGCGCGACGGTACGCTCGCCGCCCCCCGCCACCGCGCCCGTACGCCGGGCGTCGCCCTGGTCGGCGGCGGTCCCGGCGACCCGGACCTGATCACGGTGCGCGGCCGCCGGCTCCTCGCCGAGGCGGACGTCGTGATCGCCGACCGCCTCGGCCCGCGCGATCTGCTCGACGAACTCCCGCCGCACGTCGAGGTGATCGACGCGGCGAAGATCCCGTACGGCCGGTTCATGGCCCAGGAGGCGATCAACAACGCGCTCATCGAGCACGCGAAGGCGGGCAAGGCCGTCGTGCGGCTCAAGGGCGGCGACCCGTTCGTCTTCGGCCGCGGCATGGAGGAGGCCGAGGCGCTGGCGGAGGCGGGCATTCCGTGCACCGTCGTGCCCGGGATCTCGAGCGCGATCAGCGTGCCGGGCGCGGCGGGCATCCCCGTCACCCACCGCGGCGTCGCGCACGAGTTCACCGTCGTCAGCGGCCATGTCGCCCCCGACGACCCGCGGTCGCTCGTCGACTGGCAGGCGCTCGCCCGGCTGCGCGGCACGCTGGTACTGCTGATGGCCGTGGAGCGCCTCGGCGCCATCGCCGAGGCGCTGATCGGGCACGGCCGGGCGGCGGACACACCGGTCGCCGTGATCCAGGAGGGCACCACGGCGGCTCAGCGCCGGGTCGACGCCACACTGGCGACCGTCGCGGAGACCGTACGCGCCGAGGGCGTACGGCCGCCGGCGGTCGTGGTCATCGGCGAGGTCGTCGCAGTGGGCGCGAGCCCCCACGCGTAACCGCCGGTAACCCAACTTGTCCCCAGCCGTTGGCAGCGGATCGAGGACAAGGCAGTATCGCCCTGTGGCAGAACTCATCACGGTCGACGACCCCGACGACCCCCGCCTGAGCGATTACACGGGCCTGACCGACGTCGAGCTCCGGCGCAAGCGGGAGCCCGCGGAAGGGCTGTTCATCGCCGAGGGCGAGAAGGTGATCCGGCGCGCCAGGCACGCCGGTTACGAGATGCGCTCGATGCTGCTGTCGGCCAAGTGGATCGACGTGATGCGCGATGTGATCGACGAGGTGCCCGCGCCCGTCTACGCGGTGAGCCCCGAGCTCGCCGAGCAGGTGACCGGCTACCACGTGCACCGCGGCGCCCTGGCCTCCATGCAGCGCAAGCCGCTGCCCACCGCCGGGGAACTGCTGGCCGGTGCGCGCCGGGTGGTGGTCATGGAGGCGGTCAACGACCACACCAACATCGGCGCCATCTTCCGCAGCGCCGCCGCTCTCGGCATGGACGCGGTGCTGCTGTCGCCGGACTGCGCCGACCCGCTCTACCGGCGATCGGTGAAGGTCTCGATGGGAGCGGTCTTCTCGGTCCCGTACGCGAGGCTGGGAATCTGGCCGCGGGACCTGGAGGCGGTGCGCGAGGCCGGGTTCACGCTGCTCGCCCTGACCCCCGACGAGAAGGCCGCAGCCATCGACGAAGCCGCCCCGCACCGCCTTGAGCGGGTCGCGCTGATGCTCGGGGCGGAGGGCGAAGGGCTGTCCAGGCAGGCGCTGGTGGCGGCGGACGAGTGGGTCCGTATCCCGATGGCGCACGGCGTCGACTCGCTCAACGTGGGCGCCGCCGCGGCGGTCGCCTTCTACGCGGTGGCGACCGGCCGCCCGGAGGGCTGAACCGGCCTCAGCGCGCCGCCGACGGCGATGACCCCGGTGCGGCGTGCTGTGCCGACCAGTCCTTCGTGAGGCCGAGGCCGCGCGCCGGGCCCTGGCAGCCCTGAGCCGCCGCGATACCCAGCGCCACGAGCAGGGTGACCGTGACGAACACGATCAACCGCTGCCGCAGCAGCCGACGGTTGACCCGGGGGCGGCGGCCCGCGCCTCCCGGGCGCGTGGCCGTACGGGTGTTGGGGCGCGTGCCGCCCCGCGCGGCGTTGCGCGCGGTGCCGCGGGCGACGGGCGTGGGCCGGCCGGGGCGCGTCCCCGTACGCGGGGTGGAGGCGCGCGGGGACTGGGCGCGGGGCGCGGCCGACGACGGGCGCCGCTCCGTGCGCTGCCGCGTGTACGCCTCGGTCGGGCGACCCACCGGACGGTCCGCCTCCAGGCGCTGGGCGGGCGGCCGGACCTCGGACAGGCCCTGCGCCTCGCGCGCCGCGATCTCCTTGAGCCGCATGGACAGCTGCAGGGTGGTCGGGCGGTCCACGGGATCCTTGGCCAGGCACGCCTGGATGAGCGGAGCGAGCGAGTCCGGTACGCCGTACAGCTGGGGCTCCTCGTGCACCACGCGGTAGAGCATGACCTCCGAACTGCCCTGGCCGAAGGGGGAGTCCGCGGTCGCGCAATAGGCGAGGGTCGCGCCCAGCGCGAAGACGTCGGTCGCCGGGGTCACGGCGGCGCCCCGCACCTGCTCGGGCGCGAGGAAGCCGGGCGAGCCGACGGCCGTACCGACGTGCGTCAGCGTGCTGGCCCCGGTCGCCCAGGCGATGCCGAAGTCGATGATCCGGGGGCCCTTGGGGGAGAGGAGAATGTTCGACGGCTTGAGATCGCGGTGCACAACACCGGCCTCGTGCACGGCCACCAGGCCCTCGGACAGGGCCGCGCCGATCGACGCGGTCCGTGCCGCCGACAGCGGGCCCTCCTCGGTCACCTTGTCGTGCAGCGAGGGGCCCGGCACGTACTGGGTGGCGAACCACGGCCGGTCCGCCTCCAGGTCCGCGGCCACCAGCCGGGCCGTACAGCCGCCGCGGATCCGGCGGGCCGCCGACACCTCGCGCGCGAAACGCGAGCGGAACTCCTGATCCTCCGCCAGGTCCGGCCGGATCACCTTCAGCGCCACCCGCTGCCCGCGCCGGTCCGAACCGAGGTACACCACGCCCATGCCGCCGGCGCCCAGCCGCCTGTGGAGCCTGAACGAGCCGACGACACGCGGGTCCTCGCGCCGGAGCCGCATCATCGCCATGTCCATCCCCGCTAGCCGGTCCGTCTGACGTGGCACAGCTTACGGATTGAGGGCCCAGTGCGCTCATAGGCGGCGCATGCGTCGGCCGACGGATTGTCAGTACCCGGTGGGATCCTGGGAGTACGGGCGGGGGCAGCTGCGGTATCCGGTCCCTCGATCGGGTGCGAGATCACAACGGCCCATCTCGGAAGGGGGATTGATCCGGTGAAGGTGACCGGGTGGAGATAGCCGTGGACGCCGGGGACACGACGCGGACGTACGACATGGTGGCCTCGCGGGCGGCCGCAGGGTGGAGACGGCGGTGCGCAGGGGAGTGGTGGAGGTGAGCGAAGTCACCCTCTCCCAACGCTTCGCAATGAGAGGGGCCCAGAGCACCCGTGCCCAGAACGGAGGACGGGGACCGCCCCCTCGGGGATGACCCTCAGGCGTAGGAGCGCATCTCCACCCAGGGGAGTATCCGCTTCCGGCCGGTGTCATCCTCCGGGAGGCCCGGCAATCGATACGACGGCATGACGACCGGGCGTGGACGCGCCCCTAATGTTGAAGTCAAGCGGCGGGCGGAGCACTCGTCCCCCGAGGTCAGACGCCCGCCGCCCCAAACGGGAAGCGGTGCGGGAAGGGAGCGGGGGCCATGGCGGAGACGGTGGGACGAGCGGCCTTCCGGTCGCAGGGACGCAAGGCGGTCGCCGCGTTCGGCGTCCGGCCGTCCGGCACGCGCCACCCGCTGGTCGCCACCGCGATGGTGCTGCCGCTTGCGGCACTGCTCGCGGTGGTCTTCGGCGGCTGGGAGGCCGTCGTCACACAGGCGTCGTCCGTGGTCGGTTTGCTGGGGCGCTGAGCGGCGCCCCGGGCCCGGGAGAGCGGCCCGGGCCGGGGATACCGGCCATCAACCCCGTGGGGACGGGGGTGCGGCGGACGGCACGAATGCCCGGACAGTTGGGGAACTGTCCGGGCAGTGCCGTTTCGCTCGCCGCGACGGCCGCTCCGCGGGGGTGGTGGGTGGCGGCGGGTCGGTGGGTGCGTGGGTCGGGGGCGGGGTGGGGTGGCCCCTCTGGGGCTGCATGATTTACGGGCCGGCACGGTCGTACATCCCGTGCGGGCCGCAGTCAAGCCGGCCCATAAATCACGCTTTACGCCCCTGCCGGGACCACCCCACCCCGCCCCCTCCCGCCGGTACCCGCCTGCGGACCGTGCGCGGCGGGCGCTGTAATGGCCATGCGGTCGGTCCCTGTCCGCTCCCGCCAGTGGCTCACTGAGTGCGCCCCGTGGGGGTGCTGTGATGGTCCATGCGGTCGGTCCCCGGGCCCCTTGCGCCCACCCTGACGGCCAGGTGCGGGGGCTCGGGTGTGATGGTGTCTGCGGTCGGCGATGTGCCGTCGGGTGGACCGCATGTCACCCATCTCAGCTTGTTACAGGCCTATGCGGCGCCGCCAGCGTTCACGTGCAGGGGGATACGGCGGTGGCCGACTGGCCCCGGCCGTCATGGCTGAGTTGGTGATGGTTGGGGGAAGTGGGGGACGGGTGGCAGACGCGCGACGGCGGGAAGGGGTGGGGCGGGGTGGTCCCGGCAGGGGCGTAAAGCGTGATTTGTGGGCCGGCTTACCGGCGGCCCGCAGAGGGCGAACGACCGTGCCGGCCCGTAAATCATGCAGCCCCAGAGGGACTACCCCGCCCCACCCCTGACCCACCCACCGCACACGAGGCGCCCCGGCCGAAGGCCGGGCCCAATCACAGCACCGCTAGCCCGCCGTAAGATCCGATCCGAGCCCGCCGGGCGGGAAACGGAGAAACCCGCAGGGGGATGCCTTGGGGACGTCGCTGGCCGAGCAGTTGGCCGCGTTCGGGCGCGGCGCGGAGGCCGCGCGACGCGGGCTCGCGTCGTGCCCCCTCCCCGCCGCGCGGAGCGGCCCCGCCGGCGAGGCGACCGGCGGCCCCGCCGGCGAGGCGACCGTCGTCGCCGACCGCCCCGACGGCACCGTCGTACGGATCGGGCCCGTCGTCTCCAAGGCGCACGCCCCCGGCAGCGATCCCGCCGCGCTCGCCGCGCGGCTCCGGATCGCCGCCCATCCGCGGCTCGGTGGCGTCCTGCTCCCGCCGCTGCCGGTGTCGCGCGATGGCGACCTGCTCGGCGTCCTGCACGACGGGCGCCCGGCTACGCTGTGGCCCGCCGGCGAACCCGTCTCGCCCGATGAGCCCGACGCCGCCCCGTGGGAGGAGGCCGCGGTCCTCCTCGCACGGCTGCACTCCGTTCCGCCTGCCGAACTGGCGGGACCCGTCCCGCCGATGCGCGGTCCGGCCAAGGCCGCGCGGGCCATCGCCCGGCTGCGGGCAGCCGCCTGGACGAGCGAGGGCGCGACCGAGCGCGTGACCGCGACCGCCACCGAGCGCGGGAGCGGCGCCGAGCCCGGCCCCGCGACCGTGCTGCGCGCCTGGGACGCCCTGCCGCCCTGGGCACGGGGCGAGGCCCCGCCGCCGCGCGCCCGCGCCCTCTGCCACGGCGACTGGCACCTCGGTCAGCTCGTCAGGCACCCCGCCTTCCACGGCCCGTGGCTGCTGATCGACGTCGACGACCTCGGCATCGGCGACCCGGCTTGGGATCTCGCCCGCCCGGCGGCCTGGTTCGCCGTCGGCCTGCTCGCCCCAGGTGTGTGGCAGCGCTTCCTGGACGCGTACCGCTCCTCCGGCGGCCCGGCCGTACGGCCCGAGGGCGACCCCTGGCCGGAACTCGACGTCCCCGCCCGGGCGCTGACGGTCCAGTCGGCCGCGCTCGCGCTCGCCAAGGCCCCCGCGGGGCGCCGCCCCCTCGACGAGGCCGAGCGGGCGCTGCTCGACGCCTGCGCCCGCATGGCCGGTTCGGAGCCCGGCACCCATACCGCCGATCCGGAGCCCGGCGGCATGTCGCGGGCCGCCAGGCCGTAGCGTGAAGTCCCAGCCGCCGGGCAGCATTTCCCGGCGTTTCCGACGTTTTACGGCGAGGAGCTGAGCCGACGATGCAGTGTCCCAAGTGCCATGCGCCGATGCACACGTACAACCGCAACGGCGTCCAGATCGAGCAGTGCAGCGGTTGCCGGGGGATATTCCTCGACTACGGGGAGCTGGAGTCGCTGACCCGGCTCGAGGCGCAGTGGTCGCAGCAGGCTCCGCCGCCCCCGCCCGCTCCGCAGGCGTACCCCTCCGCCCCGGCCTGGGGTGCCCCGCACCAAGGTCATCACGGCCATCACGGTCACCGTCACGGCCACCGGAGCTTCGGCCGGATGCTCTTCTCCTCCTGAGAGACCCCGAGCACGGCGAACGGCCGAGGGCCGGAGCTCAAGGCTCCGGCCCTCGGCCGATCGGTGTGGACGATACTGGGATTGAACCAGTGACCTCTTCCGTGTCAGGGAAGCGCTCTCCCGCTGAGCTAATCGTCCTCGGTGCAGCGAATGCCACCGATGGTGCGTGCGCGATACTGGGATTGAACCAGTGACCTCTTCCGTGTCAGGGAAGCGCTCTCCCGCTGAGCTAATCGCGCTGGGCTCCCCGTACCGAAGTCTCCCAGCCACCGCTGGGTAGGGGTCCCCCCCGGCGAAGCCAGGGGGAGTACTTCCGGGGAAGGTCCTCGCGGACCCAGTGGACGATACTGGGATTGAACCAGTGACCTCTTCCGTGTCAGGGAAGCGCTCTCCCGCTGAGCTAATCGTCCGTAGAGGTGGAGACGGGATTTGAACCCGTGTAGACGGCTTTGCAGGCCGTTGCCTCGCCTCTCGGCCACTCCACCAGTGCGGGGGTTCGGGATGATCCCCCACGTCGAGCGGACGACGAGATTCGAACTCGCGACCCTCACCTTGGCAAGGTGATGCTCTACCAACTGAGCCACGTCCGCAGGTGCGTCCCCGGACTCGGTCCGGGATCTGCCCCATCCCCGGGGCGCACCCGCGTCCCGGCGACGTGTTGAACTCTAGCGGATTCCTGGGCCAGCTCAAATTCCGTTTCCCCAGCGTGCACCGCTGCTTGCCCGACTGTGCGCCGCCTCTTGCCCGCCCGGGGCGCCCCGGGCGGGGCCGCCATAGACTCGCAGCCGTGCACGACCTCGTCCCGCTCGCCCGCTTCGGCGGCCTCCTGGCCTCCGATCTGTGCGATGTGACCAGCGATCCTGCCGCCCTGGACTCCTCCGGCTTCTGGGCCGTGGTCGCGGACTTCGAGGGCCGGCTGGTCTGCGCCCGCTTCGGGGACGTACGGCACGAGCCCGTCCCCGGCCCGGAGCCCGGCGCATGGCGCGGCCCCGCCGCCGGCGACTGGACGTCCTCGCTCGACCGCGCCGCGTACACGGCGGGCGTGCGGCGGATACGGGAGCACATCGCCGCGGGCGAGGTCTACCAGGCCAATCTGTGCCGCATTCTGTCCGCGCCGCTGCCCGCCACCGGCGATCCGGCGGACGTCGACGCGCTGACCGCGCTGCTCGCCCGCGGCAACCCGGCTCCGTACGCCGGTACGGTCCGGCTGCCTGCCCATGGCGTCGAGGTGGCCACCGCCTCGCCCGAGCTCTTCCTGCGCCGTGACGGCCGGGTCGTGGAGTCCGGGCCGATCAAGGGCACGGGGCGTACGGCGGCCGATCTCCTGGACAAGGACCGCGCCGAGAACGTGATGATCGTGGACCTGGTCCGCAACGACCTGGGCCGGGTCTGCGCCACCGGCTCGGTGACCGTCCCCGCGCTGTGCGCCGTCGAGGAGCACCCGGGTCTGGTACACCTCGTCTCCACCGTGCGCGGCGAGCTGGCCGACGGCGCGGGCTGGCCAGAGCTGCTTGCCGGGACGTTCCCTCCCGGCTCGGTCACCGGCGCCCCCAAGTCCAGCGCGCTGCGGGTCATCGAGGCGCTGGAGACTGCGCCCCGCGGCCCGTACTGCGGCGGCATCGGCTGGGTCGACGCGGACCGCGGTACGGGCGAGCTGGCCGTCGGCATCCGTACGTTCTGGATCGACCGGGCCGGGCCCGGTCGCCCCGTCCTGCGCTTCGGCACGGGCGCCGGGATCACCTGGGGCTCGGACCCGGACCGCGAGTGGGACGAGACCGAACTGAAGGCTTCCCGGCTGCTCGCGGTAGCGTCGGGCACATACGCCGAGACGGGGAGGTCCCCACGATGAAGATCTGGCTCGACGGCGGGCTGCGGGACGCCGACGCGGCGCGGGTCTCCGTGCTCGATCACGGTCTCACGGTCGGCGACGGCGTCTTCGAGACGATCAAGGCGGTCGAAGGACGGGCCTTCGCGATGACCCGGCACCTCGAACGGCTCGCACGCTCCGCCCGAGGTCTCGGGCTGCCCGAGCCGGACCTCGACGAGGTGCGGCGGGCCTGTGACGCGGTGCTGGCGGCCGAACCGATGCCGCTCGGCCGACTGCGGATCACCTACACCGGCGGGCTCTCGCCGCTCGGTTCCGACCGGGGTACCGCCCCGGCCACGCTGGTCGTCGCGCTCGGTGAGACGACCCGCCGCCCCGACACCACGGCGGTTGTGACCGTGCCCTGGACCCGCAACGAGCGCGGCGCGCTCTCCGGCCTGAAGACCACGTCGTACGCCGAGAACGTGGTCGCGCTGGCCAGGGCGCGCGAGCACGGCGCCTCCGAGGCGCTGCTCGCCAACACCGTCGGGCAGCTCTGCGAGGGCACCGGCGCCAACGTCTTCGTCGTGCTCGACGGCGAGCTCCACACTCCGCCGCTCGCCTCGGGCTGCCTCGCGGGCATCACCCGCGCCCTCGTTGCGGACTGGGCCGGGGCGAAGGAGACCGACCTGCCGCTGGACGTGCTCGAGCGCGCCGACGAGGTGTTCCTGACCTCCACGCTCCGCGACGTCCAGGGTGTGCACCGGGTCGACGGCCGGGAACTGCCCGGCGCGCCGGGCCCGGTCACGGCCAAGGCGATGCGGATCTTCGACGAGCGGTCCGCCGCCGACCCCGACCCGCGCTGAGTCGCAGACCCGGACAGGGCCTGGCCGAAACGGGTGACGCGGGGCCGCGGAGCAGGTACAACACCTCTGATGACCACCACCCTGCGGCCCACGGGGCCGGAACGGCGCGGCCCCGACGGGCTGCGGTCCCGCGACTACGAGGTCTGTGTCAACGGTCGCCGGGTCGGCACGATCGAGCTCAGTACGGACAGCAGGTTCGGCCCGGCCGTGGGCCGCATCGTGGACCTGCGGATCGAGGAGCGCGACCGGCGGCGCGGCCGCGGCACCGTCGCCGCGCTCGCCGCCGAGGAAGTGCTGCGCGGCTGGGGCTGCCGCCGTATCGAGGTGATCGTCCCGGCGGCCGCGACGACGGCCCGGCACCTGGCCGTCGCGCTCGGCTACACCGAGCGCAACCGGAACATGGTCAAGAAGGTCCCCGAGCAGCCGCCCGGACCCCCCGAGGGCAGCGAGGCCCGGCCGATGAGCGAGTCCGAGTTCGCGGCCTGGCTCGACTCCGCGAAGCGGGAGTACGTGGAGAGCTGGACCGACCGGGGCGTGCCCGAGGACGAGGCGCGGGCCAAGGCCGAGGCGGACCACGCCGCCATGCTGCCGTACGGCGTGCGCACGCCGGGCGCCGTGCTGCGCATCCTGTCCCACCAGGGCACCGACGTGGGCACCCTGTGGGTGTCCGTGGCCGAGGACCTGCCCGGCGACTACGACGGCTTCGTCTTCGACGTCCGGGTCGGCGAGAAGCACCGAGGGCACGGCCACGGGCGTTCGCTGATGCTGGTCGCCGAGCACGAGTGCCGGGCCGCAGGGGCCGACCGCCTCGGCCTCAACGTCTTCGCGGGAAACACCCCGGCGATCCGGCTGTACGAGTCGCTGGGCTACGAGACGGCCCGGCGCCACCTGTACAAGCCGCTGATCTGACGCCTGGCGCGTCAGCGGCCCAGCAGCCGGTCGGCGATCTCCTCGATCCGCTGCCGCAGGCCTTCCTGGCTCTTCCCGCCGTCGAGACGCTCGTCGCCGATCACATACGTCGGCGTGCCCGTGACCCCGATCGCCTTCCCCTCCGCCTGGTCCGCGTCCACGATCAGCATGTGCCGCCCGTCGATCAGCGCGGTGTCCATCTCCTCGGTGTCCAGGCCGAGTTCTCCAGCCACCTCCACGAGCAGCGGCTCACCCCGCGCCGCCAGCTCCTCCGTACGTCCCAGCACCGCTTCCACGTACGGCCAGCCCCTGCCCTGCGCCGCGGCCTCCTCGGCGGCCTGGGCCGCGGCGTAGGCGTGCTTGTGCTTCTCGAGCGGGAAGTGCCGAAGGCGCAGCTCGAGCGCCTCGCCGTAGCGCTCGCGCAGGGCGCGCAGGTCTTCCAGGGTGGCGCGGCAGTCCGGGCACTGCAGCTCGCACCAGAGGTCGAGGACGGGGCGGCTCGGGGTGGCGTTGCTCATGGCGCCAGTCTCGCAGGACGACCAGGGCCGCTCGAACCGGCACCTGGGAAGGAGCGCGTCCCGGAGATGTCCCTGAGGGAGCGCCCGGGGCATGGCCGGTGCCATGGCGGGCGGTGCACGATGGAAGCACGACCACCACGACGGGGATGGGAGTGCGCGCGATGCTGACCACGACCGTATGCGTGGCGCTGTCCGCCGCGGGCCTCGCGATCGCGATCCTCACGGCGTACCGGCGCCGCTTCCTGCGCGCGACCCGGATCGCCGCGCTCTCGCTGATCCCCGTCGGCCTGGCCATGGCCGGGCTCGCGGAGCTGGGCGGGAAGGTCGGGCGGGCCGTCGGCGACTGGGCCGCGGACCTGGTGTTCAAGCCGTCGGTGTGGGCGGGCTTCGCGGTCCTCGCCACATCCGTGGTGCTCTTCGCGGCCGCCAGGATCGCGGGGCGGCGCGGCGCGGGACGCAGGGTGCACGGGCCAGCAGGGCGGCCGGCCGTGGAGCCGGGGGCCTCGGCCCCCACGCTGGGCCCGGGCCGCCAGGCGGTCCAGCCCAAGCCGAAGGCCGGGTCCGGATCGTCCGACGGCCTCGAGGACTTCCAGGACATCGAGGCGATCCTCAAGAAGCACGGGATCTGACGAAGCCTTTGTCAAGTCATGACGAAGTCCCCTGAAAAATCCGCGTGTTGATCCTCAGGGGTGGCGGAGCTGCGCCATCATCGGCGGGAGATGAACGACGACCTCGCCACCCCTGGCGCCGACCAGTCCCTGTCCCCTGGTCCGGGGGACCCCGGCGCCGAATCGCGTGGCTGCCTCTTCGCACTCTCCCAGCCCCCGCTGATGCTGTTCCTCACGGTGATCGGCGCCCTGCTGCTCTTCACGGCTCTCTACGATCTGTATCCGTGGTGACGCGGCCGGTATCCGTGGTGGCGCGGAAGCGGCCGGCTCACTCCCCGGCTTCGCGGCGCCGCGCCCGGTACGCGGCCACATGCAGCCGGTTGCCGCAGGTCCTGCTGTCGCAGTAGCGGCGTGAGCGGTTCCTGGAGAGGTCCACGAAGGCCCGCCGGCAGTCCGGGGCCTCGCAGCGCCGCAACCGCTCCCGCTCACCGGCGACGACCAGGAAGGCGAGGGCCATGCCGCCGTCGGCCGCCAGGTGGTCGGCGAGGGAGGCGCCCGGCGCGAAGTAGTGCACGTGCCAGTCGTAGCCGTCGTGGTCCGTCAGGCGGGGCGTGGTACCCGCGCCCGCGACCATCTTGTTGAGCAGCTCCGCCAGGGCCCGGGTGTCCTCGGTCGCGAAGGCCTCGGCGAAGCCCGCGCGCACGCTCCGTACGGCCGCCAGGTCGCGGGCGTCGAGCCGTTCCACGTCGCTGATGCTGTGCCGGTCGACGAAGCGCCGCAGCGCGGCGACATCGGGCAGCGAGTCGGGCTCTTCGCCCTCCGCCGCGCTGTTGACCAGATCGACGACGGCGTCAAGTGCGCACCGGGTGTCATGGTTGATCAGCACGGTTCGCTCCCTGGCCGGTGGTCGACTGCTGCCTGGCTTCCGCAGGTGCGTGTGCATCCGCAGATGCTCGCCGACTTTAGCGCTCGCAACGCACCGGCGCCTTCGCCGCGATGCGATCCGCGGCGAAGGCGCCGGTGTCTGCGAAGTGTCTGCGATGTCTGCGGTGCGTGTGCGGTTGCGAGGTCCGGGCTCGCGCCGTCTCCCCGAGTCGGACGGCTACGGGCTGTGAGCGGTAGGGGGCGGTTGGTCCTGCTGTGCCTCTCAGGTGTCGCCCGGCTCAGCTTTCGGCCAGGATGTGGGAGAGCTCGGTATCGAGATCGAAGTGGCGGTGCTCGGTGCCCGGGGGCACCGCGGCGTCCGTCCGCTTGAGGAACGACTCCAGCGCCCGCGCCGGGGCCTCGAGCAGGGCCTCACCCTCCGGAGAGCTCAGGGCGATGCACACGACGCCCTGGCCGTGGCTGCGGGACGGCCAGACCCGGACGTCGCCGGTGCCGGTGGGCCGGTGCAGTCCCTCGGCGAGGAGGTCGCGGGCGAACACCCACTCGACGGTCTCCTCGGCTCCGGTGTGAAAGGTGGCGTGCACGGCGTAAGGATCGGCCGTGTCATACCGCAGGCCCGCCGGGACGGGCAGGGAGGATTCGCTCGACACAACGAGGCGCAGGTGCAGCTCGCAGCTGACCGTGGTGTTCATAAGCGCCAAGGCCTTTCGCTCAGTGTGCGCTCGGGGATTCGCACGTCGGCGAAATCGACATGCCACCTACGGTGTCGTTGTAAACCCCTCTGACCGTTTTGAGGTCGTTCAGGTACCCCGTACGGCGGAGTCCTGAGTCATCCTCGGCGACCATTCCGGTGATGCTTCACGGTCGGGTAAGTTGGGCCGTATGAATGCGGAGAGTGACGAGCGACGGGAGGTCGCCAAAGTGGGCGCCACCGGCGCTACGGGGGACGGCGCGACGGCGACGGGCGCGACGGCGGTCGGTGGACTGCTGGGCTCGAAGGCACCGCAGTTCATCCAGGCTTCGAGGACGCTGCATCTGAGCTGGCAGGTAGGCGTTTTCCTGGTCGGTCTCGCGATCGTGGCGGCGGGCGTGATCATGCTGCCGCTGCCCGGTCCCGGCTGGCTGGTGATCTTCGGCGGCATGGCGGTCTGGGCGACCGAGTTCGTGTGGGCGCAGCTGGTGCTGCGCTGGACGAAACGGAAAGTGACGGAGGCCGCACACAAGGCCCTGGATCCGCGGGTGCGGCGGCGCAACATAATCCTCACGGCGATCGGCCTGGTGATCATCGGAACCGGGATCGCGGTGTACGTCTGGAACTACGGTTTCGTGATGCCGTGGCAGGTCGGCCGATGACGCGCGGATGGTCAGGGGCACGCGCTGACATGCGGTAATGTGTGCCCTGCGCCCGGGCGATTAGCTCAGCGGGAGAGCGCTTCGTTCACACCGAAGAGGTCACTGGTTCGATCCCAGTATCGCCCACTCCGTTGAGGGGTGAGCCCTGCTCACAAGCAGCGTTTGCCACCTCAACTTCGTTTTTCTGCGCGGCTGCGCCGCGCGGGCGGGGGCTTCGCCACCCGCACCCCCACGCCCACCGGCCGAGGGGCCGGAGGCTTTCGAGCCTCCGGCCCCTCGGTGCGTTTCCGAACCCGGCGCGGGTGCGATCACCGCATTCGGCCCAGTGCGTCCCGGACCCGCCGTGCGTCACGCAGCCGCTGTTCGTACGTCGCGCCGACGGCGAGCAGCAGCAGGCCGGCGACGGCGGGCGGCAGCCAGCGGGGGAGCGCCTCCACGACCTGGACGATGTACGGGGCCAGCTCGTGCACGGCGTCCAGCGCCAGGGCGGCACCGCCGAGCAGCAGCGGCGCCTGGAGCTGCTGCCGGGCGCCGAGCAGCGTCACGGCCAGGGCGCCGAGCCCGAGGAGCAGCGGCCGCAGCCAGTGCGTGTCGCTCCAGGCCGCCACGAGGCTCGGCACCAGCGTCGCAGCGAGCCCGGGGCCGTACGTCGCCCAGGAGGACGCTGACGGCTCCTGGCGCCGCCTGCGGACGCCGACGAAGAGCGCGGCGACGCTCACCGGCAGCGTGTACGCCTCGGGGGCCGTGACGCCGGACGCCGAGAGCCGGACCCAGGTCGCGAGGACGAACAGCGCGGCGGCCGCGTGGGCGGCGCCCCGGCGGTCCGGGCGCAGCGCCGTGCCTGCCGCGATGACCCCGGCGAGGGCGAGGACCGTGGCGAGGACCGGCCGGTTTCCCGCGGCCAGGCCCATCGCGAGGAGCGCAGCCGCGTACCCGGCGCTCTCGACGGAGATCCCGGCCGGGACGGCGCGCAGCCGGGCCGCGAGGAGCGACGCGGCCGCGGCGACCGCCAGGACGGCGAAGGCCGTGCGGGCCGCCGGGAGGTCCCCGGCGGCGCACAGCGCGACCGTGAGCGCCACGGCGCACACGACGGCCGCGCACGCCGTCACGGCCTGCCGCAGGCGTCCCCCGGACGCCGCGGCGGCCCCGAACACGACCAGCAGGCTGCCGAACACGGCGAGCGTCACGGCCTGCTCGGCCAGCCCCCAGAAGCCGACGGTCAATGCCACCGCCACGGCACAGAGCAGCGCGGCGAGCGAGGCCCCGCCGGGGGCATCAGGGCCGGGGGAGGGTGGGCGCTCTGCGGCGTGAGCCGCTGGGCCGGTGGCGTCTGTGGGGAGGGCCGGGGGGCGCGCCGCCGGGCCGGATGCCTCATGGCCAGGGGGCGCGGGAGCTGCGCAGCCCGTTGGGTCGGAGTCTGTCGAGCCGGGCGCCCGTCCGGGGGACTCGCGGCCAGGGGACGCGGAGCCCTGTGCGGCGGAGGCCGCCGGGCGGGAAGGCGCCGGGTCCGTGGGGCCGGGCGTCGCAGCGGCCTCCGGGAGGGTTGCCGAGGCGACCAGGAGGACCGCTGTCTGGGCCACGAGCAGGGCCACGGCGACCGGGTACGGGAGGTCGAGAGCGACCGGCAGCACCACGCCCGCGGCGCACCCGGCCGCGACCGCCCAGGAGAGCAGCGCGGGCCGTCCGTGGCGCCCCGTTTGCCAGCGGTGCACCGCCAGGGCCGTCACCGCGGTGAGGGCCAGGACGGTCGGGACGGCGAAGGTGATCGGCCAGGACCACCCGGGTCCGAGCGTCCCGGCCGGGGTGATCGCCTCGCGCGATCCCACCGGGGCGCCGGACCAGACGGCGCCCACCCAGCTCACCGGGCCCAGTACGGCCGTGGCCACCGCGGGTCCGGTCCAGAGCAGCGCGCCGGCGTGGACGGCGCCCGCGGCGGCTGCCAGTCCGGCGGCCACGGGGGCGCGCCCGGCCAGGGCGCGGGCGGCCACCAGCACACCGGTTCCGCACAGCAGGTAGCCGAGGACGATCCATTGCTCGGGCAGCCCGGTCCTGAGCAGCCCGCCCAGCGCCGCGACCAGGGCCAGGCCGCCGCCGGCCGCAGGCCACGCGGCGCCGGCAGGCCGGTGTTCGCCGGAGGGACGGGTCCGGAGAGGCCGGTCCGGTGCGCCGGAGTCTCCGGCCTCGCCCGCACCAACAGGCGCCGAGGGTGCGGTCGGTGCCGACGCTGCGGCCGGTGCCGACGGCGCGGACAGTGCCGGAAAGCGCCACGACGCGCTCACTCCGGCCGCGGCCCCCACGAGCAGCAGCGCGGCCGCCCGCGCCGCCTCGGTGGTGCCGGATGCGGTCACCGACAGCCCCGCCGCGAGCAGCAGCCCTGCGGCCCCCGTCACCGAACCGGTCACGGCAGCGGTCAGGCGTACGCCCGGTACCCGGCACCACAGGGCGATCGCCAGGTCCGCCACCGCCGATGCCAGCAGCGCCGAGCCGAAGCCGAACGGACCGGCACCCTCCGCCACGGCCCAAAGAACCAGCGGCAGTTGGGCCAGGCATACGGCGATGGGGAGCGGCAGCAGCAGCCCGGCCGCCCGCGTGCCCGATCGCGCCTCCGCGTCCGGCGGCGCCTGGTCGGTGCCCTCGGCCTCGGAGGCGTGCAACCCCTCGCCGTCCGCGGGGCGATGGCGGAGCCACAGCCCGTACGCCGCCCAGGTCCCTGCGATGACGGCGCCGGCCGCGGCCGCGTAGCCCGCGACGTCCGCGTCCGGGAGCGCCACCCGGTGCAGCGCGTACGCGTCCAGCACCAGCAGGACCAGGCCCAGGCAGGCCACGACCTCCGAGGTCGCGACGAGCGCACGGCGCAGCAGCAGCGCGGGCGCACCCATGGCGGCCAGGGTCAGCGCGCCCAGGACCGCGGCCCGGCCGCCCAGCCCCAAGTGCCCCCAGCTGACGACGGTGAAGGCGGTCACGGCGATGGCCAGCAGCACGCCTCCGAGGGTCAGCAGCAGGTTCTGCACGGTCGGCGGGTCGGCCTCCCGGAACGGCAGCGGCGAGCCCGGCAGCGGCGAGTCCTGTCGCGGCGAGTCCCGCGGCGGCGACTGGAGTCCGGACCGCGGGGCCCAGGCCATCGCGCGGGCAGAGGCGGGGCCGGACCGCCGCAGCTGGGCGAGCAGTTGGGCCCGGCGCGCGAGCAGCCCTGAGCGCTGAGCCTCCACCCGGGCCAGGGTGAGCTCGAGCTGCTGCAGCTCGACGGCCGGCGGCAGGTCCGGTGGCACGTTGTCCATGCCCCGGGAGTGTGGATGCCGGGGAGGTACCCGGACATGGGCGCACGTACTCAGATCCGTTGAGTACGCGAAGCCGCCGGACCCGAACGGGACGGCCACACTGGCCCCATGGACTGGCACCGGTACCGCTTCCGCAGCCTCTGGACGGTCGATGCCGCGCCCGCAGCCGTCTACGCCGTGCTGGCCGTGCCCGAGGACTATCCCGCCTGGTGGCCGCAGGTCCGCGAGGTGAGCCGGACCGACGAGGGCACGGGTACGGCCCGCTTCCGGTCCGTCCTGCCCTACGACCTCCTGGTCACGATGCGCGAGACCCGGCAGGACCCGGCGGCCGGGGTCCTGGGGATCGCGATGAACGGGGACCTCGAGGGCTGGGCGCGGTGGACGGTCGGCGCCCGCGGCGGCGGTGCGCACGCTCTCTTCGAGCAGGAGGTCGAGGTGAGGAAGCCGCTGATGCGTGCCCTGGCCGTGCCCTGCCGCCCGCTCTTCCTGGCCAACCACGCGCTGATGATGCGCGGAGGCCTGCGCGGACTGCGCCGCAGGCTCGCGGATGTCGTTTGATGGAACTCTCCCGGGCACTGTATTGTTCAGGCCGTGCCGCGGGCCTGCCCCCAGCACATGGGGCGATTAGCTCAGCGGGAGAGCGCTTCGTTCACACCGAAGAGGTCACTGGTTCGATCCCAGTATCGCCCACGAGACCGAGGCCGCACGTGTCCGCGAAATGCGCGGACCCGCGTCGGCCTCGTCGTTTCTGCGCGGGACGCCGTCCCCGCGGTGCGGGGGCTTCGCCACCCGCACCCCCTGAAACCTGAAGCGAGGCCGGGACGCCAACGGGCAGCCCGGCCTTCGTCGTTGGAGCGATTCCCGGGCTACGCGGCGGCCGGCAGCTCGGGCCGCAGCGGCCAGGCGGGGTCGACGGCTTCGTCCGAGCCGTTCTGGGCGAACCACGACTGCAGTCCGCGCGCCTGTGCCGCGTGCCACACGGCCTGCCGGGTGTGCAGCTCGGCGGGGCTCAGTGGATCGAGCCGGGCCGCGAATCGCCGGCCCAGAGCCCGTACGACCTCCAGCGCTGCCACCGCGTCCGCCGCCGCGTCGTGGGCGGCGGACAGCACCACCTCGTAGTGCGCGCACAGGTCGGCGAGCGTGCGCCGGCCCTTGCGGTAGCGGTCCAGATGCTTGTCCAGCACCCGCGGGTCGAGCACGCACAGCGAGCCGAACCCGAGGTAATCGGCAAGGGCCTTGGCGCGGTGCCGCCGCAACTCGCGGTCCAGCAGCGTCAGATCGAACGGCGCGTTCATCACCACCAGCGGCGTGTCGGCCGCGGTCTGGGCGGCGAGCGCCCGCGCCACCTCCTCCATCACCGGCGCGGGCCACCGGCCCTCCCGGTTGAGCAGGTCCTGTGTCAGGCCGTGCACGGCGATGGCTTCTTCAGGCACCGGCACTCCCGGGTTCACCAGCCAGCGGCTGATGCGCGGCACCGCCGCCGGTGCGCTCTGGACCACCAGCGCGGCGGAGACTATGCGGTCCTGTTCCACGTCAATTCCCGTGGTTTCTGTGTCGAATGCGGCGAGCGGCCCCTCGTACCAGCACGGCATGTCACAACTCCTCGCGCGAAACCGGCAGATGGGAATTCGAACCCACTGCCCGAGCTGGTGATACCCGGGCCGTTTGCGCTGTACGCAGGGCGGAGACAACACAGATGACGGACCGTTCGAATGTCATCGGGTCCGGAGCGGGGAATCAATCGGCAAGGCCGGGAAGGCTATTCGGTCATGGCGCTCGCGCAGCCCGAACATGAGGGTCCCGCCCGTGCCGAAGGCTACGGGGGAGGGCTGCTGCCGCTGCGCGGCGGACTCGCCACCACTGCCTGCATGGAGACTCTCCAGGTGGGCTATCTCCACGCGGTCGCGGCCGCGGCGGGCTGCTCGCTGGCGCAGCCCTTTCCCGACAACGGGATCGACTGGCACGTCAGCCACAGCGCGCCGGGCCACGCCGTGGACGACGAGGTGACCATCAAGGTGCAGCTCAAGTGCACCTACCAGATACCCCCGCACCCGCCGGGACGGGCGTTCTCCTTCACGCTCGACAACGAGCACCTGGTGAAGCTCGCCCGCACCCCGGTGTCGGTGCACAAGATCCTGGTCGTGATGCTCGTACCGCGCAGCCGCGAGGAGTGGCTGCGCGCCTCCCACGACCGGCTCGAACTGCGGCACTGCTGTTACTGGACCAACCTGGCCGGGCACCCGGTGACCGGCCGGCGCAGAACCACCGTGCGGATCCCGACCACGCGGATCTTCGACGACCGAGCCCTCTGCGAGATCATGACCCGGGTCGGGGTGGGAGGGAGACCTTGATGCACCGGCCGTTCGACGAGTCCGTACGACCACATCCCCGAGAAGCCGCGGGAGCGCTGCCCCCGGGCGGCCTGGCCCCCGAGCAGGTGGACCCGGCCGTCCTCAGCGCCCTGCTGGGGCGGCACGGCTGGCGGCGGCGCGGCGGGGCGGCGGGCCGCTACGGCCGCTGGACCCCGCCGGGACCCGGGGCGGCCGGGACCAGCCTGCTGGTGCCGGAGAACCGCGCCTTCCCCGACAGCGAGGACCTGATCGCCGAGGCCCTCACCGCGCTGGCCCGCAGCGCCGCGCCGTCAGCCCGCGACGTGCTCGTGGGCCTGGCCGTGCCCAGTGACGAGATCCGCTGGTGGCGGGACGCGCCGGTGCCGGAGAGCGGTGCGGCGGCGTGGCCCGCGCAGGAGCAGCTGCGGGCGGGCGCGCGGGCGATGCTGGTGGCCGGTGCGCTCGCCGCGCGCGCCCGCGCCGGCTACTACGGG
Source organism: Streptomyces sp. 8N616 (assembly GCF_052246385.1). Lineage (NCBI taxonomy): Bacteria > Bacillati > Actinomycetota > Actinomycetes > Kitasatosporales > Streptomycetaceae > Streptomyces > Streptomyces sp. 8N616. The sequence continues at coordinate 47,946 of NZ_JBQQBY010000030.1, read as the reverse complement.
GCGCGGCACCGGCGGCACGCCGAGGCGGCCCTGGAGCGGATGCTCGTCGGGCCCGAGCCGGGCACCGGCCGGCAGCTGACCGTTTTCGTGCCGGTCGAGACCGGCCGCACCGCCGTCACCGCCCTGCTGCGCGCCCTGCACGCGGCCCGTGACGCCGTCGACTACCAGCGCGCCACGGGCGGGATGGAGGCCTTCGACGCGGCCGTCGAGCTGGGCGTGTGCCAGGAGCTGACCGAGGCGGTCGTGGGGCTCGTACGCGGCTCGGAGGGGGTGCGGGTGGCGCTGGACTGGTCGCCCGCCGCCGGTGCGCCGGAGGGCTTCGCGGGCAGGCCGGAGCCGGTGGAGTTCTCGCCGGGGGACCTGCCGGCCCTGCGGGAGGCGGGCGCGCGGTATGTGCGCGACGAGCCGTCCGTGCCGGTACGGGTCACGGGCGCGGTGGTGCGGATGCGCCGCTCGGCACCCGGCGGGCCGGGGACCGTACGGCTGCGGGTCCTGGCCGGGGCGGAGGTGCCGCAGGTGCGGGTGGCGCTCGACGAGGACGCGTACCGCATCGCGGGGCACGCGCACCTGGTCGGCCTGCCGATCAGGGTGAGCGGACGGCTGGAGAGCCGGGGCGGCTTCCGCCGTCTGACCGGTGCGCAGGGTGTGGTGCCGGTGCAGGTGGACGAGGCGGAGCGGGACCGGCTGATGAAGTCGCTGCAGGAGCACCTCGACTTCTTCGAGGAGGCGTGCGGCGCCGACGACGCGTAGCGGCCCAGGACCGCTTAGAAGATGCCGGCCTTGCGGTGGCGGTAGAGATCGCGCAACAGGGCGATCTCCGCTCCGTGGTGGATCACTTCGCGGTTGATGTGCAGCACGAGCGCGGCCATCGGCAGGTCGGCGAACGGCCCTTCGGCCGGTCCGCAGGGGCGCGCGAGGCCCTCGTCCCCGAGACCGCGCACACCCGCGGTCCAGGCCGCGTACCCCTCGTCGAGCTGGGCGAGCGCCTCCTCGGCCGTGCCCGCGTAGTGGAAGGACTCGTACGAGACGGGCGGGCCGCCGAAGTATGAGGCGACGCGGGCACCGAGGACGCCGACCACGATGTGGCCGAGCCGCCAGGCGATCGTCGTCACGGGCGCCGGGTCCGGCTCCGGGAAGGCGAAGTCGATCGTGAAGCCGCCCGCCCCGGCAGCGATGGGGGCCGTGCTCTCGCCTCTGGGACGCACGCTCCAGCAGCCGGGCACCGGCTCCCAGAAGTACTCGTCGTCGGACAGCCCCTCCAGGCGCTGCCGCAGCTGGTTTCGCCAGTGCCGGTCGAGCTGATCGACGAGCTCGTTGTTCCAGTCGATGGCCATGTCCGTCACGGTAGGCGCCGGGTAACCATTTCGCGTCCGGCCCGCCCGGCTCGGTACGATTCAGGCGCGCAGGCCGCCGCTTGCCGCACCACCCACAGTCAGGAGAGACCGGTGTCAGACGTCCGTGTGATCATCCAACGCGATTCCGAGCGGGAAGAGCGCGTGGTGGCCACGGGCACTACGGCGGCGGAGCTTCTGGGCGGCGACCGCAGCGTCGTCGCGGCGCGGATCGCGCCCGCGGGCGGGGTCGCGGCGCTGAAGGACCTCGCGTACGAGGTGGCGGACGGCGACGTGGTCGCGCCCGTCCCGATCACCTCCGATGACGGCCTCAACATCCTGCGCCACTCCGCCGCGCATGTGATGGCGCAGGCCGTGCAGGAGCTGTTCCCCGAGGCCAAGCTGGGCATCGGCCCGCCCATCAAGGACGGTTTCTACTACGACTTCGACGTCGCGACCCCGTTCCACCCGGACGACCTCAAGCGCATCGAGAAGAAGATGCAGGAGATCGTCAAGCGCGGACAGCGCTTCTCTCGGCGCGCGGTGTCCGACGAGGACGCGCGCGCGGAGCTGGCCGGCGAGCCGTACAAGCTGGAGCTGATCGGGCTCAAGGGCTCGGCCGCCGACGCCGCCGAGGGCGCGTCCGCCGAGGTCGGCGCAGGCGAGCTGACCATCTACGACAACCTCGACCCGAAGACCGGCGACCTGGCCTGGAAGGACCTGTGCCGCGGTCCGCACCTGCCGACCACCCGGAACATCCCGGCGTTCAAGCTGATGCGCTCGGCCGCCGCGTACTGGCGAGGCAGCGAGAAGAACAAGCAGCTGCAGCGGATCTACGGCACCGCGTGGCCGTCGAAGGACGAGCTCAAGGCGTACCTGGACTTCCTCGCCGAGGCCGAGAAGCGCGACCACCGCAAGCTCGGCTCCGAGCTCGACCTCTTCTCCGTGCCCGAGGACATCGGCTCGGGGCTCGCGGTCTTCCACCCCAAGGGCGGCATCGTCCGGCGGACCATGGAGGACTACTCCCGCAAGCGGCACGAGGAGTCGGGCTACGAATTCGTCTACACCCCGCACGCCACCAAGGGGAAGCTGTTCGAGAAGTCGGGCCACCTGGACTGGTACGCCGAGGGCATGTACCCGCCCATGCAGCTCGACGAGGGCGTCGACTACTACCTGAAGCCCATGAACTGCCCCATGCACAACCTGATCTTCGACGCGCGGGGCCGCTCGTACCGTGAACTGCCGCTGCGGCTCTTCGAGTTCGGAACGGTCTACCGCTACGAGAAGTCGGGCGTCGTGCACGGCCTCACCCGGGCCCGCGGCTTCACCCAGGACGACGCGCACATCTACTGCACCAAGGAGCAGATGGCCGACGAACTGGACTCGCTGCTCACGTTCGTGCTGAACCTGCTGCGCGACTACGGCCTGCACGACTTCTACCTGGAGCTGTCCACCAAGGACCCGGAGAAGTTCATCGGTTCGGACGAGGTGTGGGCGGAGGCCACCGAGATTCTGCGCCAGGCCGCCGAGAAGCAGGGTCTTGACCTGGTCATGGACCCGGGTGGCGCGGCCTTCTACGGACCGAAGATCTCCGTGCAGGCGAAGGATGCGATCGGCAGGACCTGGCAGATGTCCACCATCCAGGTCGACTTCAACCTGCCCGAGCGCTTCAACCTCGAATACACCGCGGCCGACGGCTCCCGGCAGCGTCCGGTCATGATCCACCGCGCGCTGTTCGGATCGATCGAGCGGTTCTTCGCGGTGCTGCTGGAGCACTACGCGGGCGCGTTCCCCGCATGGCTGGCCCCGGTCCAGGCGGTCGGCATCCCGATCAGCGACGACCACGTGCCGTATCTGCAGGAGGTCGCCGCCAAGCTGAAGCGGCACGGCATCCGGGTCGAGGTCGACGCCTCCGCCGACCGCATGCAGAAGAAGATCCGCAACGCCCAGAAGTCGAAGGTCCCGTACATGCTCATCGCGGGCGACGACGACGTGTCGAAGGGCGCGGTCTCCTTCCGCTACCGCAACGGCGAACAGAAGAACGGCGTGCCGGTAGAGGAGGCGGTGACCGAGATCCTCAAGGCCGTCGAGGACCGGGTGCAGGTCTGATCCGTAGGCGGGAGGCCCCTGGAGCTCAAGCCTTAAGGGGGCTTCTTCTCGTCCTCGCGCGTGAAGGTCTGCAGCAGCCAGGAGGAGAACGAGCCGGTCACCGCGCCCAGCAGCGCGAGGCCGCACGCCATCAGAGCGGCCGCGACCAGCCGCCCCTGCGGGGTCACCGGGGCCACGTCCCCGTAGCCCACGGTGGTCAGCGTCGAGCAGGCCCACCATGCGGCGTCGCCGAAGGTACGGATGGTGGTGCCGGGGGCGTCGCGCTCGGCCTGGTAGACGGCCAGCGACGCGGCGAAGCCCAGAAGCACCGAGGTCATGCCCGCGTACGTGATCACGCGCGCGTAGAGCGAGAGCGTCGGCTGGTCGCGGCGCGCCTGCACCGCGTTGTAGACCCGCACCATCCGCAACGGGCGCAGCAGGGGCAGCACCAGCACCACCGTGTCCAGCCACCGGGTGACGACGAACCGCACGCCGCGGCCGCTCAGCCGCAGCCGCACCCCGTAGTCCACCGCGAAGCACGCCCAGCTGACCGCCGTCAGCGCGAGCCAGAAGTCGAGCCACAGCCGGGAGAGGTCCGGCGCGAGCACCCGCACCGCGTACGAGGTGAGAAAGAGCAGCGACGCGGCGAAGAGCGGGATCTCGGTGCGCCGCTCCCAGCTCCGCATCCGGCTGTCGTCGTTCATCGGCTCAGCATCGCGGGACCGGCCGGGGCCGCCGCCCCGGCGACACGCTGCGAACGGGCGAAGCCATATGCTGCAGAGCATGACGAGTGAGCCGGAGCAGCAGATCGGAGTCGGGACGCCGGATGCGTTCCAGCGCTTGTGGACCCCTCATCGGATGGCTTACATCCAGGGGGAGAACAAGCCGAGCGGCCCCGGCTCGGGCGACGGATGCCCGTTCTGCACCATCCCGGCCAAGTCCGACGAGGACGGGCTGATCGTCGCCCGTGGCGAGCGGGTCTACGCCGTGCTCAACCTCTACCCGTACAACGGCGGCCACCTCATGGTGGTCCCCTTCCGGCACGTCGCCGACTACACCGAGCTGGACGAACCGGAGACGGTGGAGCTCGCCGAGTTCACCAAGCGCGCGATGAAGGCGCTGCGCACCGCGTCCGGGGCGCACGGCTTCAACGTGGGCATGAACCTGGGCGCGGTGGCGGGCGCGGGCATCGCGGCCCATCTGCACCAGCACGTGGTGCCGCGGTGGGGCGGCGACACCAACTTCATGCCGGTCGTCGCCCATACGAAGGTGCTCCCGCAGCTGCTCGCGGACACCCGCAGGATGCTCGCCGAGGCCTGGCCCGCGGCCTGAACGTCGGGGCGGGCTGACGTCCGGCTGCTCTGATGCCCGGGCGGCCTGACGTCCGCGCCTGAGGGCTGCCGCGCGCGGTCAGGCGGTTACGCGTCGTAGAGGTCGGCCCTCATCGGCGTCGCACCCTGGACGAGGCCGCTGAGGATGAGGGAGCGGTTGCCGAACTGCTCGGTGTCCACGCCGTTCTCCTCCAGGACGCGGAGCGCCGCCGCGTGCACCACCCGCAGGACCGGGGTGGCCGCGCGCAGGGCGTCGTCCGCCATGAAGCGGTGGCGCCACGGCTTGTCCGCCCAGGCGTGCCGCAGACCGAACGGCTCCGGCAGGGTCAGGCTCCCGCCGAGGTAGTCGAGGACCGGCGGGAACCAGGTCAGAGGGGCGCGCGCGGCCAGCCGTACCACCTCCTTGGCGTCCACCAGCGGCAGCGCCACCTCCTTGCTCTCCCAGAACTTCACGCTCCTGGAGACCACCTTGGTCTTCGCGGCGGGCTTGGTCGTGAACAGCGGGTGCACCGGGCCGAGGGCGTGGCCGGTCACCTCGATCCGCAGCGTCTCGTGCAGCACGGTGACCGTGACCAGCATGGTGATCACCAACTGCCCGTCCCACAGGACGAACTGCACGCCCAGATAGTGGCGGTTGCCGCTGCCGAACTGCTGCTCGTTGCAGATCCGCTGGATCTCGTGGCCCTTGATCTGGAAGGCGTCGGTGTCGCTGTCGTTCGGCCGGGCCACCTCGTCCGCGCCCTCGCCGATGGGCGACACGATCCAGTGCGTCACCGTCGGCTTCGGGAACCCTCCGGTGTGCAGCGGGCCGCGCTCCAGCATCCGCAGCTGGTCGTGGACGGCCCGGATGACATCCCAGCTGCGGAAGGGGTTGATGTCCTTGTCCGGGTCGCTGGAGACCAGGTCCTCCGCCATGTGCCAGCTGCCCCAGCGGGTGCCCATGCCGAGGATCCCCTTGGGGCCCGCGTAGAAGACGAGATTGCTGTGCTGCTCGGCGGACAGCCTGGCCAGGCCCTGGCGCAGGCGCTCCGCGCTGGTCTCGTTGGGGTTCTGCGGCACCGCCTCGGGGATCTTCGCGCCGACCCCGCCGCCCGAGAGCAGGCCCTCCCAGCGGTCCCGCAGGTCCTTCGCCGTACGCTCGCAGATCTGCTTCGCCCACAGCCAGCCGATCACCGGGGCGACGACCATCGCGCGCAGATAGAGTCCCCAGAAGCCGGTGAACGGCAGCCTGATGAGGAACAGCAGCGCCAGCAGGCCGACCCCGGCGAGCACGGCCGTACCGAGCGCCCCTGCCCTCCGGTTCTGCGATCCGGCCAGCGACCGGCGCAGCTGGAACGCGGCCAGCCACAGCAGCAGCCCGGGCAGGAACAGCAGCCCGAAGACCACCATCACCATCGTGAGCCGGGTGTCCCGCTCCTTGCGGATGCGGTTGGCGGCCAGGCAGTGCTCGACCACGGCCTGCGGCTCCGTGCCGAAGGACTGGATCAGCGGCTTCCGGGCGCCGCCGAGCATCCGCACCTGCACGGCGCGGGAGAACGCCTCGCCGAGATTGGGCTCGAACAGCGACAGCCGTGGTGCCGAGACCTGGGATTTGTGCCAGTCGCTGTTGGCCTTCAGCATGTCGGCGACTGGGCTGTCGCGGTAGGCGGCCGAGGACAGCGCACTGGTCGCCGCCGTCTGCCCTGCCGAGCCGGAGAGCGGGATCTGCGCCCCGGGACTGAAGTCGAACCCGCCGTCTGTCACTACCGCCCCCAACGCTGCTGCGCTTCCGCCAACGGATCTTCCCGACTACCGCGTCCGGCAACCCTCGTTCAGGGCACACCGTCTGACGTGCATCTCAGCGTATCGGCGGTCTGCCGCCCGCCGCACGGCAGTTGGGGCGGGCGACAGGTCCACTATCCGTCAACTACCCGCCGGATCCGGCCTCTTCACGGATCTTTGTGGCGAGCTGCGCCGGCATCGGCTCGTGCCGGACGTACGACCGGCTGAACCGGCCCGTGCCGTGCGACAGCGACCGCAGGTCCACCGCGTACCGGCCGATCTCGATCTCCGGGATCTCGGCCCGTACGAGCGTGCGGCCCGCGCCCACCTGCTCGGTGCCGACCACCCGGCCGCGCCGTCCTGACAGGTCGCTCATCACGGGACCCACGTACTCGTCCGAGACCAGCACCTGCACCTCGGCGTACGGCTCCAGCAGGTGGATACGGCTCTGGGCCGCGGCCTCGCGCAGCGCGAGCGCGCCCGCCGTCTGGAAGGCGGCGTCGGAGGAGTCCACCGAGTGCGCCTTGCCGTCGAGCAGGGTCACCCGCACGTCGACCAGCGGATATCCGGTGGCCACTCCCCGCGTCGCCTGTGCCCGTACGCCCTTCTCGACCGAGGGGATGAACTGCCGCGGCACGGCGCCGCCGACGACCTTGTCGACGAACTCGATGCCGGAACCCTCGGGCAGCGGCTCCACTTCGATCTCGCAAATGGCGTACTGCCCGTGCCCGCCGGACTGTTTGACGTGCCGGCCGCGCCCCGCGCTCTTCTCGGCGAACGTCTCGCGCAGCGACACCTTGTGCGGCACGGCATCGACCTGGACGCCGTACCGGCTGCGCAGCCGCTCGAGCGCCACGTCCATGTGCGCCTCGCCCAGGCACCACAGCACCACCTGATGGGTGTCGGGATTCTGCTCCAGACGCATCGTCGGATCCTCGGCGACGAGCCGGGAGAGCCCCACGGAGAGCTTGTCCTCGTCGGCCTTGCTGTGCGCCTCGATCGCGATCGGGAGCAGCGGGTCCGGCATCACCCACGGCTCCATGAGCAGCGGGTTGTCCTTGGCGGACAGGGTGTCGCCGGTCTCCGCGCGGTTCAGCTTGCCCACGCAGGCCAGGTCGCCCGCGATGGCCTCGGGCATGACCCGCTGCTGCTTGCCGAAGGGGGCCGAGAGCGCGCCGATCCGCTCATCCACGTCGTGGTCCTCGTGGCCGCGGTCCTCCAGGCCGTGCCCGGAGACGTGGACCGTCTCGTCGGGGCGCAGCGTGCCGGAGAACACCCGCACCAGGCTGATCCGGCCGACGTACGGGTCGGAGGAGGTCTTGACGACCTCGGCCGCGAGCGGCCCCTCGGGGTCGCAGGTCAGCGGAGGCCGCGGGCTGCCTTGCGGGGTGGTGACCGCCGGGGCCTCGCGCTCCAGCGGGGTCGGGAAGCCGCCGGTGATCAGCTCCAGCAGCTCCACGGTCCCGATGCCCTGCTTGCTGCCCTCGGGGGCGGGCGCTGCGGCCAGCACGGGGTGGAAGGAACCGCGGGCGACCGCTCGCTCCAGGTCCTCGATCAGTGTCTTGATATCGATGTCCTCGCCGCCGAGGTAGCGGTCCATGAGGGTCTCGTCCTCGCTCTCCGAGATGATCCCCTCGATGAGCCGGTTGCGAGCCTCCTCGATGAGCGGGAGGTGCTCGGGATCGGGCGCCTGCTCGGCCCGTTCGCCGGAGGAGTAGTCGAAGACGCGCTGGGAGAGCAGCCCGATCAGGCCGGCGACCGGGGCGTGCCCGTCCGCTGCCTCCTCGCCGTGCAGCGGCAGATACAGCGGCAGTACGGCGTCGGGGTCGTCGCCTCCGAAGACCCGCTGGCAGACGGCCGTCATCTCCTCGAAGTCGGCGCGCGCCGACTCCAGGTGCGACACGACGATCGCGCGCGGCATCCCGACGGCGGCGCACTCCTCCCACACCATGCGTGTCGAGCCGTCCACGCCGTCCGCCGCCGAAACGACGAAGAGGGCCGCGTCCGCTGCACGCAGACCGGCCCTCAGCTCCCCGACGAAGTCGGCGTATCCGGGAGTATCGAGCAGATTGACTTTGATCCCGCCCCATTCCACCGGAACGAGGGAGAGCTGTACTGAGCGTTGCTGCCGGTGTTCGATCTCGTCGTAGTCGGAGAGGGAGCTTCCGTCCTCGACCCGGCCCGCCCGGTTCACCGCGCCCGCCGCGAGAGCGAGGGCCTCGACCAGAGTGGTCTTTCCGGACCCGCTGTGGCCGACCAGCACCACGTTCCGCAGGGATGAGGGCCGGTCGGCCGTCGCTGCCCTGCCGGCGGCTCCGGGGTGTGCGTTCGTCCTGTCGCCCATGTGCCTCGCCTCCCGGTCTGCACCTGTTGCGGTTCTTCGAGCTTTCCACCCCTGTCATGCTGCGTCCATACGTCGTACCCCGGCCACGCGCCGGGTGCGCTCATCGAACACAAGCGCCCGCTGGCTACGATGGGGCGGCGCCGGTGGCCGCATGGGCCGCACGGCCCCCACCGACCCTCGGGAAGGCCATGCTGAACAAGTACGCGCGTGCGTTCTTCACGCGTGTTCTCACACCGTTCGCCGCGCTCCTGCTGCGCCTCGGGGTCAGCCCCGACGCGGTCACCATCGCCGGGACCGCCGGAGTCGTCGCGGGCGCGCTGGTCTTCTTCCCCCAGGGCGAGCTGTTCTGGGGCACTGTGGTAATCACCCTGTTCGTTTTCTCGGACCTGGTGGACGGGAACATGGCCCGGCAACTGGGCAGGTCGAGCCGGTGGGGCGCATTCCTGGACTCCACCCTCGACCGGGTCGCGGACGCCGCGATCTTCGGCGGGCTCGCGCTCTGGTACGCGGGCGGCGGCGACAGCCTCGTGCTGTGCGCGGTCACCATCTTCTGCCTGGCCAGCGGCCAGGTGGTCTCGTACACCAAGGCCCGCGGCGAGAGCATCGGACTGCCGGTGAATGTGAACGGTCTCGTCGAGCGGGCCGAGCGGCTGGTGATCTCGCTGGTCGCGGCGGGCTTCGCAGGGCTGCACGCGTTCGGTGTGCCCTACATCGAGGTCCTGCTGCCGGTCGCGCTGTGGGTGGTGGCGGTCGGCAGCCTGGTGACGCTCGGGCAGCGGATGGTCACGGTACGCCGGGAGGCCGCGGAGGCGGACGCGGGGGCTGCGCAGGGGAGCGAGGCGTCATGATGCCCGGGATCGCGCACCGGCTCACCGACGGGCTCTACGGCCTGGGCTGGAGCACGGTCAAGCACCTGCCCGAGGCCGCGGCCGTACGGCTCGGGCAGCAGATCGCCGACAGCGCCTGGAAGCGGCGCGGCAACAGCGTGCTGCGGCTCGAGTCCAACCTCGCGCGCGTGGTGCCGGACGCCACGCCGCAGCGGCTTGAGGAGCTGTCCCGCGCGGGCATGCGCTCGTACCTGCGCTACTGGATGGAGTCCTTCCGGCTCCCGGTCTGGAGCAACGAGGACATCGCGGCCGCCTTCTCGCCCAAGGACATCCACCTGCTGGAAGAGGGCCTCGCCGCGGGCCGGGGCGCGATCATCGCGCTGCCGCACCTGGCGAACTGGGATCTCGCCGGAGCCTGGGTCACTACCCGGCTCGGCGTGCCCTTCACCACGGTCGCAGAGCGGCTGAAGCCCGAGACCCTCTACGACCGGTTCGTCGCCTACCGCGAGGGCCTGGGCATGGAAGTCCTCCCGCACACCGGCGGCAGCGCCTTCGGCACCCTCGCCAGGCGGCTGCGCTCCGGAGGCCTGGTGTGCCTGGTCGCGGACCGCGACCTGTCCGCGTCCGGTATCGAGGTTTCGTTTTTCGGGGACGTCGCGCGGATGCCCGCGGGGCCTGCCATGCTCGCCCAGCAGACCGGCGCGCTGCTGCTGCCGGTGACACTCTGGTACGACGAACCGCCGGTCATGCAGGGGCGCGTGCACCCGGCGGTCGAGGTCCCACAGACCGGCACCCGCGCCGAGAGGACGGCCGCGATGACGCAGGCCCTCGCGGACGTCTTCGCCGCCGGAATCGCCGAGCACCCGCAGGACTGGCACATGCTGCAGCGGCTGTGGCTGAAGGACCTCGGGCCGCGGGAGCCGGGGAATGACCGCTCCGCCGACAGCTGAAGGAACGGAGAAGCCTTGAGGATCGGCATCGTCTGCCCGTACTCCTGGGATGTGCCGGGCGGCGTCCAGTTCCACATCCGGGACCTGGCCGAGCATCTGATCCGCCGTGGCCACGGGGTGTCCGTGCTGGCCCCGGCGGACGACGAGACCCCGCTGCCGCCGTACGTCGTCTCGGCGGGCCGCGCCGTGCCCGTGCCGTACAACGGCTCCGTCGCCCGCCTCAACTTCGGCTTCCTGTCCGCCGCGCGCGTGCGCCGCTGGCTGCACGACGGTGACTTCGACGTGCTGCACATCCACGAACCCGCCTCGCCCTCGCTCGGCCTGCTGTCCTGCTGGGCCGCGCAGGGTCCGATCGTCGCCACCTTCCACACCTCCAACCCGCGCTCCCGTGCGATGGTCGCCGCGTACGCGATCCTGCAGGCGGCGCTGGAGAAGATCAGCGCCCGCATCGCGGTGAGCGAGTACGCCCGGCGCACGCTCGTGGAACACCTCGGCGGCGACGCGGTGGTGATCCCCAACGGCGTGGACGTCGGCTTCTTCGCGGACGCCGAGCCCAAATCGGAGTGGCAGGGGGAGACGATCGGCTTCATCGGGCGCATCGACGAGCCGCGCAAGGGCCTGCCGGTGCTCATGAAGGCCTTGCCCCGGATCCTTGAGGAGCGGCCGGAGGCCAGGCTGCTGGTCGCGGGGCGCGGCGACGAGAAGGAAGCCGTGGCCGGGCTGCCGGCCGAGGTGTGCGAGCGCGTGGAGTTCCTCGGCATGGTCAGCGACGAGGACAAGGCGCGGCTGCTGCGCAGCGTGGACCTGTACGTGGCGCCGAACACCGGCGGCGAGTCCTTCGGGATCATCCTCGTCGAGGCGATGTCGGCGGGCGCTCCGGTTCTCGCCAGCGACCTGGACGCCTTCGCGCAGGTGCTGGACGGGGGAGCGGCGGGGGAGCTGTTCGCCTGCGAGGACGCCGACGGGCTCGCGACCGCCGCGGTACGGCTGCTGGGCGACCCGGTGCGCCGGGCGGAGCTGCGTGAACGGGGCAGGCGGCACGTACGGCGGTTCGACTGGTCGACGGTCGGCGCGGACATCCTGGCGGTCTACGAGACGGTGACCGACGGCGCGGCCTCGGTGGCGGCCGACGACCGCACGACGGGCCTACGAGCCCGCTTCGGCCTCGCCCGCGACTAAGGCCGTCAAAGGGACTTGTACACGTCGCGACGGTGGCCGACCTTGACAACAAGAACGATCAGTTGTCCGTCGTCGATGGAGTAGGCCACGCGATAGTCCTCCACGCGCAGCCGGTAGAGCCCGTCGTGTCCGGTCAGTTTCTTCACGTCCGCGTCACTGCGATATGGATCGTCGCCGAGGCGGGTGAGGGCGGTGAGGATTCGCATCGCATCGTGCCGCGGGATGGCTCGCAGCTGCCGCTGAGCGGTGGCAGTGAACCGGAACGCGTACTTCATGCGGCGTCGTGGTCCTCGCTGAACAGATCGGCGAGGACCTCCGCCATTGAGACGGTCGGTTCGCCGAGATGCTGGACTGCCTCGCGGGCGAGCAGTTCGTCGGCGGCCTCCTCGAGGGCACTGTACTCGTCCATCGGGACGATCGCGGCGACGGGAGTGCCGTTGCGGGTGATGACGGTGGCCTCGCCGGCCTCGGCCTTGTCCAGGATCTTGGCGAGCCTGGTCCGGGTCTCGCGGATGCTCAATGCGTCGGACATGCCTGAAGTGTACGCGGAGGCGTGTACACGCCGCCAGCGGTGAGCGTGCCCGGTTCCGGCTCCAGCAGTGCGCGCCCCACCCGCGCCCCGCTGCCCCGCCGGGCTGCGAAGACTCCGGGCGGTGTCCGCCGCAAGCGGCGGTAGCCTTGCCGCCCGTGACCTCGACATTGATCTGGATCGCGGTGGCGCTCGTCGCGATCGGCCTGTACCTGAGCTGGACCGCGGGGCGGCTCGACCGGCTGCACGCCCGTATCGACGCCGCCCGCGCCGCGCTCGACGCGCAACTGCTGCGCCGCGCCTCCGTGGCGCAGGAGGTGGCGACTTCCGGCGTCCTCGACCCGGCCGCGTCGATCGTGCTCTACCAGGCGGCACACGCCGCCCGCCAGGCCGAGGAGGAGCAGCGCGAGGTCGCCGAGAGCGAGCTCAGCCAGGCGCTGCGCGCCGTGTTCGCCGAGGCCCCGCAGGTCGAGGCCGTACGGGAGGCGCCCGGGGGCGAGGAGGCGGTCGGGGAGCTGTCGGCCGCGGTTCGCCGGGTCCCGATGGCGCGGCGTTTCCACAACGACGCGGTGCGCGCGGCCCGGGCGCTGCGACGGCACCGTAAGGTGCGCTGGTTCCGGCTCGCAGGCCACGCGCCGTTCCCGCTCGCCTTCGAGATGGACGACGAGCCCCCGGCCGCGCTGGCCGGACGAACCGGCCACTGAGGGCCCGGCTCCGGCAACCATGGAAACCCCGGCCGCCCCCGGCAACCCCGGGGAGCGGGCCACCGGGCCGCGATTGGCCCTTGTGGCGAAGCGGCCGCCGGCGCTTTTGTCTTATCCGTAGTAGTGCGGCGGCCCACCTGGACCGGATGGCCGGTCAGGGTCGGGTATCGAACGGGCCTACGATGGGCTCAATCGCACATTCGTCGTCGAGTGAGGTCAAACCGTGTCCAGCACGCCCCCCAGCACGTCTTCGATCGCTCCCAACGGGACCCCCGAGACCGGCACCGCGCGCGTGAAGCGCGGCATGGCCGAGCAGCTCAAGGGCGGCGTGATCATGGACGTCGTCACCCCGGAGCAGGCGAAGATCGCCGAGGACGCCGGTGCGGTGGCGGTCATGGCCCTGGAGCGGGTGCCCGCCGACATCCGCAAGGACGGCGGCGTGGCCCGGATGTCCGACCCGGACATGATCGAGGGCATCATCGACGCCGTCTCCATCCCGGTCATGGCCAAGTCCCGGATCGGCCACTTCGTCGAGGCCCAGGTCCTCCAGGCGCTCGGCGTGGACTACATCGACGAGTCCGAGGTCCTCACCCCGGCGGACGAGGTCAACCACAGCGACAAGTGGGCCTTCACCACTCCCTTCGTCTGCGGTGCCACCAACCTGGGCGAGGCCCTGCGCCGGATCGCCGAGGGCGCGGCCATGATCCGCTCCAAGGGCGAGGCCGGTACCGGCAACGTCGTCGAGGCCGTGCGCCACCTGCGCCAGATCAAGCAGGAGATCGGCCGCCTCACCACCCTCGACCACAACGAGCTGTACGCCGCGGCGAAGGAGCTGCGCGCCCCGTACGAGCTGGTCAAGGAGGTCGCGGAGCTCGGCAAGCTGCCGGTCGTGCTCTTCTCTGCCGGTGGCGTCGCCACCCCGGCCGACGCCGCGCTCATGCGCCAGCTCGGCGCCGAGGGCGTCTTCGTCGGCTCCGGCATCTTCAAGTCCGGCGACCCGGCCAAGCGCGCCGCCGCGATCGTGAAGGCGACGACCTTCTACGACGACCCCAAGATCATCGCGGACGCCTCCCGCGGCCTGGGCGAGGCCATGGTCGGCATCAACTGCGACACCCTCCCCGAGACGGAGCGCTACGCCAACCGCGGCTGGTAAGCGATCTTCACCTGGTGGGCGGCCCGCGGACCCCGCGCGCCGCCCACCGGCCGTAGAACCCACGACCCACGCCCCACGACCTGCGATCTGCAGAGAGGTTTCACCCCGTGTCCAACCCCGTCATCGGCGTCCTCGCCCTCCAGGGCGACGTCCGTGAGCACCTGGTCGCACTCGCCGAGGCCGACGCCCTGGCCCGCCCGGTCCGCCGCGCCGAGGAGCTCGCGGAGGTCGACGGCCTGGTGATCCCCGGCGGCGAGTCGACCACGATGTCCAAGCTGGCGGTCACCTTCGGCCTGCTGGAGCCGCTGCGCGAGCGCGTACGGGCCGGGATGCCCACGTACGGCACCTGCGCTGGGATGATCATGCTCGCGGACAAGATCCTGGACGGCCGGGACGACCAGGAGACCCTGGGCGGCATCGACATGATCGTGCGCCGCAACGCCTTCGGGCGCCAGAACGAGTCCTTCGAGGCCGCGGTGGACTTCGCCGGGATCGAGGGCGGCCCGGTCGAGGGCGTCTTCATCCGCGCTCCGTGGGTGGAGTCCGTCGGCGGGAACGCCGATGTGCTGGCCACGCACGAAGGCCACATCGTCGCCGTACGGCAGGGCAGCGTGCTCGCCACGTCCTTCCACCCGGAGCTGACCGGCGATCACCGGGTTCACCGGCTGTTCGTGGAAACGGTGCGCACAGCTGGGTAATCGGATCCCGGTAGGATCACTGGGGTTCGCTCAGGAATTGGTTACGTGAAGGAGACAGGCGGATGTCCGGCCACTCTAAATGGGCTACGACGAAGCACAAGAAGGCCGTGATCGACGCCAAGCGCGGCAAGCTCTTCGCGAAGCTGATCAAGAACATCGAGGTCGCTGCCCGCACGGGCGGCGCCGACCCGGACGGTAACCCGACCCTCTTCGACGCCATCCAGAAGGCGAAGAAGAGCTCGGTGCCGAACAAGAACATCGACAGCGCGGTCAAGCGCGGCGCAGGCCTCGAGGCCGGCGGCGCCGACTACGAGACGATCATGTACGAGGGTTACGGCCCGAACGGCGTCGCGGTGCTCGTCGAGTGTCTGACCGACAACCGCAACCGCGCCGCCTCCGACGTGCGCGTCGCGATGACTCGCAACGGCGGCTCGATGGCCGACCCGGGCTCGGTGTCGTACCTCTTCAACCGCAAGGGCGTCGTGATCGTCCCCAAGGGCGAGCTGACCGAGGACGACGTGCTGGCCGCGGTCCTGGACGCGGGCGCCGAGGAAGTCAACGACCTCGACGAGAACTTCGAGGTCATCAGCGAGGCCACCGATCTCGTGGCGGTGCGCACCGCGCTCCAGGAGGCGGGCATCGACTACGACTCGGCCGACGCCAACTTCGTGCCCACCATGCAGGTTGAGCTCGACGAGGAAGGCGCGCGCAAGATCTTCAAGCTGATCGACGCGCTCGAGGACAGCGACGACGTGCAGAACGTCTTCGCCAACTTCGATGTCGCCGACGACATCATGGAGAAGGTCGAAGCCTGAACTCGCTCCGATGGCGGGCCGGTGGGACACGTCCCCCGGCCCGCCGTCGTTGTCGGTGCCACCGGATAGCCTGACGATGACAGTCGAAGATCGTCGCCTGGGACCCCAACCATCAATTGAGGAACCCCAACGGCGATCAACCACATCCGCGAGAGCGGCGGCGGTTTAGCCGCAAGAAGGGGCCGTTGATGCGCGTGCTCGGGGTCGACCCGGGGCTGACCCGGTGCGGCATCGGCGTGGTCGAGGGCGTCGCGGGCCGGGCCCTGACGATGCTCGGCGTCGGCGTCGTACGGACCCCGGCCGACGCGGACATCGGCGAGCGGCTGGTCCTCATCGAGCGCGGCATGGAGCAGTGGCTGGACGAGCACCGGCCCGAATGCGTCGCCGTGGAGCGGGTGTTCAGCCAGCACAATGTCCGTACGGTCATGGGCACCGCGCAGGCGAGCGCCGTCGCGATGCTCTGCGCCTCGCGCCGCGGGCTGCCGGTCGCGCTGTACACCCCCAGCGAGGTCAAGGCCGCCGTCACCGGCAGCGGCCGCGCGGACAAGGCACAGGTCGGGACGATGGTCACCCGGCTGCTGAGGCTGAACGCGCCGCCCAAACCGGCGGACGCCGCCGATGCGTTGGCCCTCGCGATCTGCCACATCTGGCGCGCGCCCGCGCTGGGCCGCCTCCAGCAGGCGCACGCCGCCGCAGCCCGTCCCTCCCGCATCCCCCCAGCGCCCGTACGGAAGGTCACGCCATGATCGCCTTCGTCAGCGGCCCGGTCGCCGCCCTCGCCCCGGACAGCGCGGTCGTCGAGGTCGGCGGGGTCGGCATGGCGGTCCAGTGCACCCCGAACACCCTCTCCGGGCTGCGCGTCGGCCGGCAGGCCCGCCTCGCCACCTCCCTGGTCGTCCGCGAGGACTCGCTCACGCTGTACGGCTTCGCGGACGACGACGAGCGGCAGATCTTCGAGCTGCTGCAGACCGCGAGCGGGGTCGGCCCGCGGCTCGCCCAGGCGATGCTCGCCGTGCACTCCCCGGACGCGCTGCGGCGCGCCGTCGCCACGGGCGACGAGAAGGCGCTCACCGCGGTGCCCGGCATCGGCAAGAAGGGCGCGCAGCGGCTGCTGCTGGAGCTGAAGGACCGGCTCGGCGAGCCGACGGGACCGGTTCGGGCCTCCGGCGGCGCGGCCTCGGCGGCCGCGGGCTGGCGCGACCAACTGCACGCCGCCCTGGTCGGTTTGGGGTATGCCACGCGGGAGGCGGAGGACGCGGTGGTGGCAGTCACCCCGCAGGCCGAAGCCACGGACAGCCCGCCACAGGTGAGTCAGCTGCTCAGGGCGGCTCTTCAGACGCTGAACCGCGCGCGATGAACGCGTGGCTGTGGGAGATCGTCCCGTTGGGCGGGACGGGGCACGGCCTCGTGCCACCGGCGTGCAGCACAGTACGAAACGCCAGCCACATGGGAGCAACGCAGTGAACTGGGAAGACGGCGAAGACCGCCTCGTGGCGCCCGCCGCCGACGGCGAGGACCAGGCAGTCGAGTCCGCCCTGCGCCCCAAGGACCTGGACGAGTTCATCGGCCAGGAGCGCGTGCGCGAGCAACTCGACCTCGTGCTGCGCGCAGCGCGGGCGCGCGGCGCGACCGCTGACCACGTCCTGCTCTCCGGCGCCCCCGGCCTCGGCAAGACCACCCTCTCCATGATCATCGCGGCCGAGATGGGCGCCCCGATCCGTATCACCTCGGGCCCCGCCATCCAGCACGCGGGAGACCTCGCCGCGATCCTCTCCTCCCTCACCGAAGGTGAGGTCCTGTTCCTCGACGAGATCCACCGGATGTCCCGCCCCGCCGAGGAGATGCTCTACATGGCGATGGAGGACTTCCGGGTCGACGTGATCGTCGGCAAGGGCCCGGGGGCCACCGCCATCCCGCTCGAGCTGCCGCCCTTCACGCTCGTCGGCGCCACCACCCGGGCCGGGCTGCTGCCGCCCCCGCTCCGCGACCGGTTCGGCTTCACCGGCCACATGGACTTCTACGAGCCGGCCGAGCTCGAGCGGGTCATCCACCGCTCCGCCCGCCTCCTCGACGTCGACATCGAACCCGAGGGCGCTGCCGAGATCGCGGGCCGCTCCCGCGGCACCCCCCGTATCGCCAACCGCCTGCTGCGCCGCGTCCGCGACTACGCCCAGGTCAAGGCGGACGGCGTCGTCACCCGCGAGGTGGCGGCCGCGGCCCTGGGGGTGTACGAGGTCGACGCGCGCGGTCTCGACCGCCTCGACCGCGCCGTGCTCGGCGCGCTGCTCAAGCTCTTCGGCGGTGGCCCGGTCGGCCTGTCCACCCTCTCCGTGGCCGTGGGGGAGGAGCGGGAGACGGTGGAGGAGGTCGCCGAGCCCTTCCTCGTACGCGAAGGACTGCTGGCCCGGACGCCGCGAGGGAGGATCGCGACGCCCGCGGCCTGGGAGCACCTGGGTCTCGTACCGCCGCAGCAGGGCGGCGGGGCACCGGGGCAACCGGGCCTGTTCGGTATGTAACGGTACGGTTACGGCGCGGAGACTCGCCCGTTCCGGAACCCGGGTGACATGCTGGGCGTTGTTCCGTAGGTGCGGACTCGCTTAGACTCCGCCGATGCCGTCTTTGTGGGACGGCGTGCCCACCCCCGAATACCAGGCCGCCGCTCGAGCGGTCGTGTGAAGGATTTCCGGCCCGTGAATATCGTGACCCTCCTCCCGTTCATCGTGCTGATCGGGGCCATGTTCCTGATGACCCGGTCCGCGAAGAACAAGCAGCGCCAGGCCATGCAGATGCGCAACCAGATGCAGCCCGGCACCGGCATCCGCACGATCGGCGGCATGTATGCCACCGTCAAGGAGGTCGGCGACGACACGGTCCTCCTCGAGGTCGCCCCCGGCGTGCACGCGGTCTACGCGAAGAACTCCGTCGGCGCCGTCCTCGAGGACGCCGAGTACAACCGCATCGTCCACGGCATCGACCCCGACGGCGACCTCAAGGTCGACGGAGACCTCAAGGCCGACGGCCCGGTCGTCCCGGACGACGCCTCCTCGCTGATCTCCGAAGAGACCCCCGCCGCCCCGGTCGCCCCTGCCGACCCCGCGGACGGTGACAAGCCGCGCATCGACCTCGGCAAGTCCGACGCCTCCGACGCCCCCGACGCCGAGGCCGAGCCCGCCGATGCTGCCGACGTCGCCGAGGCAAAGGACGGCAAGAAGGACGGCGACGCCGACGCGAAGTAGCCCGGCCCTGGGACCGCGCCGCACCCGCCGGGGTGCGCGGCGCGGTCCCAGGACGGTCCAGGCATCGGCGGGGCGCCGTCCCCACACCACTTCGTGGCCGCCCGCGTACGACGACCGATGCGGAGCGGTTGGACAGGGAGAAACGAGAAGGTGGCAGCACCGAAGAAGGGCCGGAGGTCCTCGGGGGCCCAGGGCAGGCCGGGGCGCGCCCTGGCGCTGATCCTGATCGCCATCGTGGCGCTCACCGGGGGGATGTTCCTCTCCGGGCACACCACGCCGCGACTGGGCATCGACCTCGCCGGCGGCACGAGCATCACGCTCACGGCGAAGAACCAGCCGGGCGAGAAGAACGCGATCAACCCGACCAACATGAACACCGCGGTCGGGATCATCGAGCGCCGCGTCAACGGTCTTGGCGTCTCCGAGGCCGAGGTCCAGACTCAGGGCGACAAGAACATCATCGTCAACATCCCCCGGGGAACGAACGAGAAGCAGGCCAGGGAGCAGGTCGGCACGACCGCCCAGCTCTACTTCCGCCCGGTGCTGACGATCGCCCAGGGCACCAAGACCCCTGAGCCCTCCAAGAGCCCCTCGGGCACGGACAAGGCCAAGGGCGGCGGCGAGAAGGCGAGCAGCGGCGACGAGGCCACGTCCTCGGCCACGCCCTCCTCGAGCGCCACCACCCAGGGCCGCGCCGTCACCGGCGCGCTCAAGGCGGACGAATCGCCGAAGGCGGCCCCCTCGCCCTCCGGCCAGCCGTCCCAGCCCCCGGCCCCCGAGCCGCAGCCGGGCGCCGGCATCCCCGCCGACCTGCAGAAGAAGCTCGCCGCGCTGGACTGCTCGAAGCCCGAGACGCGGGCGCAGGCGGGTCAGGGCGACAAGCCGGCCGACGCCACCGTCGCGTGCAGCGAGGACGGGGCCGCGAAGTACGCGCTCGGCCCTGCCGACGTCGAGGGCGTCGACGTCGACGACGCGAAGGCCGCCTTCGACCAGCAGCGGGGCACCGGCTGGATCGTCACGCTCGACTTCAACGACAAGGGCGCCAAGAAGTTCGCGGACTCCACCGGCAAGCTGGCGTCCAAGCAGCAGCCGCAGAACCAGTTCGCCATCGTCCTGGACGGCGAGGTCGTCTCCGCGCCCAGCGTCTCCACTGCGATCACCGGCGGCAACGCCGAGATCTCCGGCAGCTTCACCCAGCAGAGCGCCGAGGACCTCGCCAACGTCCTGTCGTACGGCGCGCTGCCGCTGACCTTCGACGAGTCCAGCGTCACCACCGTGTCCGCCGCGCTCGGCGGCGAGCAGCTGCAGGCCGGCCTCATCGCCGGTGCCATCGGCCTCGCGTTGGTGATCATCTACCTCGTGGCGTACTACCGCGGCCTGGCGTTCGTCGCCATCCTCAGCCTGATGGTCTCCGCGGCCCTCACCTACACGATCATGACGCTCCTCGGCCCCGGTATCGGCTTCGCGCTGAACCTGCCGGCGGTCTGCGGTGCGATCGTGGCGATCGGTATCACCGCCGACTCGTTCATCGTGTACTTCGAGCGCATCCGGGACGAGATCCGCGAGGGCCGCACGCTCCGCCCGGCGGTCGAGCGCGGCTGGCCGCGGGCCCGGCGCACCATCCTGGTGTCCGACTTCGTGTCCTTCCTGGCCGCCGCCGTGCTGTTCGTCGTCACGGTCGGCAAGGTGCAGGGTTTCGCCTTCACCCTCGGCCTCACCACGCTGCTCGATGTCGTCGTGGTGTTCCTCTTCACCAAGCCGCTGATGACACTCCTGGCCCGGCGGAAGTTCTTCGCGAGCGGCCATCCATGGTCCGGCCTGGACCCGAAGCGGCTCGGCGTCAAACCCCCGCTGCGCCGAGGCCGCCGTACCCCCGCCGTCCCGACCGACCCGAAGGAGGCGTGAGATGTCGCGCCTTGGCAGCATCGGCGCCCGCCTCTACCGCGGCGAGGTCGGCTACGACTTCGTCGGCAAGCGGATGATCTGGTACGGCCTGTCCGTCCTCATCACCATCACGGCCATCGTCGGGCTCGGGGTCCGCGGGCTGAACATGGGCATCGAGTTCTCCGGCGGCGCGGTCTTCACCACCCCGAAGACCAGCGTCTCCGTCACCCACGCCCAGGAGGAGGCCGAGAAGGCCTCCGGGCACGCCGCCATCGTGCAGCAGCTCGGCGGCGACGCCCTGCGCATCCAGATCAGCGAGGTCGACACCGCGAAGGCCGACCAGATCCGTGAGGATCTGGCAGAGGACTTCGGCATCCCGGCGCAGGACATCAACGCCGAACTGGTCGGCCCGAGCTGGGGCGAGCAGATCGCCAACAAGGCCTGGCTGGGCCTGGGCATCTTCATGGCGCTCGTGGTGGTCTATCTGGCCATCGCCTTCGAGTGGCGGATGGCGCTGGCCGCCCTGGTCGCCCTGATCCACGACCTCACGATCACCGTCGGCATCTACGCCCTCGTCGGCTTCGAGGTCACCCCGGGCACCGTCATCGGTCTGCTGACGATTCTCGGCTACTCCCTCTACGACACCGTCGTCGTCTTCGACGGTCTGAAGGAAGCCAGCAAGGACATCACCAAGCAGACTCGCTACACGTACAGCGAGATCGCCAACCGCAGCCTCAACGCGACCCTGGTCCGCTCCATCAACACCACGGTCGTGGCGCTGCTGCCGGTCGCGGGCCTGCTGTTCATCGGCGGCGGTGTGCTCGGCGGCGGCATGCTCAACGACATCTCGCTGTCGCTGTTCGTCGGCCTGGCCGCCGGCGCGTACTCCTCGATCTTCATCGCAACGCCGCTGGTCGCCGACCTGAAGGAGCGCGAGCCGGCGATGAAGGCCCTGGCCAAGCGGGTGCACGCCAAGCGCGTCTCCGCCGCGGCCAAGGCCGAGAACGAGCCGGAAGGCGCGCCGCAGGACGCCGCCCCGGAGGACGCCGTCCCGGGCGGCGAGGAGGCCGCGGCCGTGGTCGGCCAGCGCGGCCGCCCGGCGCCCCGCAGCGGCGGCGGCCGCCGCGGCCGCCCGTCGGGGAAGCGCCGGTGACGGCAGTGGAGCGGGAGGCGCCCATGGAAGACCTGAAGGACCGGCTCCTCGCCCGCATCCGGGACGTGTCGGACTTTCCGGAGCCGGGCGTTCAGATGTTCAAGGACATCACCCCGCTGCTCGCCGATCCGGCGGCCTTCGGCGCCCTGACCGAGGCGCTCGCGGAGCTGTGCGTCCGGCACGGCGCCACGAAGGTCGTCGGCCTGGAGGCGCGCGGCTTCATCCTGGCCGCGCCCGCGGCGCTCCAGGCGGGTCTCGGCTTCGTGCCCGTCCGCAAGGCGGGCAAGCTGCCCGGCGCGACTCTCTCGCAGGCGTACGAGCTGGAGTACGGCATCGCCGAGATCGAGGTGCACGCCGAGGACCTCACGGCCGACGACCGGATCATGATCATCGACGATGTGCTCGCCACCGGCGGCACCGTCGAGGCCTCGATGCAGCTCATCCGCAGAGCGGGCGCGAAGGTCGCGGGCGTCGCGGTCCTCATGGAACTCGGCTTCCTCTCCGGCAGGGACCGCCTCGAGCCCGCACTCGAAGGCGCTCCGCTGGAGGCCCTGATCACGGTCTGATGATCACGGTCTGAGGTCACGGCTGAGATCACCGCCTGGGATCATGGCTGAGATCAGTCGTGGATCACGCTCCGGGACAGCGCAGGCACAGCCCGTACGGACGACTCGTACCGGCGCAAGGGGCGGACGCCCGCAGGACCGGGTGCCCGCCCCTTCGCCGTGCCCCCGCTGCCCGGCTCCCGGCTTGTTCCGCGCGCCGGGTCGATACCATGGGGATCTCCGGACCTGATCGGAGGGCCGGACGATCCCTCCTGGCACGCCGTCGGCGAGGAGGGGCACACCCGAGGAGTGCTCTTGCCCGACAAGGCCCAGCCGCTTGCCGCCGCGCAACCGGAGCAGCCCACCGCCGAGGCCGGCGACTCCGCCGCCGCCGCGGAGGGTACGCCCGCGCCTGCGACCCCTGCGACTCCCGCGGCCACGCCCGAGCCTCCGGCCGAGCGGCCGAACGGCGCCGTGACCGGCACCACCGGATCCTCCCCGGCAGGCCGTCCGGCGCAGGGCCCCGCCGCCAGGTCCGCCTCCTCCAACCGGGTCCGCGCCCGCCTCGCCCGCCTCGGCGTGCAGCGCTCCAGCCCGTACAACCCGGTCCTCGAACCGCTGCTGCGGATCGTCCGCAGCAACGACCCGAAGATCGAGGCGGCGACGCTCCGCCAGATCGAGAAGGCCTACCAGGTCGCCGAGCGCTGGCACCGCGGGCAGAAGCGCAAGAGCGGCGACCCGTACATCACGCACCCGCTTGCCGTGACGACGATCCTCGCCGAGCTCGGCATGGACCCGGCGACGCTGATGGCGGGCCTGCTGCACGACACCGTCGAGGACACCGAGTACGGCCTGGACACCCTGCGCCGCGACTTCGGTGACCAGGTCGCCCTGCTGGTCGACGGCGTCACCAAGCTGGACAAGGTCAAGTTCGGCGAGGCCGCGCAGGCCGAGACCGTACGCAAGATGGTCGTCGCCATGGCCAAGGACCCGCGCGTCCTGGTCATCAAGCTCGCCGACCGCCTGCACAACATGCGCACCATGCGCTACCTGAAGCGGGAGAAGCAGGAGAAGAAGGCCCGCGAGACCCTCGAGATCTACGCCCCGCTGGCGCACCGCCTGGGCATGAACACCATCAAGTGGGAGCTCGAGGACCTCGCCTTCGCGATCCTCTACCCCAAGATGTACGACGAGATCGTGCGGCTCGTCGCCGAGCGCGCGCCCAAGCGCGACGAGTACCTGGCGGTCGTCACCGACCAGGTGCAGGGCGACCTGCGCGCGGCCCGGATCAAGGCGACCGTCACGGGGCGGCCGAAGCACTACTACTCCGTCTACCAGAAGATGATCGTCCGCGGCCGCGACTTCGCGGAGATCTACGACCTGGTGGGCATCCGCGTCCTCGTCGACACCGTCCGCGACTGCTACGCGGCGCTCGGGACCATCCACGCGCGGTGGAACCCGGTGCCCGGGCGGTTCAAGGACTACATCGCGATGCCCAAGTTCAACATGTACCAGTCGCTGCACACGACGGTCATCGGGCCCAGCGGCAAACCGGTCGAGCTGCAGATCCGCACCTTCGACATGCACCGCCGCGCCGAGTACGGCATCGCCGCCCACTGGAAGTACAAGCAGGAGGCCGTCGCCGGTGCCTCCAAGGTGCGCAGCGACGCGCCGAGGAGCAAGGCAGGCAAGGAAGACGCCATCAACGACATGGCGTGGCTGCGGCAGTTGCTGGACTGGCAGAAGGAGACCGAGGACCCGGGCGAGTTCCTGGAGTCCCTGCGCTTCGACCTCTCCCGCAACGAGGTCTTCGTCTTCACCCCCAAGGGCGATGTCATAGCGCTGCCCGCGGGCGCCACGCCCGTCGACTTCGCGTACGCCGTGCACACCGAGGTCGGCCACCGCACCATAGGGGCCCGGGTCAACGGGCGGCTCGTACCGCTCGAATCGACCCTGGACAACGGCGACTTGGTGGAGGTTTTCACCTCCAAGGCGCCCGGCGCGGGCCCGTCCCGCGACTGGCTGGGCTTCGTCAAGTCCCCGCGCGCCCGCAACAAGATCCGCGCGTGGTTCTCCAAGGAGCGCCGTGACGAGGCGATCGAGCAGGGCAAGGACGCCATCGTGCGGGCGATGCGCAAGCAGAACCTGCCGATCCAGCGGATCCTCACCGGCGACTCGCTCGTCACGCTCGCGCACGAGATGCGCTACCCGGACATCTCGGCGCTCTACGCGGCCATCGGCGAGAGCCATGTCTCGGCGCAGAACGTCGTGCAGAAGCTCGTTCAGGCGCTGGGCGGCGAGGAGGCGGCCAACGAGGACATCGCCGAGACCGCACCGCCGATCCAGCGCCGCACCAAGCGCCGGTCCAGTGCGGACCCCGGTGTGGTCGTCAAGGGTGTCGACGACGTGTGGGTCAAGCTCGCCCGCTGTTGTACGCCCGTACCCGGCGACCCGATCATCGGCTTCGTCACGCGCGGCAGTGGCGTATCGGTTCACCGCGCCGACTGCGTGAACGTCGACTCGCTGTCGCAGCAGCCCGAGCGGATCCTCGAGGTCGAGTGGGCGCCCACGCAGTCCTCGGTCTTCCTGGTCGCCATCCAGGTCGAGGCGCTGGACCGCTCCCGGCTGCTCTCCGATGTCACACGCGTGCTGTCCGACCAGCACGTCAACATCCTCTCCGCGGCCGTCCAGACCTCCCGCGACCGGGTCGCCACGTCCCGCTTCACGTTCGAGATGGGCGACCCGAAGCATCTGGGCCATGTGCTGAAGGCCGTACGGGGCGTGGAAGGCGTCTACGACGTCTACCGCGTGACGTCCGCCCGCAGGCCATGACATCCACCTCGTGAAGCTGCCCCCGGCGCATGGCGCCGGGGGCAGCTTCACGAGGTGGGGAGGCGGCGGCGCTCAGCCGCCGAACTCCTCCAGGCCCTTCAGCGCCTGGTCCAGCAGCGCCTGACGGCCCTCGAGCTCCTGCGAGAGCTTGTCTGCCTTGGCGTTGTTGCCGGCCGCGCGCGCCTGGTCGACCTGCTGACGCAGCTTGTCAACGGCCGCCTGCAGCTGGCCGGTCAGCCCCTCGGCACGGGCCCGCGCCTCGGGGTTCGTACGCCGCCACTCGGTCTCCTCGGCGTCCAGGATGGCGCGCTCCACCGCGTGCATCCGGCTCTCGATCCTGGGGCGGGCGTCCCGCGGTACGTGCCCGATGGCCTCCCACCGCTCGTTGATCGCGCGGAAGGCAGCCCGCGCCGCCTTGAGATCGGTGACCGGGAGCAGCTTCTCGGCCTCGGTCGCGAGCTCTTCCTTGCGGGTCAGGTTCTCCCGCTGCTCGGCGTCGCGCTCGGCGAAGACCTCGCCGCGCGCCTGGAAGAACACGTCCTGGGCGCCGCGGAAACGGTTCCACAGGTCGTCCTCGGCCTCGCGCTGCGCGCGCCCTGCGGCCTTCCAGTCCTGCATCAGCTCGCGGTACCGCGCGGCGGTCGGGCCCCAGTCGGTGGATCCGGACAGCTCCTCCGCCTCGGCGACGAGCTTCTCCTTGATCCTGCGGGCCTCCTCGCGCTGCGCGTCGAGCGCCGCGAAGTGCGCCTTGCGCCGCTTGGAGAACGCCGAGCGGGCGTGCGAGAAGCGGTGCCACAGCTCGTCGTCGGTCTTGCGGTCCAGGCGCGGCAGGCTCTTCCAGGTGTCGACCAGGGCGCGCAGGCGCTCTCCCGCCGCCCGCCACTGCTCGCTCGCGGCCAGCTGCTCGGCTTCGGCGACCAGGTCCTCCTTGGCCTTCCGGGCCTCTTCCGCCTGCCGGGCCTTCGCCGCCTTGCGCTGCTCGCGGCGCGCCTCGACCTCGCCCGCCAGCTTGTCGAGCCGCTGGCGCAGCGCGTCCAGGTCGCCGACCGCGTGGTGCTCGTCAACCTGCTGGCGCAGGTGGTCGATGGCGGTGGTCGCGTCCTTCGCGGACAGGTCGGTGGTCCGCACCCGCCGCTCGAGGAGGCCGATCTCGACGACCAGCCCGTCGTACTTGCGCTCGAAGTAGGCGAGAGCTTCCTCGGGAGATCCCGCCTGCCACGATCCGACGACCTTCTCTCCCTCGGCCGTCCGCACGTACACGGTCCCCGCGTCGTCGACGCGGCCCCATGGGTCGCTGCTCACAGCGCCTCCTCCACATGATGCTCGCGCACGGGCATGCGGCCCGCCGGGCATCGTCCACAGTTTCGTCACCGCCAACATAGGCGAATGACGGGTCGGCTGTCCGCATCCAGCACGACCGAAATTTCACGTTCGCGCGTGTCAGGACTTGCGGACCGTCGCCTTGTCGATCACGACCGTGGCGTTGGGCGCGGTGTTCTGAGCGGCGTCCGGCGCGGAGGCTCCGGCGTCGGCGATCTTCTTCAGTACGTCCTTGCCGCCGGTGATGGTTCCGAACGGTGTGTAATCAGGCGGAAGCCGGCTGTCCTGGTAGACGAGGAAGAACTGGCTGCCGCCGGTGTCCCGGCCCTGACCGGTCTGGGCGTTGTACTGGTTGGCCATGGCGACGGTGCCCGCCGGGTAGACGTTCCCTTTGAGCCTGCGGTCCCTGAGGTTCTCGTCCGGGATCGTGTAGCCGGGGCCGCCCTGTCCTGTGCCCTTCGGATCACCGCACTGCAGCACGTAAATACCGCCTGTCGTCAGGCGGTGACACTTGGTGTGGTCGAAGAAGCCCTTGTCCGCGAGGAAGTTGAAGGAGTTCACGGTGTGCGGCGCCTTGCCGGCGTCCATCTCGATGTCGATGTCGCCGCAGGTGGTCTCCAGCTGCATCGTGTACGTCGCCGACTTGTCGATCGTGACAGCGGGCTCCTTCTTCCACTGCTGGGTGCCGGGCGAGCCCTTGGCGGGCTTGCCGCAGGGGTCGGGGGCCTTGGTCGTGGGAGACGGTGACGGGGCGGCGCTGTCGTTCTCCTTGTCCCCGCCGAAGCTGCCGGCCGTGTAAGCCGCCGCGCCCGCGGCGAGTACGACGGCCAGGCCGCTCGCGATCACCGCGTTGCGGCGCCGCGCCTTGCTGCGCTGCTGGGCGCGCCGCTGCTGCTGCCGCTCGTACTTCTCCCGGGCGAGCTGCCGCCGCCGCTGGTCCTTCGTGGCCACCGTGTCCTCTCCCTGTGCTCGCGTGGGCCTCTGTCGGCCGTGATGTGAGCCGTACCGTATACGGGTTCGCTGTGTCCCGGGCGTCGCCGGTAGGCTCTGAACTGCTCAGATTGCTCATGCTGGACGACACTTAAGGACGATCGTGCTGATTGCCGGGTTCCCGGCCGGGGCCTGGGGGACCAACTGCTACCTGGTCGCCCCCGCCGCGGGCGAGGAGTGCGTGATCATCGACCCGGGCCACGAGGCCACCGAGGGAGTCGAGGAGGCGCTGCGGAAGCACCGCCTCAAGCCCGTCGCCGTGGTCCTCACCCACGGCCACCTCGACCACGTCGCCTCGGTCGTCCCGGTCTGCGGTGCGCACGACGTCCCGGCCTGGATCCACCCCGCGGACCGCTACATGATGAGCGACCCGGAGAAGGCGCTCGGCCGGTCGATAGGGGCGCAGTTGCTGGGTGAGCTGACGGTGGGGGAGCCGGACGACGTCAAGGAGCTGTCCGACGGCGCCGAGCTGAAGCTGGCGGGCCTGGAGTTCACGGTCGCGCACGCGCCCGGCCATACCAAGGGGTCGGTGACCTTCCGGATGCCCGAGGCCTCCGACATCCCGTCGGTCTTCTTCTCGGGCGACCTGCTGTTCGCCGGCTCCATCGGACGCACCGACCTGCCCGGCGGCGATCACGCCGAGATGCTCGAGTCGCTGGCCCGTGTGTGCCTTCCGCTCGAGGACTCGACCGTGGTCCTGTCCGGCCACGGCCCCCAGACGACCATCGGCCGCGAGCGTGCCACCAACCCGTTCCTGCGCGAGGTGGCGGCCGGCCTCGGAGGCGGCGGAACCGCCGCTCCACGACGAGGAATGTGACGACTTCTCCCGTGAGCACCTTCAAGGCCCCCAGGGGCACGTACGACCTGATCCCGCCGGATTCCGCGAACTTCCTCGCCGTGCGCGAGGCCATCGCCGCGCCGCTGAGGCGGGCCGGATACGGCTACGTGGAGACGCCCGGCTTCGAGAGCGTCGAGCTCTTCGCGCGCGGAGTCGGCGAATCCACGGACATCGTGACCAAGGAGATGTACACCCTCACCACCAAGGGCGGCGACGAGCTGGCGCTGCGCCCCGAGGGCACCGCCTCCGTGCTGCGGGCGGCGCTTGAGGCAAATCTCCACAAAGCGGGCAATCTTCCGGTCAAGCTCTGGTACTCGGGCTCGTACTACCGCTACGAGCGCCCGCAGAAGGGGCGTTACCGCCACTTCTCGCAGGTCGGCGCCGAGGCGATCGGGACCGAGGACCCGGCGCTGGACGCCGAGTTGATCATCCTGGCCGTGGACGCGTACAAGTCCCTGGGCCTGAAGAACTTCCGGCTGCTGCTCAACTCCCTCGGGGACAAGGAGTGCCGACCCGTCTACCGCGCCGCGCTCCAGGACTTCCTCCGCGGCCTCGACCTCGACGAGGACACGCGCAGGCGGGTCGACATCAACCCGCTGCGGGTGCTCGACGACAAGCGGGAGGCCGTGCAGAAGCAGCTCACCGGCGCGCCGATGATGCGGGACCACCTGTGCGAGGCCTGCAAGGCCTACCACGAGCAGGTGCGCGAGCTGCTGACGGCGGCGGGCGTGGCCTTCGAGGACGACCCCAAGCTGGTGCGCGGCCTGGACTACTACACCCGTACCACCTTCGAGTTCGTCCACGACGGGCTCGGCTCGCAGTCCGCGGTGGGCGGCGGCGGCCGCTACGACGGGCTGTCCGAGATGATCGGCGGGCCCGCGCTGCCGTCGGTCGGCTGGGCGCTCGGCGTGGACCGTACGGTCCTGGCGCTCGAGGCGGAGGGCATCGAGCTCGAACTACCCGCCCCGACCCAGGTGTTCGCGGTGCCGCTCGGCGAGGAGGCCCGGCGCACGCTGTTCGGCGTCGTCACCGAGCTGCGGCGGGCCGGGGTCGCCACCGACTTCGCGTACGGCGGCAAGGGCCTGAAGAACGCGATGAAGTCCGCGAACCGGTCGGGTGCGCGGTACGCGCTCGTGGCGGGCGAGCGGGATCTCGCGGACGGCGTCGTCCAGCTCAAGGACCTGGAGAGCGGCGAGCAGGCACCGGTGGCGCTGGACGCGGTCGTGGCGGAGCTGCGGGGGAAGCTGGGCTGACGCGGGCGGGGCTGACGCCGGGACCGCCCGGCGCCGGTCCTTGTGGTCGCCGGTCCTTACGTTGATCGAACGCCCACCGGACGACGATGGCCGGACACGGTCACTCGTGCGGTGGGCCAGCCCCTGCGAGTGCCCGTACTGCGGCACAATGTGCGTGTCCGGCAGGGCGTAGTCCCTCGGCAGCATCCTTCGGCAGCGACGGAAACGGCGATATGGCGACGACAGTGGTTGACGACGTGTCCACCGACGGGGACGAGCGGGAGCGCGGCAGCCGCGAGGCTGTCGGCAGCGGCCGGGGCCTCGCCTGGCTGCTGGTGATCACCGCTGCGGCGGGGCTGCTGGCCTCGTGGGTGATCACGCTCGACAAGTTCAAGCTGCTCGAGGACCCGAACTTCCAGCCGGGCTGCAGCCTGAACCCGATCGTCTCGTGCGGCAACATCATGAAGAGCGAGCAGGCCGAGGCCTTCGGGTTCCCGAACCCGATGCTGGGCCTGGTCACGTACGGCGCGGTGCTCGCGATCGGGATGGGCCTGATCGCAGGGGCCCGCTACCGCCGCTGGTTCTGGCTAGGGCTGAACGCGGGCACGCTCTTCGGCGTCGGCTTCTGCACATGGCTGCAGTACCAGTCGCTCTACGTCATCGGCTCGCTGTGCCTGTGGTGCTCGCTCGCCTGGATCGCCACGATCGTGATGTTCTGCTACGTCACGAAGCACAACGTCGAGCAGCGCTTCATCCCGGCGCCCGAGGGGCTTCGGCGCGGCCTGAAGGAATTCCACTGGGTGCCGCCTGTGGTCTGGATCGGCATCATCGGCATGCTGATCCTGACCCGCTGGTGGGACTTCTGGACGGGCTGATCGCAGGTCCTCCCCGACACCGCACTGACAAAGCTCTTGATCCCAGGCCACCGGCCACCGGCCACCGGCCACCGGCCACCGGCCACCGGTCCCGGGCCGCCGGCCGCCGGCCCCCGGCCGCCGACTCGGCGGCCGGGGGCCTTGTCAGTGAGGTGTCATAGGCTGCGCAGCGTGGAGCCCGACCTGTTCACCGCAGCCGAAGAGGACCGCCGAGAGAAGGATCCGGCCAGCAGCCCGCTGGCCGTGCGGATGCGTCCGCGGACCCTCGACGAGGTCGTGGGGCAGCAGCATCTGCTGCGCCCCGGCTCGCCGCTGCGCCGGCTCGTCGGCGAGGGGTCGTCAGGCCCCGCCGGTCCGTCCTCCGTGATCCTCTGGGGCCCGCCGGGCACCGGCAAGACCACCCTCGCCTACGTCGTCAGCCAGGCCACCAACAGGCGCTTCGTGGAGCTCTCGGCGATCACCGCGGGCGTGAAGGAGGTGCGGGCCGTCATCGAGGGCGCGCGCCGCGCCTCGGGCGGCTACGGCAAGGAGACGGTCCTCTTCCTCGACGAGATCCACCGCTTCAGCAAGGCCCAGCAGGACTCCCTGCTCCCGGCGGTCGAGAACCGGTGGGTCACGCTGATCGCGGCGACCACCGAGAACCCGTACTTCTCGGTCATCTCCCCGCTGCTCTCCCGGTCGTTGCTGCTCACCCTGGAGCCGCTGACGGACGAGGATCTGCGGGGGCTCGTCCACCGGGCGGTGGCCGAAGAGCGCGGGCTCGGCGGCGCGGTCCGGCTGCCGGAGGACGCAGAGGCACACCTGCTGCGGATCGCGGGCGGAGACGCCCGGCGGGCGCTCACCGCCCTGGAGGCGGGGGCGGGTTCGGCGATAGCGAAGGGCGAGGACGAGGTCACCCTCCAGTCCCTGGAGGAGGCCGTCGACCGCGCGGCCGTGAAGTACGACCGCGACGGCGACCAGCACTACGACGTCGCGAGCGCGCTGATCAAGTCCATCCGCGGCTCGGACGTCGACGCGGCGCTGCACTACCTGGCGCGGATGATCGAGGCGGGGGAGGACCCGCGGTTCATCGCGCGGCGGCTGATGATCTCGGCGAGCGAGGACATCGGCATGGCCGACCCGACGGCGCTGCAGACGGCGGTGGCCGCGGCCCAGGCGGTGGCCATGATCGGCTTCCCGGAAGCCGCCCTCACGCTGAGCCATGCCACGATCGCGCTCGCCCTGGCGCCGAAGTCCAATGCCGCCACGACCGCCATCGGCGCCGCGCTCGCGGACGTACGCGCGGGCCTGGCGGGCCCGGTACCGCCTCACCTGAGGGACGGCCATTACCAGGGCGCGAAGAAGCTCGGCAACGCCCAGGGCTACGTGTATCCGCACGACGTCCCGGGCGCCATCGCCGCCCAGCAGTACGCCCCGGACACCATCCGGGGCAAGCAGTACTACCAACCGACGCGCTACGGCGCGGAGGCCCGCTACGCGGACGTCGTCGAGCGCGTCCGCGCCCGCCTCCGTGGCGAGCCGCCACCGCGACGCGCGGACACCGCGCCCCAGGCCGGCGCGGGCGTGCCCGCTTCCCCTGCTGCGCAGACCGACGCGGACAAGCGGGCACCAGGCGAGCCGGTCAAGCCCGCGCCTGCAGCGGCGCCGCGGGACGGGGCGCAGCCGGGTGCTGACGGCGTGCCCGCGAAGGCCCCAGAGCCCTCGGACCAGCCCGCGGCGGAAACCCCCTGAACCACCACTCCTCCGGCGCAGGCTCTTCCCACGCCCACCTTCCGCGCGGCCGGCGGGCGGCATTCCGCGGCGCCTGGCCGTGCCCGCGCCTCCGGCGCGGAATGCCCACCCGCCCCTTAAAGGGCGGGTGGGCACATGTGGCGCGTAGCGCCGGCGCGGTGCGCTCGCCCGCCGCGTCGGTCGCGGCACCGATCGTCGTCTCCGCGAGCCGCCCGCAGGGCTACTCGCTTTCGAGGGCCGCCTCGAAGAGCGTGTGCATCGCGCGGCGAAGCTGCGCGATGTCCCCTACCGGCTCCGGGAAGTCGAAGCGCGCATCGAAGGGCCGGTCGTCCTCGTCGGTGAACCGCACGCGCAGCCCGAAGCGGTCCAGCGCCACCGGCACGGCAAGGCCCCCCAGCACGCACCCCCCGTCCGAGCGCTCCCCCAGCAGTGAACACAGCCCGCGCACCTGGTCCCCGTGAGCGGCCGCGAGGTGCTGGAGCAGCTCGGCCTCGTGGCGTACGAGCGGGTCGGGGGCCGCCGCCGCGAATTCCTCCGGCTCGACCGACTCGGCGCCCCACAGGTCGTCCACGGCCGCCTCGCCGACCTCCAACCGCAGCAGCATCCAGGCGGGACGCCCGTACTCCCCAGGTGCCGGGCCCTCCTGCAACGCCTCCCCGATACCCAGGCCGCTCTCGATTCCCAGCAGGGCGCCCACCGGATGCTCCTCGGCGAGCAGCATCGCGCACGCCGCCCGCTCCTCGTTCCGTACCGGAGTGAGCCACCCTCCGATCCACCCGCGGCCCCGGATACGATGGGGTACGGCGACCGGTGCGACGTCGGTGATCTCGATCACGGCCGTCAGATCGTCGTCCTGTGCGTGGGCCGCGGCACGAGCCGCGGGGGAGTCCCCAGGCACCAGCAACAGCACGTCTCCGTCCGGAGTGACGGTGCGTGCCGCGGGCGCTCCGGCGCCCAGATCGTCCAGGTCCGCACCCGGAATGCAGAGTGCGGCCGAGGCGTTCGACTCCACGAGGGTTCGTACACGCTCGGCGGCCAAGGGCTGCCCGGCGTCTTCCACGGGGCGCGGCTGACCCGGCCAGGCGCTGTCCGTCGTCGATTCCGCGGCGCGGCCGGTGCCGGGCAGGGGGCTCCCAGGTCGAAACATGCGTTCTCCTCCGCTAAGGTAAGCCTCACCTAACTTACACGGAGGTCCGTTCCACGTGAACCAGTCGCGTCCCAAGGTCAAGAAGTCGCGGGCGCTCGGCATCGCCCTGACGCCGAAGGCGGTCAAGTACTTCGAGGCCCGTCCCTACCCGCCCGGCGAGCACGGCCGTGGTCGCAAGCAGAACAGCGACTACAAGGTCCGTCTTCTCGAGAAGCAGCGTCTGCGCGCTCAGTACGACATCAGCGAGCGGCAGATGGCCCGTGCCTACGACCGCGCTCGGAAGGTCACCGGCAAGACGGGCGAGGCCCTCATCGTCGAGCTGGAGCGCCGTCTGGACGCGCTCGTCCTGCGTTCGGGCATCGCCCGGACGATCTACCAGGCCCGCCAGATGGTGGTCCACGGTCACAT
The DNA here is from genome assembly GCF_052246385.1 of Streptomyces sp. 8N616. Classification (NCBI taxonomy): domain Bacteria; kingdom Bacillati; phylum Actinomycetota; class Actinomycetes; order Kitasatosporales; family Streptomycetaceae; genus Streptomyces; species Streptomyces sp. 8N616. The sequence goes on along the minus strand of NZ_JBQQBY010000030.1, from coordinate 14,045 downwards.
CGAGGTCAACGGCCGCAAGGTCGACAAGCCGTCCTTCCGCGTCTCGCCCGACGACGTCGTGATGGTGCGCGAGCGCAGCCGCGCCAAGCACCCCTTCCAGGTGGCCCGCGAGGGTGGCTACGCCCCCGACGGCGAGACCCCGCGCTACCTGCAGGTCAACCTCCAGGCGCTCGCCTTCCGCCTCGACCGGGAGCCGAACCGCAAGGAGGTCCCGGTGATCTGCGACGAGCAGCTCGTCGTCGAGTACTACGCCCGCTGACCCGGGCGAGGCATCTGCCTCCCCGGTGCGCTGTCCACCCGCCCGCCCTTCTCCGGGGCGGGCGGGTGCGTCTTCTCCGTGCTTCCGCTGCTCCCGTTGCCCCCGTTCCCCCCACGGCCCTCGCGCAGCGCCCGCGCCACCGCCCCGTCCAGGTCCAGCCGCGCCCCCTCGGCCAGGCACTCCTCGTACCGCTCCGTCCCGAGCGCCTTCCGCGTCCGCTGCTCGCACAGCTCGTGCGGAGCGTTGAAGTGCTGCGAGCCGAACAGCGGCAGGCCGACCGAGCGCCACAGCTGCCCCGCCGCCCCCTGCACCACCGCCGCCTCCTCCATCTCGCCCTCGTTCGCCATGAGGAGGGCGAGCAGCTCGATCGCCACGACCGCGCCCACCAGGTCGTGGAAGGCGTGGTCGATGGCCAGGCACTCCTCCACCAGCCGGCGTGCCTCCTCCGCATCGCCCCGTGTCCAGGCCGCGTAGCCCAGGACGTACAGCGCGTAGGCCAGCGACCAGCGCTCGCCGTGGTCCTCGCAGACCTGGCGGACCTCCTCGCACAGCGAGACCGCGCCCGCCAGATCCCCCTGGAACGCCATGGTGATCGCCAGCTCGACCTGCCCCATCAGCACGTTGCTGTTCAGCTCGCCGATCTCCCGGTACTGCGCGAGCGCCGCCCGCAACAGCTCCTCCGCGCGGGGCATGTCGTCGGAGACCAGGGCGAGACAGCCGGTGCGGTGGAGGGCGTACGCCGCGGCCAGCGGGTTGCCGGTGCGCTCCGCCTCCTCGGTGCACTCCTGGAGAGCCGCGATCGCGCCGACCGCGTCGCCCTGGAGCACCGCCACATAGCCGAGCACCCACAGCGCCTTGAGCCGCGACTCGTCGTGCCCGCCCTCCAGCTCCAGCGCCCGCATCAGCCAGTGCCGGCCCTCCGAGAGGCGGCCGCAGCCGACCCAGTAGAACCACAGGGTGCCCGCGAGGTACTGCCCGATGTGCGCGTCCTCGGCCGCCTCCAGACTGAACTCCAGCGCCACCCGCAGATTGCTCAGCTCGGCGTCGATCCGGGCCGCAACCTCCGCCTGCCGAGGGCTGAACCAGTCCAGCTCGCACCAGGTGGCAAGACCCATGTACCAGTCGCGGTGGCGGCGGCGCATCCGCGCGGTGTCACCCGTCGCCTCGAGCCAGCACGCGCCGTACGCCCGTACGGTCTCCAGCATCCGGTAGCGGACGCCGGCCGGGGTGTCCTCGCGCGCCAGCACCGACTGCGCCACCAGCTCGCCGACCACGTCCAGCAGATCGTCCGCGGCCAGGTCGGGACCCGAGCAGACGTACTCGGCCGACTCCAGGTCGAAGTGGCCCGCGAACACCGAGAGCCGGGCCCACAGCAGCCGCTCCCGCGGGGTGCACAGCTCATGGCTCCAGCCGATCGCGGTGCGCAGCGCCCGATGGCGGGGCAGCGCGGTGCGGCTGCCCCCGGTGAGCAGCCGGAAGCGGTCGTCGAGGCGCTGCAGCAGCTGCTCGAGCGAGAGCGCCCGCAGCCGCCCGGCCGCCAGCTCCAGGGCGAGTGGGATCCCGTCGAGCCGGTGGCACAGCTCGCCGACCGCCCACAGGTTGTCGTCGGTGATCTCGAAGCCGGGCAGCACGGCGGCAGCCCGCTCGGCGAAGAGCGCGGCGGCGTCCCCGGCGGGCGGCGGCGGGATCGTGGGGGAGCGAGCGGGAGCGGGGGCGGGCATGGGCGCGAGCGGGAAGGCCTGCTCGCCCGCCACGCCGAGCGGCCGGCGCCCCGCCGCGAGCACGCTCAGCCCCGGAGCCCGGCGCAGCAGGTCGCGGACGAGGGCCGCGGACTCCTCGACGATGTGCTCGAAACCGTCCAGGACGAGAAGGAGTTGGCGGTCGGCAAGCTGTTCGCCGAGCGCGGCGCGCGGACGTCTGCCCGTGTGGCCGGCCAGGCCCAGCGACTCGGTCACCGCGCGCTCCAGCAGCTCCGGGCCGTTCAGGGCGGCGAGCTCCACCAGCCAGACGCCGTCACAGAAGCGTTCCTGCTCTTGATGAGCCGCGCGCAGCGCGAGGCGCGTCTTCCCGGCCCCGCCGACCCCGGTCACGGTGACGAGCCGGGATCTCTCCAGCTGCCGCCCCAGCTGCGCGAGTTCGGCCGTACGACCCACGAACGCATTCAGCTCCGCGGGGAGATTGCCGGGGGCGGGGCCGGTGTCGCGGGGGCCGTGCGGGGCGTTGCCCGGGCGCGTGGAGCGTCGCATGGCCCACGGAGCGTACTCGCATATATGCGCACCGTACAATCCGGCTTGGCGGCCGGCCTGCCGCCGCCGGGTAATCCGGTACGGGCCCGGCCTCCCGGCGCGATAGGGTCGGCATCTGCCGCCCGTTCCCGGAGAGACCGCCGTGACCGGCGGCGACCGATACGTCTACAGGGAGCGGTGCATCGTGTCCGGTGGAGAGGTGGCCGGGATCCTCGTGGCCGTCTTCTGGGCCATCCTGGTGTCGTTCCTCGCCGTGGTGCTGGTGAGGCTCGCGCAGGTGCTCAAGGAGACGACGAAGCTGGTGGCGGACGTCTCGGAACAGGCGGTCCCGCTCCTCGGCGAGGCGTCGGCGACCGTACGGACCGCGCAGACCCAGCTGGAGCGGGTCGACGCGATCGCGACCGATGTCCAGGAGGTCACCTCCAACGCCTCGGCGCTCTCCTCGACCGTCGCCTCCACCTTCGGCGGCCCGCTGGTCAAGGTCGCCGCCTTCGGCTACGGGGTGCGCCAGGCCCTCGGCCGCAAGGACGCGCAGCCGCCCGCGCGGCGCCGTACCGTGATCGTAGGACGCACAGTGCCGCAGGCCCGGCGACGCGGCCGGGGCGCCCGCGGCGGAAAGGCCTGACGCACCGATGTTCCGCCGCACGTTCTGGTTCACCACCGGCGTCGCAGCCGGCGTGTGGGCCACCACCAAGGTCAACCGCAAACTCCGGCAGCTGACGCCGGAGAGCCTCGCCGCGCAGGCCGCCGACCGGGCCGTCGAGGCGGGCCACCGGCTCAAGGAGTTCGCGCTCGACGTCAAGGCCGGCATGGCGCGGCGCGAGACCGAACTGAACGACGCACTGGGGCTCGAGCCCCGGGACCAGGACCAGAACCGAGAACTGCCCGGGCCGCGCCGACCGACGGAGCTGGGCACGAAGTACCCGTACAACCGGAATGAGGACCACTGATGGAGTCGGCTGAAATCCGTCGCCGCTGGCTGCGCTTCTTCGAGGAGCGCGGGCACACCGTCGTGCCGTCGGCGTCGCTCATCGCGGACGACCCGACACTGCTGCTGGTCAACGCAGGCATGGTCCCGTTCAAGCCGTACTTCCTCGGTGAGGTCAAGCCACCCTTCCCGCGCGCCACCAGCGTGCAGAAGTGCCTGCGCACCCCGGACATCGAGGAGGTCGGCAAGACCACCCGGCACGGCACGTTCTTCCAGATGTGCGGCAACTTCTCCTTCGGCGACTACTTCAAAGAAGGCGCCATCAGGTACGCCTGGGAGCTGCTGACCACCCCCGTCGCCGAGGGCGGTTACGGCCTGGAGGGCGAGAAGCTCTGGATCACCGTCTACGAGGAGGACGACGAGGCCGAGCGCATCTGGCGCGAGGTCATCGGCGTCCCCGCCGAACGCATCCAGCGCCTGGGCATGGGCCCCAACTACTGGTCCATGGGCGTGCCCGGACCCTGCGGACCCTGCTCCGAGATCAACTACGACCGCGGCCCGGAGTTCGGCGAAGAGGGCGGCCCCGCCGTCAACGACGAGCGCTACGTGGAGATCTGGAACCTGGTCTTCATGCAGTACGTGCGCGGTGAGGGAGCCGGCAAGGAGGACTTCCCGATCCTCGGCGAGCTGCCCAGCAAGAACATCGACACCGGCCTCGGCCTCGAGCGCCTGGCGATGATCCTGCAGGGCGTGCAGAACATGTACGAGATCGACACCTCGCGCGCCGTCATCGACAAGGCCACCGAGCTCACCGGCGTTCCGTACGGCGCCGCCCACGACTCGGACGTCTCGCTCCGCGTCGTCTCCGACCACGTCCGCACCTCGGTCATGCTCATCGGCGACGGCGTCACCCCCGGCAACGAGGGCCGCGGCTACGTCCTGCGCCGCATCATGCGCCGCGCCATCCGCAACATGCGGCTGCTCGGTGCCAAGGGCCCGGTGATCGGTGAGCTCGTCGACACGGTCATCAAGACGATGGGCGAGCAGTACCCGGAGCTCGAGACCGACCGCAAGCGCATCGAGACGGTCGCCCTCGGCGAGGAGGCCGCCTTCCTCAAGACCCTCAAGACCGGCACCAACATCCTCGACACCGCCGTCTCCGACACCAAGGCCGCAGGCTCCAGCGTCCTCCCCGGCGACAAGGCCTTCCTGCTCCACGACACCTGGGGCTTCCCGATCGACCTCACCCTCGAAATGGCCGCCGAACAGGGCCTGTCGGTGGACGAGGAGGGCTTCCGCCGGCTGATGAAGGAGCAGCGGGAGCGGGCCAAGGCCGACGCCAAGGCCAAGAAGCAGGGCCACGCCGACCTGTCCGCGTACCGCGAGGTCGCCGACACCGCGGGCTCATCAGACTTCACCGGCTACACCGACACCGAAGGCGAGTCCCGCGTCGTCGGGCTGCTCGTGGACGGCGTGCCCTCGCCCGCCGCCTCCGAAGGCGACGAGGTCGAGGTCGTCCTGGACCGCACCCCCTTCTACGCCGAGGGCGGCGGCCAGCAGGCCGACCAGGGCCGCATCCGGCTGGACAGCGGCGCCGTCGTCCAGGTCCACGACGTCCAGCAGCCGGTGCCGGGGGTCAGTGTGCACAAGGGCATCGTCCAGGTCGGCGAGGTGACCGTCGGGGCCTCCGCCTACGCCGCCATCGACGTCTCGCGCCGCCGAGCCATCGCCCGCGCCCACAGCGCCACCCACCTCACCCACCAGGCGCTGCGCGACACCCTCGGCCCCACGGCCGCCCAGGCCGGCTCGGAGAACGCCCCCGGCCGCTTCCGCTTCGACTTCGGCTCGCCGACCGCCGTGCCCGGCACGGTCCTCACGGACGTCGAGCAGAAGATCAACGAGGTGCTGGCCCGCGAACTCGACGTCACCGCCGAGGTGATGAGCATGTCCGAGGCCAAGAGGCAGGGCGCCATCGCCGAGTTCGGCGAGAAGTACGGCGAGCGGGTCCGCGTCGTCACCATCGGCGACTTCTCCAAGGAGCTGTGCGGCGGCACGCATGTGCACAACACCGCCCAGCTCGGGCTGGTGAAGCTGCTCGGCGAGTCCTCGATCGGCTCCGGCGTGCGCCGCGTCGAGGCCCTCGTCGGCGTCGACGCGTACAACTTCCTGGCCCGCGAGCACACGGTCGTCTCCCAGCTCACCGACCTGGTGAAGGGCCGCCCCGAGGAGCTGCCGGAGAAGATCTCCGGAATGCTCGCCAAACTCAGGGAGGCCGAGAAGGAGATCGAGAAGTTCCGCGCCGAGAAGGTCCTCCAGGCCGCTGCGGGCCTCGCCCAGGGCGCCAAGGACGTACGGGGCGTGGCCCTCGTCACCGGTCGGGTGCCGGACGGCACCGGCGCCGACGACCTGCGCAAGCTGGTCCTCGACGTGCGCGGCCGCGTCCAGGGCCGTCCGGCCGTCGTCGCGCTGTTCACCGTGGCGAACGGCCGTCCGCTGACCGTGGTCGCCACCAACGATGCCGCCCGCGAACGCGGCATCAAGGCCGGCGAGCTGGTCCGTACGGCCGCCAAGACCCTCGGCGGCGGCGGTGGCGGCAAGGATGACGTCGCCCAGGGCGGCGGCCAGAACCCGGCTGCCATCGACGAGGCCGTGGCCGCCGTCGAGCGGCTGGTCGCCGAGAAGGCGTGACGCGTCCTGTGACGGAGGCTCAGGAGGATCGGCACATGCGACGCGGCAGGCGCATCGCCGTCGACGTCGGGGACGCCCGGATCGGGGTCGCCTCGTGCGACCCCGACGGGGTCCTGGCCACCCCGGTGGAGACCGTGCCGGGACGGGACGTCCCGGCGGCGCAGCGGCGCCTCGCGACGATCGTCGAGGAGTACGAGCCGATCGAGGTCGTGGTCGGTCTGCCCCGCTCGCTCAGCGGCGGGGAGGGCCCGGCCGCGAAGAAGGTACGGGCCTTCGCGCAGGGGCTCGCCCAGGGCATCGCGCCGGTGCCCGTGCGCCTGGTGGACGAGCGGATGAGCACCGTCACCGCGGCGCAGGGGCTGCGCGCCTCGGGCGTCAGCTCCAGGAAGGGCCGCGGGGTCGTCGACCAGGCAGCGGCCGTGGTCATCCTCCAGAACGCCCTTGAGACCGAACGAGCGTCGGGTAAAGCTCCAGGGGAGTGCGTCGAAGTGGTCATCTGATCGCGATACGGTAACGTTCCGCGCGGCGCGGCACCGTTCGAATGTCGAATGCCACCGTGCGGAACGAGGCGGACCGGACCCCTGCGCAAGGACGACGCGCACCGGGAGCCACCTCGTGGCTCGAGGGGATCGATGACTGAGTATGGCCGGAGCCAAGACTCCGAACCGTGGCATCCAGACGATCCTCTCTACGGGGACCAGAGGTGGGACGGGCAGCCGCAGTGGGAGGGCCAGGCGGCACCGTACGGCGCCGCACAGCAGCAGTACCCCGGACAGCAGAGCTACGACCAGCAGGGCTACGACCAGCAGCGTTACGACCAGCAGGGCTACGATCAGCAGCGTTACGTCCAACAGGACTACGGTCGGCAGCAGTACGGCTGGGACCCCTCGCAGACCGGCGAACAGCTGGTGTACGGCGGCCCCGAGGACCCGTACGGACACCAGCCGCAGCCCCACGACCCGTACGGCGGCGAGCGCCCCGACCTGTACGGCACCCCGGACGCCTATCCGCCGCCCCAGCCGCCGGGCAGCAGGACCCAGCAGCAGTACGCGCCGCCCCAGGCCTACGACGAGCGGCAGCAGTACGCCGAGGACCGGCAGTACGCAGAGCGCCGGCAATACCGGCAGCCGGAGCCGGACCACCAGGCGGAGTGGCAGCCGGAGCCCGAGATGGAGGAGCATCCTTTCTTCGCGGGCGACCAGGGCCGGGACGGCCGCGGTGACGACGACTACGACGACGAGGCCGCCCGCTCGGGCCGCGGTGGCGGCCGGTACGGGGACCACGACCGCGACCGCGAGCCGGGGCCCAAGCGCCGCAGCGGCATGGCGCTGCTGCTGTCCACCGTGATCCTCGCCGGTGTGATCGGCGGCCTCGGCTACCTCGGCTACGACTTCTGGCAGGACCGGTTCGGCCCGGCGCCCGACTTCTCGGGCAGCGGCAGCGGCGAGGTCCAGGTCGAGATCCCGGACGGGGCGACCGGCAACCAGATGGGCAACATCCTCAAGAGCGCGGGCGTGGTGAAGAGCGTCGACGCCTTCGTAGAGGCGCAGAACAGCCACCCGAAGGGCAACACGATCCAGCCCGGGGTCTACGTCCTGCGCGAGAGGATGTCCGCCAAGTCGGCCGTCGATCTGATGACGGACCCGAAGAACCTCGACTCGCTCATCATCGCCGAGGGCCTGAGGGCCTCATCCGTCTACACCGCCATCGACAAGAAGCTCGACGTCCCGGGCGGAACCACCAAGACCGTCGCCAGGAAGCAGGCCGAGAACCTCGGCCTGCCCGACTGGGCCGACGGCGACGCGAAGATCAGGGATCCGCTGGAAGGATTCCTCTACCCCTCGCGCTACAGCGCGGCCAAGGGCACCAAACCCGAGGACGTCCTGCGGCAGATGGTCGGCCGCGCGACGCAGGAGTACCAGAAGCTGGACGTCGAGGACAAGGCGGACAAGCTGGGGCTCGAGTCGCCGCTCGAGCTCGTCACGGTCGCCAGCCTCGTCCAGGCCGAGGGCAAGACGCACGACGAATTCCGCAAGATGGCCGATGTCGTCTACAACCGCCTCGAGCCCAACAACCCGGAGACCTGGGGCAGGATCGAGTTCGACTCGGCGTACAACTACCTGAAGAACCAGAGCAACATCGACATCCCGATCAACAAGATCCGGAACGACCCCGACCCGTACAACACGTACTACCACCGGGGACTCCCGCCCGGGCCGATCGGGAATCCGGGCGACGAGGCCCTGCGGGCGGCGCTCGACCCGGACAAGGGCGGCTGGTTCTACTTCGTCGCCACGGACGGCGAGAACAAGACCGAGTTCGCCAAGACCCTCGAGGAACACAACCGCCTGGTCGAGAAGTTCAACAAGAACCGGCGGGAGAGCGGGGGGTGAGGGCGTGACGGCTGTTCAGAAGGCGGAAGGCCGGCGCGCGGCGGTCCTCGGGTCACCGATCGCGCACTCCCTCTCGCCCGTCCTGCACCGCGCCGCGTACGAGGCGCTGGGGCTGACCGGCTGGACGTACGACCGCTTCGAGGTCGACGAGGCCGCCCTGCCCGGCTTCCTCGGCGATCTCCCGGAAGGCGACTGGGCGGGCCTGTCCCTGACCATGCCGCTCAAGCGCGCCGTCATCCCGCTGCTCGACGAGATCAGCGAAACCGCCGCGTCCGTCGAGGCCGTCAACACGGTGATCTTCACCGAGGACGGCCGCCGCATCGGCGACAACACCGACATTCCGGGCATTCTGGCTGCGCTGCGCGAGCGCGGCGTGGAGAAGGTCGAGCGCGCCGCCGTGCTCGGCGCCGGGGCCACCGCCTCCTCCGCGCTCGCCGCGCTCTCCCGGATCTGCACCGGCCGGATCACCGCGTACGTGCGCAGCGCGGCGCGCGCCGTAGAGATGCGGCAGTGGGGCGAGCGGCTCGCCGTCGACGTCGCGACCGCCGACTGGGCCGATGCCGCCCGCGCCTTCTCCGCCCCGCTGGTCATCGCCACCACCCCGGCCGGCACCACCGACGCGCTCGCCGCTTCCATCCCCGACCTGCCGGGGACGCTCTTCGACGTGCTGTACGAGCCGTGGCCCACCCGCCTCGCCGCGGCCTGGTCGGCGCAGGGCGGCAACGTCGTCAGCGGCCTCGACCTGCTCGTCCACCAGGCCGTACTCCAGGTCGAGCGGATGACCGGGCGCGCGCCCGCCCCGCTGGCCGCCATGCGCGCGGCGGGCGAGCAGGCCCTCGGGACGTGACGGAATCCGTCCGTTCCGTGGACTGACGTCCGGGGACGGGACCCGGACGTGGGAGGATCGGAGGTGGCGGACCGGGGCCGCGCTCGCCCAGGCCACGCCGTAGATCCGAGGCGCGAGCATCATGAGGAGCACCGTTGAGCAGGTTGCGCTGGCTGACCGCGGGCGAGTCGCACGGCCCCGCACTCGTCGCGACGCTGGAGGGTCTCCCCGCCGGCGTCCCGATCACCTCCGACATGGTGGCGGACGCGCTGGCGCGGCGGCGGCTCGGCTACGGCCGGGGCGCGCGGATGAAGTTCGAGCGCGACGAGGTCACCTTCATCGGCGGCGTACGCCACGGCCTGACCCTCGGCTCGCCGGTCGCGATCATGGTGGGGAACACCGAGTGGCCCAAGTGGGAGAAGGTCATGGCGGCCGACCCGGTCGACCCGGCCGAGCTCGCCGAGCTCGCCCGCAACGCCCCGCTGACCCGCCCCCGCCCCGGCCACGCCGACCTCGCGGGCATGCAGAAGTACGGCTTCGACGAGGCCCGCCCGATCCTGGAGCGCGCCTCCGCCCGGGAGACCGCCGCCCGGGTCGCGCTGGGCACGGTCGCCCGCTCCTACCTCAAGGAGACGGCCGGGATCGAGATCGTCTCCCATGTGGTCGAGCTGGCCGCCGCCAAGGCCCCGTACGGCGTCTACCCCAAGCCCTCGGACGTCGAGCGGCTCGACGCCGATCCGGTGCGCTGTCTGGACGCGGACGCGAGCAAGGCGATGGTCGCGGAGATCGACCAGGCCCACAAGGACGGCGACACGCTCGGCGGCGTCGTCGAGGTGCTGGCCTACGGCGTGCCCGTCGGCCTCGGCTCGCACGTGCACTGGGACCGGCGGCTGGACGCCCGGCTCGCCGCGGCTCTGATGGGCATCCAGGCGATCAAGGGTGTCGAGGTCGGCGACGGCTTCGAGCTGGCGCGCGTACCGGGCTCGCGGGCGCACGACGAGATCGTCTCCACCGACGAGGGAATCCGGCGCAGCTCCGGCCGCTCGGGCGGCACCGAGGGCGGTCTCTCGACGGGCGAGCTGCTGCGCGTACGGGCCGCGATGAAGCCGATCGCGACCGTGCCGCGGGCCCTGGCCACGGTCGACGTCACCACCGGCGAGGCCACGCAGGCCCACCACCAGCGCTCCGACGTGTGCGCCGTGCCGGCCGCGGGAATCGTCGCCGAGGCGATGGTCGGGCTGGTGCTGGCGGACGCGGTGGCGGAGAAGTTCGGCGGCGACAGCGTGGCCGAGACCCGCCGCAACGTGCAGAGCTTCCTCGACCACCTGGCCATCCGGTGACCCCGGTCGTCGTCCTTGTCGGCCCGCCCGGCGCGGGCAAGTCCACCGTCGGCGCGCTGCTCGCCGAGCGGCTCGGCGTGGCGTACCGCGACACCGACGCCGACATCGAACAGGCCGCGGGCAAGCCCATTCCGGAGATCTTCTTCGAGGACGGCGAGCCGCACTTCCGCGAGCTGGAACGGCAGGCCGTACGGACCGCGCTCGCCGGGCACGGGGGCATCCTCTCGCTCGGCGGCGGCGCCGTGATGGACGAGGGGACCCGAGCCCTGCTGACCGGGCTGCCCGTCGTCTTCCTGGACGTCCAACTCGCCGACGCCGTCAAGCGGGTGGGCCTGGATGCCCCGCGTCCGCTGCTCGCTGTCAATCCGCGGCAGCGCTGGCGCGAGCTGATGGAGCAGCGCCGGCCTCTCTACACCGAGGTCGCCCGCGCCGTCGTCAGCACCGACGACCGCACCCCCGAGGACGTCGCGGAAGCGGTCCTCGACGCACTCGAACTCTCGACGCACTCGAACTGAGGAAGGTATGAGCCAGAGCATCACCCGGATCCAGGTCGGCGGCACCGCGGGCACGGACCCGTACGAGGTCCTGATCGGACGTCAGCTGCTCGGTGAGCTCCCGGGCCTCATCGGCCGTGCCGCCAAGCGGGTCGCCGTTCTGCACCCCGAGGCGCTGGCCGCGACCGGCGAGGCGGTCCGCGAGGACCTGGCCGCGCAGGGCTACGAGGCCATCGCGATCCAGCTGCCCAACGCGGAGGAGGCCAAGACCGCCGAGGTCGCCGCGTACTGCTGGAAGGCGCTCGGCCGGACCGGCTTCACCCGCACCGATGTCGTCGTCGGCGTCGGCGGCGGCGCCACCACCGACCTCGCCGGCTTCGTCGCGGCGACCTGGCTGCGCGGCGTGCGCTGGATCGCCGTCCCGACCACCGTGCTCGGCATGGTCGACGCGGCCGTCGGCGGCAAGACCGGCATCAACACCGCCGAGGGCAAGAACCTGGTGGGCGCCTTCCACCCGCCCGCCGGTGTCCTGTGCGACCTCGACAGCCTCGGCTCGCTGCCCGCCAACGACTACATCAGCGGCCTCGCCGAGATCATCAAGGCGGGCTTCATCTCCGACCCCGTCATCCTCGACCTGATCGAGGAGGACCCGGCGGCGGCGCGTACGCCCGAGGGCCCGCACACCGCCGAGCTCATCGAGCGGTCGATCCGGGTCAAGGCCGAGGTGGTCTCCGCCGACCTCAAGGAGTCCGGCCTGCGCGAGATCCTCAACTACGGGCACACCCTCGGCCACGCCATCGAGAAGAACGAGCGCTACAACTGGCGGCACGGCGCGGCGGTTTCGATCGGCATGGTGTTCGCCGCCGAACTCGGGCGGCTGGCCGGGCGGCTCGACGACGCGACCGCCGACCGGCACCGCACCGTGCTGGAGTCGGTCGGGCTGCCGCTCACCTACCGCGGCGACCAGTGGCCCAGGCTGCTGGAGACCATGAAGGTCGACAAGAAGTCCCGGGGCGACCTGCTGCGTTTCGTCGTCCTCGACGGCCTCGGCAAGCCGACCGTCCTGGAGGGCCCCGACCCGGCCGTACTCGCGGCCGCGTACGCGGAGGTGGCCAAGTGACACGCCGGGTCTACGTGTTGAACGGCCCGAACCTGGGACGGCTCGGCTCGCGCGAGCCCGACGTCTACGGCGCCACGTCCTATGCCGGACTCGTCGAGGAGTGCGCCCGGCTCGGCAAGGAGCTGGGCTTCGCGGTCGAGGTGCGGGAGACCAACGACGAGGGGGAGATGATCCGCTGGCTGCACGAAGCGGCGGACGAGTCGATTCCGGTGGTCCTCAACCCCGCTGCCTTCACGCACTATTCGTACGGGATGCGGGACGCGGCCGCGCAGCGCACCGCACCGCTCATCGAGGTGCACATCTCGAATCCGCACGCCCGGGAGGAGTTCCGGCACACGTCGGTCGTCGCGGCCGTCGCGTCGGGGACGATCGCGGGCTTCGGCATCGGCTCGTACCGGCTCGCGCTGCGGGCGCTGGCCGAGGAGTTGTCGGACTGACCGGCTCGATCAAACGGTTCTTCGTACCGTCCGGGCACTCCCGGCCGACACCGGCCGTTCACACTGCGGCGGCCTGGGACGGTACCGTTCGGTAGCGGTGCGGCCCCGAAGGCCGCCCGTTCACGCGCATGTTCGCCCGCACGAGACGGAGAGCCAGCGGATGCAGCACGCAGTGGGGGCTCCGCTGCCACCGCCCCACGGACCGAACCAGCCGACGGGTTCCGGCTGGACCCCCGTAACGCCGCCGGCGCAGGCGCAGAGCGCACCGCCGCCCCACCCGCCGCACGCGCCCGGCTGGACGGGTCCGGCGCCGCAGCACGCGTCGGCACCGCCCGTCGACACCACCGGACACGTCCGGCTGCCGCCCGGAGGCCCGGTTCCCGTACCGGGCCCGCCGCCCGGCACAGCGGCCCCCGACCCGTCGCAGGCGACCATCGCTGTGCTGCTGATAGGGCCCGCGGGAGCGGGAAAGACGACGGTCGCGCGGCACTGGGCGGACACCCGGCGGGTGCCGACCGCGCACATCAGCCTCGACGACGTACGCGAGTGGGTACGGGCCGGGTTCGCCGATCCCCAGTCGGGGTGGAACGAGCACTCCGAGGCGCAGTACCGGCTCGCCCGCCGCACCTGCGGCTTCGCCGCCCGCAACTTCCTCGCCAACGGGATCTCCTGCATCCTCGACGACGCCGTCTTCCCCGACCGGCCGGTCGTCGGACTCGGCGGCTGGAAGCGGCACGTGGGGCCGGGCCTGCTGCCGGTGGTGCTGCTCCCGGGCCTGGAGATCGTCCTCGAGCGCAACGCCGAGCGCGCGGGGAACCGCCGGCTGTCCGACGAGGAAGTCGCTCTGATCCACGGCAAGATGGCCGGCTGGTACGGCTCGGGCCTGCCCATCATCGACAACTCCCAGCTGGACGTCCCGACGACGGCCCGCATCCTCGACGAGGTCCTCTCCCGGAGCCTCGCCAGCCCACCGACCTGGTAGCGCCGGGGCCCGGCCCAGGAGCCCGCTCCACGGCTGCCCCGCCGCCCGGGGTCCGGCCCGGGAGCCCCGCCGCCCTCCACGGCTGCCCTGCACCGCCGCCAGGTGCCGCCGGGGCCCGGCCGAAGGGCCCAGCCCGTCTTGCGCGGCTGTCCTGCCGTCGGGTCCGGTCCGGGGCCCTTTCCCGCGCTGAGCGGCTGCCCTGCCGCCGCCGCCACCCCGTTGCGGCGTACGTCGCCCCCATCCGGGCGCTGCTGCCCGACCGCCCTGGGCCCCCGGCCGCAGCCGGCCGAGTCCCGAGTAAAGGGCCTGCCCATTACAGGGCGGGTGGGTGG